>NZ_AZUQ01000001.1:642803-964205 GCF_000527155.1 Haloglycomyces albus DSM 45210 | reverse complement strand
AAATAAGTTGTCGGCCACCGGTGTCGGCAAACATATTTGCGTCGATAGCCAGGGGCTCCTCGGCTCGGGTGAGCGCCAGGCGACGGATGAAGATGATGCCGACGCCGGAGAAGATCGTAGCAAGCGCGACGTAAATCGGGTCGGCATAAGGCGCCCACTTCTTGGTGGCGGCCCAGGCGGCGAATCCGGTTATCGTCACCGCACCGGGAATGAACAGGGTGTTCAGAGTCAGTGTGTCGGCGACGGCCTGTTCGATCGAGGCTTGGAGGCACACAAGCGCCAGACCGGCGACCACGATCATCCCCAAAGCGAGGGCGTCGTCTCGCGGCATGCCGGATTTGGGCACCGTCGTTGGTTCACTCGGTTCAGAGGCCGTAGCGACCGCTGAGAATGATTGCGACATAAATACAGTGTCCTCTATCGTGCCTTGGTGCGACGTGGCCGGCTCGGTTCCCGGCGGGTGGCCCGGCTTCTGAGGCGCTGTTCGGCTTCTTGCGCTGTGGCAGTGAATGCGAAGTACCTCAAGCGAAACCGCGTCGCCTTACTAACCTTACCGTTTGGCGTGACGGCGGCAAGTGACCGCGTGAGGGAGTGAGAAGCGGAGCTCGCATTTCGTGGGGTGCGGGAAATGACGGGGGAGGGGAACGGTCATTCGGTGCGGCAGCCGTCGGAGTTCACCTGTTGGGCTTCGGTGACGTCGTCGTCGGTGCTCTCGGCGCACAGCGGCAGGAGGTACGTGTTATCGGCGCTGGAATCGGTGATCTCGTCGAGTCTGTCGATGCCGTGCTCGTATGAGTCCACCGGCAAACCGTCGTTGAGATCCTCCTGTATCCCTTCGTTGGCGTCGTCGATCGACCGGTCGGTCTCGACTTCGACCCAGGAGAGCGATACGCCGAAGGCCTCGTGTGGCAGGCCTCGGTAGAGACTGACGCTGTCGTCGTCGGAAACGCCGAGATAATACTGGCTGCGTACCCAGATGAGCCCGGCACCGGCGATAAGGGCGAGAACGAAGACGCCGACGAGAACGGTGCGCCATACACGCCCGCGTCCCTTGGACGGAGCGCGGTCGGCGTCGTCGGAGTCGGGATCGTCGCTGTCGTCGTCGGCGTCGGAATCCTCGGAGTCAGAGCCGATACGCGGCAGGGACGTGGTATCGGAGTTGGCGAGTACGAGGTCGTGCGCCGCGCCGTCGATGATCGTGCGTTCGGAGGCGTCGTCGGACTCCACGACGTCGGCCACTAGAACGGTGACGTTGTCGGGTGCGCCGGCGTCGAGGGCGGCCTGAGTCAGGGTTTGAACGACCTCGTCGGGACTGTCGGCGTCGCGCATCACCTCGTGGATGCGATTATCGCTGACCGGGCCGGAGAGGCCGTCCGAGCACAGTAGTATGCGGTCGCCCGCGTGCGCGGCGAGCGTCTGAAATGCGGGTTCGACCTCGGGGGCTCCGAGCGCGCGGAGGATGAGTGACCGCTGCGGATGCGTTTCGGCCTCTTCGGGGGTGATCTGACCTTCGTTGATGAGCAGTTGAACGTAGGAGTCGTCCATGGTCAGCTGTTCGAAGGTGTCGGACCGCAGGCGGTAGGCGCGTGAATCGCCGATGTGGACGAGATGGAACCAGGAGCCGTCGAACCACATTCCCGTGAGGGTGGTTCCCATGCCTTCCTTGCCGGGGTCGTGTTCGACGGTGTGGCGGATGTGCTGATTGGCGCTGGCGACGGTATCGGCGAGTTCGTCGTCGACCGCTTCGTCCGGCGGGGGGCGGTCGATGGTGCGCATGGTGTTGATGACGATGGCCGAGGCCAGGTCACCCGCGGCCATGCCGCCCATGCCGTCCGCTACCGCGATAAAGTGTGGTCCGGCATACACCGAGTCCTGGTTACCCTTGCGTACGACACCCCGGTCGGAGATCGCCGCGTAGCGCAGACTCAAAGCCATCGAATATCAACCGCCTGACAGAAAATTACCTTACGACCGCAACTCGAATGACGAACGTCCAATGCGGATTGGAACCCCGATGGGTACCGGAGTCGGTCGCGAGACTTTCTCACGCCCCAGATAGGTGCCGTTGGTAGACCCGAGGTCCTCCACCATCCACTGTCCCTCACGCGGCACTATGCGAGCGTGATGGCTGGAAGCGAAATCATCGTTGATCACAATAGTAGAGTCCTTTGCCCTACCGATGGAAATCGGCTGCCCGGTGAGCGGAAAACGTTGCCCCGTCAAAGCGCCGGTCGTGACCACAAGCCATTGCGCCACAGCCGGTCTCTTCGAACCACGACGCTGGGGCTGCTCCGAACCGGGGGCCATGCCGGGCGCGCCTCCAGCCGGTGCGGCACGACGCTGAACGAGAAGATCCTTCGTGATGGTGCGGACGGCCAAAAAGACAAAAAGCCACAGCAAAGCGAGGAAACCGAACCGTGCCACTGTTTGCACAATCGCTTCAGGCATGACAACTCCCGAGTCATGAGGGTGGGTGGACTAGTACTCACACGGTACCGAACGCACCGCCCCGATGCGGCAGCTGAAGGAATATGCGTATCCGGCCGCGGAGACGGAACCGGCGATGGCGGCGACACCGTGGAAAAACCCCGCCACAGGCTAAAACGGCGACCCGAACAGGGCCGCCGCCGGTCCAGCGTGTCACATGGAGGTGCCACCTGGCGATGGGACGTGACGGTGGCGCTACGCCACCTGCAAGGTCAGGGACGTCGTTCCCAGTTGAACGACGTCTCCCGGCTGTATCGACACGGTTGTGATCCGCTGCCCGTTGACCAAAGTGCCGTTGGTCGAACCGAGATCCGTCACCGACACCTGCCTCCCGTCGAAGTCCACCCGAGCGTGCTGACGGGATATACCGACGTCGGGCAGGCGAATCTGCGCCTGTTCCCCTCGTCCGATGACCGTTGAGCCGTGGGCGACGCTGAACTGCCGGCCGTCCCCGGCCGCCAGAATCGGACCGGACGGCGCCGCGGGTTGGCCTCCGTAGCCTCCACCCATGCCTCCGGGCGGCTCCTGCTCCGCGCCCTCGTTCAGAGCGGCCACTTCGGCGGTGACTCGGAACATGCCGGAGTCAAGGCCCTCGCCTCGCTCGATTTCCACAATCACGTCGCCGTAGACCGTCCAGCCGTTCTCGCCGATAAACTCGGCCTGTGATTGTGCGAGTTCCTGTGCCAAGGCCGCCGCGTAGGGAGCGAGACGATCGTGATCGGGCGGGGAAAGGTCAATGACGTACCGATTCGGCACCAGTACTCGATCGCCCGCCAGGACTGCCTTGTGGGATTCGGCTTCGCGCTGCATAGCGCTGGCGATTTCCACAGGATGCACAACGCCCTTAAACATTTTGTTGAAAGTGCCTTCGAACAGCCCTTCCAGTTGTCTCTCCAAGCGTTGTAGTACGCTCACCGGGTTCCTCCTTGTTCAACAGCCTCCGTTGGGCTGTTTCCTATACTACCGAGCGTTGACACCATTCCAGGACGTGCAAGCCGGAAAATACCTCACAAAATGCTCGGATGTGCGGTCGTCCTCCTGCCCGGCGCCGCCAAAATCACTTTGGAGACCGGGTGCGGGGCGCGTGTCGGTGGTGCATAATCTGTGCGGAGGTCAAACGCGTCCAGCTGGTACAGTCTCCAGTTACCACCGTGGTGACCCACATCCCGTGTGGCGCTGTGAACAGGCCTCCTATAGGTATTTAACCGAGCGGCCCATTTACAGTCGTCCGGTTGATGGCGTAAGGTGACTTGAGCGACGGTCACCGCGTCAACTTCCGAGTTCTATCGCGACTGTCGTGGAATTAAAGAGGTTAATTGTATATGTTGAAACATCGCAGCGTGCCCATGCGCCGCCGCGCAGGCGTGTCCATGCGGCAACTTGCTGAACAGGCAGGAATCATCAATTCCATGGCCCTAACCAGGATCGCCAGTCGGCGTGCCAAAACGCCGCAATCCGCCGTACGCACCTCCCGAAGCGCCATGATGCGCCACATCACCAGCGCACTCCAGATGCGCACCCCGGTTATGTATCTGAAAGCCGGAATGTCCAACCCAAGCGGACACAAAGACGCCCCCAAGGCCATAGCCTGCGACAAACGTCTCACTCCCAAACAACGCCAAACCCTAACCGAGATCTACGAGACCTTCATCCACGAAAACGTACGTGGTGGGTGACCGCTCAGCTTGCCCCAGGCACTCCATATTTACGCTGTGGGGGATTCTCACGACCTGAAGGTCGCGACGAATCCTCCTCGCGCAAATCTGAAGCACCTGGAACAACCTGAGCTCCCCTCCAGCTCTACCGCCGCGTCGCACTTTCAGTGCTTGCGGCTCGCCAGTTACGTAAGGGATTTATGCGGTGGTCGAGTTCTGCTTGGCCGTACAGGTAGCTTTACCGCCGCGTTGTGCTTTCAGCGCTCTTTAGGGAGCACAGTCGGCTCTATCGCTTCTGCGCTTCGCTGGGGCTTGCCGGTTACGTAGGGAACTTACGCTGTGGTCGAGTTTTCTTGGAAACGCAGGCAGTTCGACCACAGCGTCGACGTGTGCTGTTAGCTGCTCGCGAGTTGGTTTAGCCGGGGATAGTGAACGGGATTGTGTTCATTGGAAAGCGCAGACGGCTCCGTTGTCGCGTCGTTCGTTCGATGACGCGCTCTGCGCGCCGTGAGTCCGAATTGGTGCTGCGACTTCCGTCCGGGCGTATGAACTGTGGCCGAGGAATGCAGCTCAGTGGGTTCCTCGGCGCAATACTGTGAAATATGACCAATATCATAGACGATTCCGTTCAGGGGGCAGGTGTTGATCCCCTGAACGGATGAGCGGTGTTTAAGACTCAAACGACGCCAGAGTCCGCAGGAACAGATCGTTCTCCTCGGGGAGGCCGACCGTCACACGGACTCCGTCTCCGGCGAACGGACGGACGATGACGCCCTGAGCGGTACAGTGCGCGGCGAAATCGGCCGCCGCGTCCCCCAACGGCAACCACACGAAGTTCGCCTCGGTGTCCGGCACTCCGGGCACGATGTCACGTGTAGCGGCCAGGACACGCTGCCGTTCGACGACGTTCGCCGCGACCCGTTCCCGCATGGTTTCTTCGACTTCGAGCGCGGCAGTGGCCGCTACCTGAGCCAGCATGTTGACAGAGAACGGCAGAATGCATTTCGATACCGTTCTGACGACGTCAGGAGACGAGATCATGTAACCCGCACGCAGGCCCGCCATGCCCCACGCCTTGGAGAAGGTCCGAGCGACGACGACGTTCGGGCGGTCGCTGTAGCGTTCCACAGCATCCGGTACGTCATTACTGGTCACAAACTCCTGATACGCCTCATCGAAGATGATGAGCGTATTCGGGTCGATCGCCTCCACGAATTCATCCAGCTCGGCAGCCGTCGCCACTTGCCCGGTCGGATTGTTCGGGTTACACACGATCACCGCTCGGGTATTCGGTCCGACCGCTCGAGCCATCGCAGGCAGATCGTGACGGTGGTCCTCGGTGTTGGGAACCGGAACGCTCTTGACACCCGCCACGGCCGTCAGAATCGGGTACGCCTCAAACGATCTCCACGCGTGCACAACCTCAGCGCCCGGTTCGGCGATCGCCTGCAAGAGGTGCTGCAACAATCCGACCGAACCGGAACCGGTCGCAACCTGTTCTTCGGTGACTCCCAAACGCCTGGCCAAGGCCTGACGCAACGCGACGACACCCATGTCCGGGTAGCGGTGCACGTTCGCGCTCGCGTCCATCACAGCTTGCTGGATTCCCGGAAGCGGGCCAAAGGGCATCTCATTGCTGGAGAGTTTCACCGCGTCCGGATGCGTTTTACCGGGAACGTAGGCGGGAATGGCATCGAGGTCCGCACGAAGCGGACTGGACGTCTGCTTGATCAATGTTGCTCCTTGTGGTAGTAGATGTACCTACTGTACGGCGGAACCGGGGCAATATGGTTGACCGACCCGTGTGGTCAGTCGATGGTTTTAGTCGGGTTCGACGGCTCGGCGGGCTCCGCGGAGGCGTCGACAACGATCGTGCCCGGTGACTTGTCGTGCAGGCACTGCCGGAAGGGACGGTCGGACAAGCACCAAATGCCGTCGATCAGCCACACGAACGCTCCCCAGGGGAAGCAGACGAGCGGCAGAGCCGTGTACATCCACCGAATGATGTTGCGACCCCACCCGGGATCATTGGGAGCCAGGGATACGACCTTAATCTTGAAAATGCGTTTCCCCAGTGTCTGGCCGTTGTTCAGAGTGGTGGGGACTTCGTAGGCGAACCAGACGCCGACGGTGAGAAGAATGATGGTCATAGTAAGCCCGGGATCGTCGGGAGTGTCGATTTCCCAGAACGGGGTTCCCGCCATCGCTTGGTCAATGCTCGGGCGTAGTTCCTGGTAAAGCTGGTACAGGAAATAGAAATTGACGACCAGGGAAAGGAACGCGACACAGGCGATGTCGACGAGCCGGGCCCCGAGACGGGAACCGGGCGGAGCGAGAGCGCGTCCTTGAAGCATGCGGGTGACATCGCGTCGGGCGATCCACCCGACGAGTGCGCCCATGGATCGGATCTCCACGGCGTCTTTCGGGGGATAGTTGCCGGGGGCTTTGGGGATGATGGTGGGGGAGGACGCATCGGGGTGCGTATGATCGTTGAGGTCGGGTTCCGGTTCGGGGTCAAGCGGTTCGGGCGTGTCGGGCGGTTCCTCCCCGATGGCAACCGCTTTACCGACCCATTGGGAGCCGTCCCAGTAACGTTGTTCGGTGGGGTCGGACGGATTGGGGTACCACCCAGGTTCAATCGCACTCATCGGCTCTATTCTGCCAGCTGGATTCGGCGATGTGTCCTGAGCGGCAATCCAGGTGTGGCGATACGGCACCTGAAATCATGATCGGTGAGGCAAAATATACGGCCCAACCTGCGTTGCTCCGCTGATTGGGCCGTATTTGCGATATTTCGCTGTCACATCCGTGCCGAGTTACCAAGCGTGAGTCTCTTTATCGGGGCTTAACTCTGCAGCGTTTAGCCCTTCTTGCCTCCCGACGGCTCTAGTCGCACGTGGGTTCTCGGTGGCTGTGTACGGTTCCCTCAGGTCTTCTGGAAGCATCTTCCTTACTGAAGTCCCTTGGATTCCGTAATTCATTTGTACGCCTGTACTCGCTAGTAGTAAAGCGGTTACAGGAAATTCTTTCAGAACCGTCTAGACGGAGTTATGCGGTGGTGTGACGGTCGTTTGTAGGATCGAGGCATACGAGAGATACGTAATCCCCTATACCAACCCTTATCGAAACGAGGGCACCCGTGACGCAGATGCCACCCGGACAACCGGGGCCTTACCAGCAGCCACAGCCGTATGGTGGAGCTCCCTATCAACAGCAACCGTATCCCGGTTACTCGCAACAGCCGCATTCCGGCCATGCGATGGGACAGCAGTTTCCTTATGGCTCGCAACGGCCGATGCAGAACGGTCTCGGGACGGCGGGCATGCTGTGTGGGATCGGTGGATTGCTGATCGGCCTCGTGCCCATGGTGCTACTGAGCTTGCTGGCGTGGCTGTTGGCGCTGACGGCGATCGTGCTGTCGAGCGTCGGTCTCGTCAAAGCGAGCAAGGGAGCGGCGAGCAACAAGGGGATGGCCGTGACCGGTCTGATAACCGGGGTATTGGCCTTGGCGGCTCCGATCGTGGCGTTGACCGTCTTCTGGAATCTGTTGTTCGGACCGATCGGGGGCTTATTGCCGATCAATGTCGTGAAAATTCCACGTCGTCAAGCGTCGGGTGGAGTCGAACATGTGGGCAATAACGGATCTGTGCCGGATGATGTCGCAGCGTATAATGGGTGTGCGAGCTATTTGTCGACAATAGCATAATGTAGATGTTCACGACTTTCCGGGGATGACGTCTCCGGACGAACGTAAGGAAATAAATGACGAACATGCCTCCCGGACCACCCGGCCCCAGCCCGCAAGGACCTCAGGGAACACCGGGCGATCCCTACCAGCAGCAACAACCCGGCTATTCGATGGGGCCAGCGCCCGCACCGGGACAGTCTCCCTATGGACCGCCACAGCAACTGCCACAAAACGGGCTGGGCACTGCCGGTCTGGTGTGTGGTGTTATCGGCCTTGCTCTCGCATGGATTCCCTTTATCGCGTTCTTCGGTTGGGTGCTCGGCATTCTGGGCATCATCTTCGGATCGATCGGTCTTGCGAAGGCAAACAAAGGGGAGGCCACGAACAAGGGGATGGCCATTGGTGGCTTGGCCACAGGAATTCTGGCTTTGGTACTGCCGTGTGTCGTAGGAATGATTTTCTGGGGCGGCATGGCGGGAACAATGTCGATGTAATAGGCATCGATTGCCGCAACCGTCTCTGCGCGTATCGCGTCACTCGGCCGAGGTCGCGGTGCGCGTATTTTTGTGCCGTCACATCGACAGTCGACGTCGCCCGATGAATGGATTCGACTAAGGCAGGAAGATGGCGTATTCGTCCAGGATATGGAGGTACTGAGTGTCGACGGGGATGTGGTGGGTCATTTCGTAGATATCGGTAAAGGTGTTTCCACCCGCTACGTGGTCATTGATGTGCTGCGCGACCGCAGCGTTGATGCCCGGCAGCGTTACCAAAACATCGACGGGGGCGTGGTTGACGTCCACCAAACCGCCGTCGTCAACCGGCCTGTCGGCCAGGTCGGGGCGACCGATTTTCAAGGTGAGTTTGGCGTACATCGGGTCGTTCATTGCGATGTCACGGAACTTGGTACGCAGCTCTCCACGCGAATCAATGGTCTGATTGGTGTGGTTGAGGTGGTCTTGAAGGTTTTGCCTTTCACTCTTCGGGGGCGGAGCAATGTCGGTTTTGCTGGGCAGATCCCAGACTATACGGCGAATACACAAGGTATGGACGGAACCTCCGAACAGCGAGACGAGGAATCCGGCATTGGTATAGATGGTTCCAATACCGTAAACGGGAAGGCTCAGCCCGATCAAAATGGAAACGAACGCAGCGATATACAGTCCGGCGGACAACCACATCCATATCGTTTTCCGTTTGACAGCGGCGATGAGGAACGGTGCTGCCGTCAGAAGACCCATGGTGTAGGCCGGTGTCAGCGCCCAGACCCATGATTTGAGAGACCGGATGATTCGCTCGCTTCCGGCGGTGTCCTGGGAGGTTTCGTTCGGGGTGGCCATGAGTTACCTTGTCCTGTAACCGGTGGGCAATAATTATTGTTCTGGACCGCTCCATAATAACGGGCGTATGCAGCCGCCCGGGTTGTGGTCGATCGCTGAACGTATCCTCAATGGGTAGATGGAATCGGCCCGGGTGCGTCCCTGCGCCCGGACCGTATTTCAGAGCCGCAATTCTATATACCTTGCGCGATGTCGTTGCGGTAATGTCCGCCTTCAAGCTTTACCGCGTCGACCACGCGATACGCCGCGTCGCGAGCGCTCGCGACGTCGTTTCCGGTAGCGACGCAGTTGACCACGCGCCCTCCGGTCGCCAGGATCCGTCCGTCGTCGTCCGTCGCGGTCCCGGCGTGTACGACGCCCTCGGTGTCGGTGCCGACGATAGGGCGGCCCTTGACGACCTCTCCGGGGTAGCCTTCGTTGGCCACCACGACGCAGACGGCCGCATCGTTGCTCCATTGCAGGGCTTCGGACTCGTCCAGGTTGCCGTTCGCGGCTTTGTACAGCAGGTCGCCCAGCGGTGATTCCAACAGCGGAAGGATCGCCTGGATTTCGGGGTCGCCGAAACGGGCATTGAATTCCACTACTTTGACGCCCTTGGACGTCAGTGCCAGTCCGCAGTAGAGCGTTCCGACGAACGGGGTGCCGCGTGAAGCGAGTTCCCGCAGGGTCGGCCGTGCGACGGTTTCCATGACCTCGTCGGCAAGGGTATCCGGAGCCCACGGCAGTGGTGTGTAGGCACCCATCCCGCCGGTGTTCGGTCCGGCACCGCCGTCGCCGACGCGTTTGTAGTCCTGTGCGGGGAGGAGGGGGGCGGCGTTCGTTCCGTCGCTGATGACGAACAGCGATACTTCCGGACCGTCGAGATACTCTTCGACCACGACTCGATCGCATTCGCGGCCGTGCGCGAGCGCCGCGTCGAGTTCGTCGGTGACGATGACGCCCTTGCCTCCGGCGAGTCCGTCGTCTTTGACGACGTACGGGGCACCCAGTTCGTTCAGGGCCGCTTCGAGTTCCGCGTCTGAGGAGCAGACGCGCGATTGTGCGGTGGGGACGTCGGCGGCCGCCATGACATCTTTGGCGAAAGCTTTGGATCCTTCGATGCGAGCGGCTTCGCCCGATGGCCCGTATACGGCGATTCCTTTCGCGCGCACCGCATCGGCGACACCCGCGACGAGCGGTGCCTCGGGGCCGATGACGACCAGGTCGGCACCGGTGGTGACGGCGAGCGCGGCTACTGAGCCGGGGTCGTTGGAGTTGACGGGCTTGCATTCGGCGATTGACGCCATGCCGGGGTTGCCCGGTGCGCATATCAACGATTCGACCGCCGGGTCGTGCACCAGCGCTTGTGCCAGGGCGTGCTCGCGTCCGCCCGTTCCAATCAGAAGAACTCGCATACGTTCAGTTTACGTGGTGTGCCGAACGGTCAGCGGCTCGGCTGAACGGCGGTTCGTAGTGTGACAGCCATTCGAGGTAAACCCGTATTTTTAGGTGTGACCAGTGAATACATCCAGTGATAGGATGAGTCGGCTTCGGGTGACCGAGAGCAACATATCGGGCCGAGTTACCGAGGAATGGCGTGCCACCTGCGACAATGGGCGAGTGGTAACCGCTAATATTCTCGCAAGTAGATACGCTTCTCCCACAATGCGTGACATCTGGGACCCGGTAGGGAAAATCGTTGCGGAACGTCGGCTGTGGTTGGCCGTGCTCCGCGCGCAGAACGATCTGGGTGTTTCCGTCCCCGAACAGGTTATGACGGATTACGAAGCGGTCGTCGACAATGTCGATCTGGATTCCGTCGCACGCCGCGAGCGGGTTACGAAGCATGACGTCAAGGCCCGGATTGAGGAGTTCAACGAGCTCGCCGGGCATCAGCAGATCCACAAGGGCATGACCAGTCGCGATCTGACCGAGAACGTCGAGCAGATGCAGGTGCGGCGCTCGCTGGAACTGATTCGCGATCGGATCGTGTCGAGTGAGGTGCGCTTGGGCGCTCGCGCCGAGCAGTATCGTGACCTGGTGATGTCGGGGCGCTCGCACAATGTTCCCGCTCAGGCGACCACATTGGGGAAACGTTTCGCCTCATGGGCCGAGGAGCTTCTGGTCGGGCTGGAGCGTGTGGAGGATCTTTTGCGGCGGTATCCCTTGCGGGGGATTAAAGGACCGGTGGGAACCGCGCAGGACCAGTTGGATCTGTTCGACGGCGACGCGGACAAGCTGGCCGAATTGGAACAGCGCGTCGCGGAGCATCTCGGTTTCGATCGGGTCTTGCACTCGGTCGGTCAGGTGTACCCGCGTTCCCTTGACTACGAGGTCGCTTCGACCTTGGTTCAGGTGTCGGGTGGCCCGTCGTCGGCGGCGTTGACCGTCCGGCTGATGGCCGGGCAGGAGCTGGTGACCGAGGGCTTCGCCAAGGGCCAGGTGGGGTCGTCGGCCATGCCGCACAAAATGAACACCCGCTCGTCCGAACGCATCAACGGTTTCGCCGTCATCATTCGCGGTTACGCCTCGATGCTGGCTGAGTTGACCGGAGACCAGTGGAACGAGGGGGACGTGTCGTGTTCGGTGGTGCGTCGTGTGGCGCTGCCGGATATCTTCTACGCGCTCGACGGCATGTTCGAGACCTTCTTGACCGTGCTGGACTCGTTCGGGGCCTACCCGGCGGTGATCGGTACCGAACTGGACCGCTACCTGCCGTTCCTGACGTCGACGAAAGTCCTGATGGAGGCGGTCAAACAGGGTGCGGGTCGAGAGGACGCGCACGAGGCGATCAAGGAACACGCCGTCGCTGTGGCACGGGACATGCGTGAAAAAGGTCAACGTGTCAATGACCTCGTCGAACGTCTGGCCGATGACGATCGGCTTCCCCTGGACCGTCGGGCGCTGGAGCAGCTGGTCGCCGATCCGGGTGAATTCACCGGTGCCGCAGGCCGCCAAGTGGATCAGGTGGTTCACCGGATCGCCGAGGTGGCGGAACGGCACCCTGAAGCCGCTGCGTACCGCCCTACCGACATCCTGTGACCCAGGGCGTAGCAGCGCTAACGAAGCCGAGCGGACAGAGTGGTCCGGTTATTCTAAACGAGGATTGAACGATCCAAGCGATGGTGAAACGAACCGGCTCGGAATCGACGTAGGAACATCCCGCGTCGAAGAGGTATGTGGACCGACGATGAGGCGTGAGCCCGCCGGGGCAACGTCCTTCTGAGAAATCAACCGAATAACTCCATTGACATAGACCCGTACGCGCCTGAGGCGGGATACGGCGTCTGAGCCACGGAGGGACCGGGCGGTCACCCACCAACCAAGCCGAGCGGGCACTCACCCACCCAGAAGGAGTATCAGTGAGTCGTGTTGTGGTCGAGGTAATGCTGAAGTCCGAGATCCTTGATCCCCAGGGCGAGGCCGTGGCGAACGCATTGCCGCGTCTCGGGGTCAAAGGAGTCAACTCGGTGCGTGTTGGTAAGCGCATCGAGCTGGACTTCGACGACAGTACCGTCGATATTGAAAAGAAGGCTGAGAAGGTCGCCGACGAGCTTCTCGCCAATCCCGTGATCGAAAACTTCAACGTCGTGGTTGAGGACGGCGACGAATGAGCGCACGCATCGGAATTGTGACGTTTCCCGGTTCCCTCGACGACCGCGACGCCGCTCGAGCGGTGGCGCTGGCCGGAGCCGAACCGGTACGACTGTGGCACGACGACGCCGCCTTGCACAAGGTCAACGCGGTGTTCCTCCCCGGCGGCTTCTCCTATGGGGATTACCTGCGTTGCGGAGCGATTTCGCGATTCAGCGACGTGATGGACGTCGTCCGTGAGGCCGCCAACCTGGGGATGCCGGTTCTCGGCGTCTGCAACGGTTTCCAAGTGCTGTGCGAATCGCACCTGCTACCGGGGGCCTTGGTGCGCAACGCACACCTGCGCTACCGGAACCGTCCGGCCCGCCTGCGGGTGGACAACGCCGAAACGGCCTGGACCCGGGCCTACGACGCCGGTCAGGAAGTCGTATTCCCCGCCAAACACGGCGAAGGACGCTACGTGGCCGAACCGGCCGTATTGGATCGCCTCGAGGAGAACGGCCAAGTGGTCTTCCGCTACCTCGACAACCCGAACGGCTCCGAACGCGACATCGCCGGTGTCACCAACGAAGGCGGCAACGTCGTCGGCCTCATGCCCCACCCCGAACACGCCGTCGAGGCGCTGACCGGACCGTCGGAAGACGGCCGCGGCGTGATCGCCTCGGTACTGTCCCACTTGGTAGAAGGAGTCAAACCGTGACCGGGAATACGACCCCACCACTGGACACCGTCGGGGCCGCCTCGGCGACGCCGGACGAAAAGCAGCCCTACGTCGACCTGGGGCTGAAAAGCGACGAGTACGAACGTATCCGGTCGATCCTCGAACGCCGACCGACTCATTCCGAACTGGCCATGTACTCGATCATGTGGTCCGAACACTGCTCCTACAAGTCGTCTCGCGTGCACCTGAAGCAGTTCGGGCAGAAAAACCCCACCACCGACCGGCTGCTGGCCGGAATCGGCGAGAACGCCGGCGTCGTCGCCGTCGACGAAGACACCGCCGTCACCTTCAAGGTGGAGTCGCACAACCACCCCTCCTACATCGAACCCAAACAAGGCGCGGCCACCGGCGTCGGCGGCATCATCCGCGACATCCTCGCCATGGGCGCCCGACCCGTCGCGGTAATGGACTCGCTGCGCTTCGGCGCCGCCGACCACCCCGACACCGCCCGAGTCCTCCCCGGCGTGGTAGAAGGCATCAGCCATTACGGCAACTGCGTCGGACTCCCCAACGTGGGCGGCGAAGTCTACTTCGACCCCTGCTACCAGGGAAACCCACTGGTGAACGCCCTATCGGTCGGAGTTCTGCCCCGCGAACAGCTGCAGACCATGCAAGCCAGCGGAGTGGGGAACGTCGTCATCCTCCTCGGTGCCAAAACCGGTAAGGACGGAATCGGCGGAGTCTCGGTACTGGCATCGGCCACCTTCGAAGAGGACGACGACTCCGACGCCCGACCCAGCGTCCAAGTCGGCGACCCCTTCACCGAAAAACTACTCATCGAATCCTGCGTCGAGCTGTATCAAAACGGCGACGTCGTGGGCATCCAGGACCTCGGCGGGGCCGGACTCACCTGCGCGCTCTCGGAGACCGCAGCGGCCGGAACCGGAGGAATGCACGTCGACCTCGACCGCGTTCCCCTCCGCGCCACCGGGATGGAACCACACGACATCCTCGCCTCCGAATCGCAGGAGCGCATGCTCCTCATCGTCGACCCCGGCAAGGTGGACAAGGTCCTCGACACCGCACGAACCTGGGGCCTCCTGGCCACCCCGATCGGAGAAGTCACCGACGGAGGACGCCTGGTCATCGACTACCACGGTCAAACCGTCGTCGACGTCCCACCCACCACGCTCGCCGACGAAGGACCCGTCTACGAACGTCCGGTCGCCGAACCGAACGACCGCGACCTCGTCGCCGTCGACCGCGCCGAAACCCTGGAACGGCCCGCCGACGACGCCGAACTCAAACAGACCGTCCTCGACCTGGCCGCCAGCCCGAACCTCTGCGACCGCAGCTGGATCACCGAACAATACGACACCAGCGTTCTCGGTAACACCGTGCTGGCCATGCCCCACGACGCCGGAGTCGTGCGCATCAACGAAGACACCGGAGCCGGAATCGCGTTGAGCCTCGACGGCAACGGACGCTACGCGCGCCTCGACCCGTACCGCGGGGCGCAGATGGCGCTCGCCGAGGCCTACCGCAACGTCGCGGCCACGGGAGCCCGCCCCATCGCCGTCACCGACTGCCTCAACTTCGGCTCCCCAGAGGACCCGCACGTGATGTGGCAGTTCAAGGAGGCCGTCACCGGTATCGCTGACGGCTGCCGGCAGCTGAATGTCCCGGTGACCGGCGGAAACGTCTCGTTCTACAACCAAACCGGGGTCGAAGCCATCCACCCCACGCCGGTACTCGGTGTGCTGGGGGTTCTGGACGACGTGTCCTATCGCGTCCCCACCGGTTTCGGACACCACGGCGACCTGATCGCACTCATCGGTGGCCCGACCGAGGAGGAACTCTCCGGTTCGGAATGGGCCTGGGTGCGCCACGGCCACATCGGGGGAGTCGGCCCGGCCGTCGACCTGGGCCGCGAGCAGCGACTCGCCGAGGTCATGGCCTATCTGGCGGGAACCCAGCAGGTCACCGGCGCTCACGACCTGTCCGAAGGCGGACTGTCGCAGGCGCTGGTGGAAGCGGTCGTCAACTCCGGTCAGGGTGCGGCGATCGAACTTCCCTCGGGGCAGGACCCGTTCGTGACCCTGTTCAGCGAGTCGACCGCACGCATTCTGGTGACCATTCCACAGGGACACACCGTAGCGGTCAAGGGTGCGCTGGAGAAACAGGATCTCGGTTTCACCCCGCTCGGGGTCGTGGACGACAGCGTCGACGGCCTCTCGATCAAGGGACACTTCGACGCCACCCGCGATGAACTGCGGGACGCCTGGCAAGGTCGGATCGCCGAAGCGCTGCGACCTTCGGAGGACTAGAATCCGAGCCATTGCGGCCCCGGGGGCGAAGCCCCCGGGGCCGCTGCTCTATGCCGTCCTGTCGGGACCGGCCACAATCGCGTTAGACTTCAGGTACCGCATTCGATGTGAAGGAGAACGCGACAATGGCGTCACAACCGATTGATGTCCATATTCGGGAAGTCGGACCGCGCGACGGACTCCAAAACGAGCCGCCCATCGCGACCGACCAGAAAATCGAGCTCATCAACGCTCTTTCCCGCACCGGCCACCAGCGCGTCGAAGCCGTCAGCTTCGTACACCCCAAGGCGATTCCCCAAATGGCCGACGCCGACGAAGTATGGAGCAAGGTCGACCGCAACCCCGACGTCCTCTACAGCGCCCTGATCCCCAATCTGCGTGGGCTGCAACGGGCCATCGACGCGGGATTCAAAGAGGTCAACGTCGTGCTGTCGGCCTCCGACACGCACAACCGCGCCAATCTCAACCGTCCCACCGAGGACTCCGTGGCGGAACTGGACGCGCTCGTGGAACTCGCCCACGCCAATGACGTCTTCATCGAGCTGGTCATCGCCACCAGCTTCGGCTGCCCCTTCGAAGGGGACACCGACCCCAAGCGGGTTGCCGGGATCGTAGAGCGCGCCGAAGCCGCCGGAATCGACCGCATCGCCTTCGGCGACACCACCGGGATGGGCACGCCCAAGCGCGTCAAAGACCTGCTGGAGGCCGTCGACACCAATCTGCCGCGCCTCATGCACTTCCACAACACCCGAGGTACGGCTCTGGCCAATATCATGGTCGCGCTGGACTACGGGGTCGATCAGTTTGACGCCAGCGTCGGCGGGCTGGGTGGATGCCCCTACGCGCCCGGTGCGAGTGGCAACGTCGCGACCGAGGAAGTCGTCCACATGTTGCACGACATGGGCTACAACACCGGAATCGACCTGGACAAGCTGCTTGAGGTCGCCGAGATGGCCGAAGAGATGGTCGGCCACGAACTGCCCAGCGGTGTCTACAAGGCCGGACCGCGCACTCGTCTGGTCGAGCGCAGCTAAGCAGCGCTAACGCCGGAAACGGCGAACGTTCTCAAAACCGGGCAATGAACCTGAAATAGGGCGATTGCAGTGACAGGCACGGTAGAGGCGACGATCTACACCGTCGATGCCGTGCCTGATGAGGGCGTCGAAGATATGTGGGAGTTGCACATTGACGGCATCGGCTGCACGCAGACAGTGACAACCGTCAAGGCGAAACATATGGTGCGCGATTATCTCGATGTCATGGATATCTGTCCCTATGATGATGCTGATGTCGTTATTCGCTGGCATTTCACAGATGACGAGATTAACCGCCAATAAACTGCGACAAAAGATGCTTCTGAACGCCTAGCTACTACTAGCAGTCATGTTTCCGAGCTCTACCGAGATCTAATGGAGCTTCCCCCTACAACCCTTCCACCCATGTCTCCGCATTCGATTTCCCTCTGTCAGAAGCTGACAGGACTTCCTCCATGCGCATCAGAGTTTCGTGAAGTCCCGTGATCGCGTCGGAAACGAGACTGTTCGTCGATCCGTCAGTAGCACGTTCGATAAGGTCAAGAGCAGTCTCAGCGTTTCCCCGAGCGGCTTTAATTCTTGTGTCACAGTCGGCTCGCACGGAGTCAATGAGACCGTATACAGAAGACTTCAATTCGGCGACTGAATTGAACGATCCCACTGACGGGCCTGAACTTGAATTCATCCACGAGGTGAGATAGTGCTTCCCCGTCTCACCCAATACAGAGCCTGTTATGGCTCCTGCTCCAGCTCCGACCGGCCCCATGGCTTTGACTCCGCCAATTGCGCCTACAACGGAACCGACCGCCGATCCGAAGCCTTTAAACATGTCACCGGCGAACATGGGGCGGTTCTTTTCCGCCTCTTCACGGAATCGACGCTTCCGATTTTTTCGACCCTTGTTTTGGTAACGTCCGCTCATTTCGCAGGCTCCCAATGACCCAAGAACATTGCGTTCACCATTGCCATCGCCGGAAGTATCGCCTCTGCGACATTGAGCGCGGAGCCGCCGTCGGAATATTCGGCCAACTGCTCACACGCATGCCACATGGATCGGTCGCGGTATGACCCAGACCAGACGGCCCGCTCCCAACCGTCAAGGTCCAGCCAATCACCGGAGGCGTCACCGATACGGAACAAATCCGAGTCATCCGGTGACGAACCATAAGAGACACCCGATGGAACCATGATGTGTTGTCGAAGAACCGTTTCGATTCCAGCTCCGTCGGGATCGAACTCTACAAGCGCGTGAAGCGACGTTAGACGGTCGACAGTCTGCTGAACCTTGTAGCGGTCCATCTTGTCCACGTCAGATAGCACCCTTTTGGTGAGACGTTCCCGATCGAACTTCAATTCGCCTTGTGTAGCGGTCTCGGAGTGGGCGATATTCCATACCGCCCAGGAGGGCTCGTCCAACAACTCAATCTCGTCACCGATGAGAAGCTCGTAGTGGTCTATTCCGTACTTCTCGTTGAGAACCGGGCCGAGAGATTTTCCCACGGGGATAATGATGGGCGTCATCCTGCGGCCTCCTAGATGCTGTTCTCGTACTGTTCGACTACGGAAATAATCTGGTCAATTACAGCATTAATGGACTCCGATTCCTGTCTGCAACGCCCGAAGTCGCTGGCGGCTTCCGTTCCCTCTGAGGCGCTGGAGCCGTCGGCCACAAGGTTGAAGGCACCTTGATGTTGTTCAAACGCGGTAACACTGGAACTGAGCGCGCTCTGGGCGTGGCGCAGCTGTTCTACGGCGTTCTTGAGGTCGAGCTTGACCGTAAACGTCATATACGTGCTCCATAGGTCCGATGATCTAAGCCACGTCTGTACTAGTCAACCTAGAGACATCTCATTGGAAATACATATAAAGAAGCTTCGTTTTAAAGCGTAGCAAAATGACGCCAGACTGTATTCGAAGCGGACCTTGCGAATCTAAACGCAGATACATGTTCCGGGAAAGCGGTCACCTGTCTCGGAGACAATCGATGTCCCAGTTCAGCACGTTTGAACGAGATAACACAAAGTAGATTTACTGCATCGAAGAGATATCGATACTGGGAGTGAATACACCTGTAAGTGTAGAAGCTGCTCAACAAATGAGTCGGGTATTTGACACCTGGCTCGGGTTTTTGTTTGCGCGACACGCGCTTGTGATTGTTGACTATGTGTTAGCAATACGCGACACTAACGATCGCTGGGTGATCCCGATGATCTCCCGGGGTCTTAGGCAAGCATCTAGTTTGCCGACGACAGCGACTCGCCAGACCTAGCTAGCAACTTGAGACTGGCGAGTCGCCCCCAACTACAAAACCTCGAAAGGAGGTCTCGTGTTCTCACACATGGTAGTGCATTCGCACGTTCAATTCCAGTCACGAGCCGGTGTCACCGGGCGCGTCAGTTACTACTAACCCGCCGCCTGACCGGCATATTCACCATAATCACCGTTTATACCAGCTAATTCCCAATCCGCGTGTGTCCAAAGAACGGACGGCCACGGTCGCCTTGAGGACACGCGGCTATCCCGTCATGCCCACAAAGCGGGCCACGAGTGAACTCAAACCACTCATGCCTCTGCTTTGGGAATGGTCGTTGAAATGCGGGGTTCGACTGGAAACGCGGTGATTGGTGGAGCCGGCTCAATTCGACTGCCTCTTTGTTTCTCACCTATCCCCCGATCCCCGGGGAGAATGGAGATCACCGACATGCCTCAACTGATAGGCACTGTGACGTGGGAAGGCTCCCGCGTCGACATTGTTCAACACTTCGGACGACAAACCCTATGGGTCACCGTGGACGGCAAACTGGCCGCGCTCGTCCACACGTCCGGAACTCGCCTCCGTCCACATAACAACTGGACGATTCTTGACGAAATCCAATCCTGGTTCATGCGCCTCGCCGCTACCGCACAGACCAACCAGGTTCGCGTCTGTCCAGACATCGAACCGACGACACCGGCCGAATCCTCCGACCACGACAGGGAACCGACCTCACCAGCTGGTCGAGATGCCAGTCCGAACCCGTCGGTCGGTCGTGATGTGGAGGCGGTGCAATGAACATCGACTCTCACAACCTGTTCGCCCTCTACGAGGTCATTCTCATCGCCTACCTAGTGGCGGTACCAATGATCTTGGTCCACGACCGAGTCCGGGATAAGCGTTCAGGCATCACCGCCGTCGCCACAACATCCCAGAAAGACACCACAAGCACCAGTCGTTGGCCACGTGTCACTACCACCAGAACAAACACCTATTGTCCTGGTTTCGATTCACACACATCGCATCGTCGTGAATCCCACCGTCACCATGTTCCGTTGAACGGGAGAGGCGATCACCGTACACCGCAACAGAACGATTCGGTCGAGCCCGACAGCACCAGATGGTCAACCACGCACCAGAACCACATTGGTCACCAGCATAACCGGCCCGACCAAGACCCGTGGTCACAGTACTCGCACGGCAACAGTTCAGGACGTCACCGCGCGACCGAGACGGACACGGCCAATCGTGAATCAGCCGAAGGACATACCCTCACACTGCCGGTCGGCAACTACCGTCCCGAGGCTCGCCATGCCACCGACGCTGCCCTCATCAGCCACGACAGGAGAGACCGACAAGCAACGGTCCGCTCATCGCAAGGGCGGCATACGGTAGCGAAACGAGCAGCCTCCCACCTTACCAAGTCGCCGCACCCGTCGCGGGGGTTGGAGCGGTGGAACACGGTCAGTCAACCTGTCACCTACTACAGCAGTGCCTACCAGCGCCCCGCCCACCAGACAAAACACAAAACCCACCACCGGCCCACCAGCCAACCATTGAGCAGACAACGCTCCACCTACCAGTGGCCCACCTACCGCAGAACAGCGTTGTCTCGCCCGTATACCCACGTGCGAAAACCCGGGTCAAGCTCGGCATCATCCCGGCCGTCAGTGTATGAACGCCAAGAGATCCCGGTGCAACGCCACCGAACGAGCCCTGAGACACCAACGGAAACAACAGAAGTAGAAAGCGACTATCCCACCCACGGACCGGTGTTGACCACGATTCCCTGGCGGGACTACCGCATCGAGGCGCGGCAAGCCTCATTCAGATCAGCCACCCTCCTTGCCATTGGCCCCGACAGGACGCCGACGGTGTTGGGTGCGGTGCAGTGGGACGCCCAAGCCTGCCACTCGCCCACCTGGACCGGCAGACCCGCCCAACAACAACTCGTACCACGGGACAGCCGGGAATCGATGCAACTCACCGACCGCCTCCTCCAAGCAGTCGAAGCGGTCTGCCACCGACAAACCACAACACCACCGCGACACGACAACCACGAACCAAACACCGCCAACCCGCCAACACCAATACACACACCAACACAGAGACAACCACAAGCGACGATGCCAGCACAACCACGACACAGACACCAACAGACACACACCCGACCGCCAGCAACAACACGAACGAAAACAGAAGTAAGAGCGCAGACACAGGCGGAGGCGGTGAATGCTTATGTCGGTTCGTTATCTCCCCATCGGGACGTTCAACCTCGGCACCATCACCCACGAGTCCTACCGATTCCACGGACGACTCGACGTAGCCTCTTCCAACGTGTTCCTGTTCCTCACCACCAACCACACCAATCCCGACTCTGGGGACGAGCCTGGCGTGGGCAGCGGTGACTTTCAGAGCCTGTCGGACAAGCTGCACGATGACAGTGTGATTGTGGAGTACCGACCTCCGGACGTGTTGGCCAACTGCACCAACCCACTCACACCCACCATCGTGCTCTACGACGACCGACTCTTCCAACACACCATCACCGACGCCGGATGGATCCACCGACTCGCCCACACACTCCACCAAACGGTGACACCACACCTCGACCCCGACCGGACACAACCGAAAGGACACCGTCTACCCGGACAACGCCACAACAAGTGGCGACCCACATGATCCCGTCACCAACCAACGAACCCGCGCCGAAACAACACGTCCGCCAATGTGCGTCGCGTTGCGGTTCATGATCTTTACTCCCGGTTCTCTCGCCCGGTAACCGGCGCTGCGGGAGAGAGAACCCCGGTCCTGTCGGGGCTCAGATAGGTGGGCAGCCCCGACAGGACCCCTATTCGTGTGTGGAGAGTGGCTGCACCGTTCGTGTGCAGCCACCGAATCGATTCTGAATCGGATTGCGGCCAGATATAGGACCTAATTCAATAACATTCCAGAATGGTGCAGTTTTCTGTGCATAAGGAATACTGACTCAAGGTGAAAGGTGCAACGTCGTGGAAACGATTACGGCAACTGAAGCCCGAAAGAACTGGTTGCAGCTGATTAAGCGTGTCAATGATTAGCATGCTGCGGTACGGATTACGTCGACATACGGCAATGCCGTGTTGCTCAGTGAAGAGGACTACGAGGCCTGGCAGGAGACGATGTTTCTGCTGCGGTCGCGCAAGAACGCCGAGCGATTGATGCAGTCGATACAAGAGGCCGACAGGGGCAACAGTCCTGCCGAGCGCGCCTGCGACGCTGCGAATTCGTATGAGGGGAACCGAAAACCCGGTTCGGTACTCTAAGGAGGACACCGACTTGGCGTTTCGAAAGGGAAACCATGTACGACAACCAGCAGCAGCCGCCTTCTGGGCAACCGCCACAACAACCTCCGGGGCCGCCGCCCGGTATGCCTCCGGGACAACAGCCCTATCAGCAACCACAACCGTCAAAAAGCGGTGTCCCGTTCTGGGTCTGGCTGAACGCCTCCGTCCTGGTGCTTCTGCTCGCCGGGGGAGGAGCGTACTTTTACCTCAGCCAAGATTCCGACGACAAGGATTCGGACGGCGAATCGTCAGCGGAGGGATTCGACGCCGATAATCCGCCCGACGGGCTGACCGACTTCACGGCGCCGTATCAAGGCATGTGGGAAATCCAGGACCTCATCGAGAACGAGGAACTGGAAGCCGAAGAACTCGATCACCCCTGGGTCGTGCAGCTCGACCATCTCGATAAAGATGAACTCTCGGTCGATCTGGAGGAACTGGAAGAAGATACCGAGCTTGACTTGGGTGATACCGACAGCAGCGAGGCCGACTTCGACGGCTATGCCACGTCTCCCGCGACAGGTGGGCCGCACCTGTCGGTCTGGCAGAGCTGCGACGGAAAAGTCTACGACGCCCCTGTACACGAAGGCAATGCCGTGCACAGCCTAGAGCACGGGGCCGTCTGGATCACCTACCACCCGGACGAGTTGCCTCAGTCGGACATCGACACGCTTGCCGAGCTCGTCGGCGGAGGCGATTACCTCTTCATGAGTCCGTATCCGGAACTCGATTCGCCCGTCTCACTACAGTCGTGGGGTGTGCAGATGAAGCTTGATGAGCTCGACACGGGAATGGTCGAAAGTTACCTGGACGCCTATCGGCAGAACCCCGACTACACGCCCGAACCGGGCGCCGTCTGCAGCCGGGGCAACAAAACGACGGTCTAGTACTCCATGAGTTGCCGGGCGGCTTCGGCGAACGATCCCGATACCGAGGGGTAAATCGTTAGCGTGCGGGCGTACTGCTCTACGGTGAGACGCTGTTCCACCGCGATCGCCACGGGGTGAATCAATTCGCCCGCACGGCTCGCTACGACGACACCACCGGCGACGATTCCCGATGCCCGCCACACGAAGAGCTTGACGAAACCACGTGAGCGGTTCAGCATTTTGGCGCGCGGGTTCGACGACAGTGGAACCTTCACGACCCGGCAGTCGACCTTGCCGTTGTCCACATCGCCTTGAGTGACGCCGACGGTGGCCAATTCGGGGTCGGAGAAGACGTTCGAGGCGACGTTGCGCAGTTTGATCGGGCGGACCGCCTCGCCCAAGGCGTGCCAGACGGCGATGCGACCCTGCATGGCCGCTACCGAGGCCAAGGCGTGGACGCCGGTGAGGTCACCGGCGGCGTAGATTCCCGGAACGTTGGTGCGCGAGACCTTGTCGACGGGGACGTGCCCGCGTTCGTTGAGAGCCACGCCGACCGATTCCAAGCCCAGGCCTTCCGAATTCGGTACCGATCCGACCGTGATCAATGCGTGGGAGCCGTTGATGAGCGTTCCGTCCGACAGTTCCACTTCAACGCCCGAGTCGGTACGGCGTACCCCGTTGGCGCGGGCGTGAGAACGGATGTCCATGCCCCGGTCGCGGAATACCGACTCGATCGCCTCGGCGGCGTCGCGGTCCTCGTGCGGCATGACGCGGTCGCGGGAGGAGATCAAGGTGACCCGTGAACCGGTGGCCAGGTAGGCGGAGGCGAATTCGGCACCGGTAACACCAGACCCCACTACGATCAGGTGTTCGGGGAGCTCGTCCAGTTCATACAGCTCGCGGCAGGTGATGATGCGTTCGCCGTCGATGGGGGTGCTGGGCAGTACCCGGGGAGTCGCGCCGGTCGCCAGGAGAACCACGTCGGCGCTGAAAGAATAGGCGTCGCCCTCGTGTGGTTTGACTTCGACCAGGTGGCGGTGCCCTTCGGCCCCGAAGAGTGAAGCCTTGCCGTGTACGAGGTTGACGCCGGCCGTGGTGAGTTTCCCGGCGATGTCACTCGACTGCTGTGAGGCGAGGTGCTGCACGCGCGCGTTGACGGCCTTGGCGTTGACGGTCGGACGGGGCGATTCCACACCCAAGTCACCGGCTTCGTCGATTTCGGTGACGGCGTTGGAGGTGGCGATGAAGGTCTTTGAGGGGACGCAGTCGGTCAAGACGCAGGCCCCTCCCGCGCCCGTGGACTCCACGAGTGTTACCTCGGCATTCAACTGTGCCGCCACCAGGGCCGCTTCGTATCCTGCCGGTCCGCCCCCGATGATCGCTACACGTGGCACGGGCTTCCACCTTTCTGGCGTTGCTGCTGTTTGAATCGGTGTTTAAAGAGTATCTTTAGGGTGTGATTCTCTACGCGGCGTATGGCTCAAACCTTGACCCTGCTCGCATGCGCGGTACCTGTCCGCGCTCTCCCCTGATGGGCACGGGATGGTTGGAAGGTTGGCGATTGACTTTCGCCGGTGGTGATCTGGGCTGGGAATCAGCCGTCACCACCGTTGTGGAATCTCCGGTCGAAAGGGTGTTCACGGCTCTGTACGAGTTGGACTCTTTCGATCAGGGGGTGCTTGATGAGCTGGAGGGTTATACCGCAGGTCTGTACCGTCGGCTGCAAACTCACGCTACCACGACCGAGGGCATACAACCCGTATGGGTGTACGTTTTCGACGGTTTCGAGGGCGGTCTGCCGTCGCAGTGGTATTTGGACGAGTTGGTTCGTTCGGCGGAGGCGGGCGGAGCCCCCACCGAATACATCGACTCTCTGCGGAAGCGTCCGACCTCCGATTACGGTTTCTAGGACGCTGGTTCCACTCCCGAGCGGAACCAGCCGATATGTCTACAAGACCGGCGAGGCGGCAGCGGCCAAGACGGTGTGTGTCATGACTCGAACTCCGTAGGCCAGAGCCTTCTCGTCGATGTCGAAGTTGCCCTGGTGAATGTCGAGCTTTTCGCCGGGCCGTCCTACTCCGAGGCGGGCCATCGCACCGGGCACCTGCTCAAGGTAATAGGCGAAGTCTTCGCCTCCCATGGAGGCGGGAGCTTCGGCGACGGCGTGCTGTCCGAGAGCCGCAGAGGTGGCCCCGGCGAAGGTGGCGGCGGCGGAACGGTCGTTGACCACTGGCGGAACGCCGCGCGTGTACGTGATGTCGCAGGTGGCCCCGGCGGCAGCGGCGACGTTGCGCGTGACGTCTTGGACCAGACGCGGGACCTCCTCGCTCATTTCGCGTCCCTGCATGCGGATGGTGGCCTTGGCGGAGGCCTTCTGCGGAATCGCATTGGCCGCCTCACCGGCCTGGACCGAGCCGAAGACGATCGCGACGTTCTGTCGCGGATCGAGCAGGCGGTTGACGATGGAGGGAACCTCCACCACCACACGGCTGATGGCGTCGCACAGATCGGTGGTGAGGTGAGGGCGGGACGTGTGGCCGCCGCGCCCGGTCATGTTCACCTCCATCAGATCGCAGGCGGCGGTCAGCCCACCGTTGCGGATGCCGACCTGACCGGCGAGGAAGTTCGGGTCGCAGTGGAAGGCGAAAGCCGCCGACACGTCTTGGAGCGCACCGTGCTTGATCATGGTCGGCGCTCCGGACGGGAACCGTTCCTCGCTGGGTTGAAAGATCAGTCGAAAGCGCCCGTGCAGTTCACCGCGAGCGGCGAGTGCGCCCAGAACCTTGCCGACGCCCAGGACGATGGAGGTGTGGGCGTCGTGGCCGCAGGCGTGGCAGACGCCGTCCACGGTCGAACGGTACGGCACTTGTTTGGGATCGTGAATCGGAAGGGCGTCCATGTCGGCTCGAATCGCGATGACCTGGTCGCCGTCGCCGATGTCGCAGGTGAGACCGGTTCCATCGGGAATCATCTCCGGCTTGAGCCCGGCTTCGCGCAGTTCGTCCGCGACGTAGGCGGCCGTGTCCTGCTCTTGGCGGGACAGCCGGGGATTGGCGTGAATATGGCGCCGGACGCGCACGAGGTCGGAGTAGTGTTCGCTGATCCAGCCGTCGAGGAAGTCGGGAAGCGTGAACGTTGACATGGTGCCTTCCGCCTTGGATGAGTCCGCCTTCTGATTGGCCGGAGCGGTCGGGTCGGCGGCGTCGGTCGCACTCTGAGCCGCGCCGTTCGAGACCGGAAGCGCTTCAGGGGCGGAAGTCGGGTGTGTGCCGAGCGGTTCGGTTTCGGTCGATTCGTTCTCGGTCAGAGGGTTGGGCTTTTCAGGCAGGTTCAGATTCGATGTGGTGTTGTTTTCCGCTTTGAGCGTCTCCATTATGGCTTCGCGCCTCTCAAAAATCGCGAGTTGAGTCCAACCAGAGCCTGAAAGGGTATGTCTGATTAAACCTGATTAATTTCGGCCTGTCCTGAGAGTTCGTCAAATAGCCGACAGTTGCCTCCGATATCGGAGGCGAAGACGGTATCGTTTTGAGACGAACGTTTACCGGTCAGGGCGACGAATCGTCTCCTTGGTGTCCGGCAGATCGTCAGGTAGCTGTCACGCGGTCGAGCGCCACCAAAGCCAGGGTTCATGAGGCGTGTGCCCGGACGGTCACCGGTGATGACGTATCCGACGGTGGTTCGTCGCAGCGACCGCAATCGTGTCGACTGATTCGAGCTGTTGTACCCCAAACAAGTTCGACATGATGCTTAACGCGACAACAGGTCGAAAGTTACGGCTCCATTGGGACCTTTCTCTGTGGGCTTCTCTTTGGTACGTCCTCGGTGGTCGAGGCTTACTGTATGGACGACTTGAGCGCGGGCCCATGACGCCGATCCGAGGGAGTATCGAAGATTCTTCGGTCGTGAGGTCGAGACGGCTCTGGGGTGAGGGACCTGCGCACCGGGCGGGCTCACCGACTTCCGGAGAAGCGGCACCCGGCAGGGATGGGACGTAGGTGGAACGCGTCGGGTCGTGGCGTCTGCGACGGTGGAGAAACAATTTCCTCATGTGAGTGCTCCGCATCGCAGTCGACCCCGTGGGGACGACCGTAGCGCGACCTCCTGAAGTCGTGCGTCGGCCTCAACGGTTTCAGCCTAACGAATCGCTGCCGGTAATCGGACAACAGACTTATGGTTTTCCGTGTGCCGATCGCTTGTTGACGGTGAGGCAGGTCCTAATGCCGACCGGCTGTCGCTCAGGCACCCTGGAGACATGGATTCACAGCCGTCCTCCAACTCAGCGACCGCCGGTGCGACCGAGCCCTCTCGTCAGCCCTGGATTGTGGGGATTACCGGAGCGTCGGGTTCCCTGTACGCCGCCGCCGTACTGCGTGCGTTGATCCAGGCGGGGCATCCGGTGGATTTGATCATTTCCAAGGCGGCGCGACTGACCCTGTTGGATGAGACGGGACGGAATCTTCGCGACCGGCAGTGGAAGGACGACGTGGCCGCTTGGCTGGGCATCGATCTGGCGACGGCGGATCTGCGGTATTGGAGAGCCGATGATTTCGCGGCCGGTCCGTCCTCGGGCTCGTATCGGGCGCGAGGTTTGATCGTCGTACCGGCGACGGCCGCTGCCTGCGCGGGAATCGCGCTCGGACTGTCGAAGGATTTGATTCAACGAGCCGGTGAGGTCAATCTCAAGGAAGGACGTCCCGTCATCGTCGTTCCTCGGGAGACTCCGGCTTCCCGGTCGCATCTGCAGAATCTGTTGGAGCTGCACGATGTCGGCGCTGCGGTGGTGCCGGCGACCCCGGCCTTCTATGCGGGAAGCAGGGATCTGCAGCAGGTGGTGGACTTTTTGGCGGGCCGGATTCTGGATGTGGCTGCGGTCGATCATGACCTGTATAAACGTTGGAACGGGACACTTGGAGCGGCGCGGCAGTAAACCCGGCTCCACTTCGGGGACGCGCCACGGCGTCCCCGACGGCTTGAAGGTGCGCGGGACCAGGCCGCTATTGGGCGGGTCGCTGTCCTTCCGACGGGGCGGGCATACCCTCCCCCGGCAGCGCATTGACGATATCCGGGTTGCCGTTAAGCAGGGCGTACACCTCGGATTCGCGGAAGCGTCGGTGGCCTCCAGGAGTCCGAATCGAGCCGATCCGGCCAGCGGCAGCCCAGCGTGTCACCGTTTTGGGGTCAACACGAAATAGTGCGGCCACTTCACCCGGCGTCAGGAGTCGGTCGTCGGTTTCCATTTATGTATCCTCCCCGTTTTGTGCAGTTCCGTGGAACTGCGCTCATATACCAGCCTATTGATGAGGCTGCTCAGTAAGTATCGCGAGGCGTTCAATCCCGTGAACCTCGTGCCCATATCTCATTCCATTGAGGCATGTTCGCTACTTCCTGATGAATACTCACATAGTGCGGTTATTCCCATTACAACACTTTTACGTCAAAACCGCCATGAGTTCTTGGACATACTTTTGAGCGGTACGTTAGCTGAAATACCTGCAGGGTGTGGAGCTTACATAAATACGATTGTGTCATTACGCGAACCGGACAAGTACCGTAGCATGTTCTGTCATCACCTGAGGCGGAAACGTAACTTGACCGATTTTAAAGGCGTATATAAGGGACGAAGTCAGTTACGTTGTGTTTTGACTCAAACGCACTATTATTGGGTCCCGAAATGCACCCGCCTGAGAAAACTTCGTTACAGGAGGAGGTTGTGGCGGCAACGATCGGTACCAAGAATGAGTTGAGATTGTCCCACCCGGGTTTCGCCGTCCCGCTTGGCAACGACCGTCCGCGCTATGCTCGGTGCTGTGGACAGCATCGACTCCCAAATCATTGATCTCCTTCGGGAGGACGGCCGGATCTCCTACGCCGAGCTGGCCAGACAGGTCGGATTGACCGCCCCTTCCGTACAGGACCGTGTCACGAAATTGGAAAAAGCCAATATCATCACCGGATTTCGCGCCGTCGTGGACCACAGCGCCATCGGAACTCCGGTCACCGCCCTGATCGGACTGGTGACGAACTCGGCGCGCAACTACTCCGACATCACCGAACAGCTCTCGCAGATCGAAGAGATCGAAGACTGCTACTTCCTGGCCGGTGAAGAATGCTACATGCTGAAAGTCCGCGTCGCCGAAATCGAGGACCTGGAGCGCCTGATCGAACAACTCGGGCGCATTGACGGCGTCTCCCGCACCCGTACTACGATTACCCTGTCCACCAAATGGGAAGGACGTCCTAAGCTGTTGACCCCAGAGGAGTAACGACGCCATGCACCTCATCGACCGTTCCCTGGACCGCAGCTGGACGGACTGGGCAATCACCACCGTGGAGGCCGACGCCAACCGCAGCGCCGACACCCACCTCCTGCCCTTCCCCCTGCCCACGGAATGGGGCATCGACCTCTACCTCAAAGACGAATCGGTCCACCCGACCGGATCGCTGAAACACCGCCTGGCCAGATCGCTCTTCCTGTACGCCGTCTGCAACGGCTGGGTCGTTCGCGACACCCCGGTCATCGAAGCGTCGTCCGGGTCGACCGCCGTCAGCGAAGCCTACTTCGCCCGCATGCTGAACCTCCCGTTCATCGCCGTCATGCCCTCCTCCACCTCACGAGCCAAAATCTCCCAAATCGAGTTCTACGGAGGACAGGCCCATCTGGTCGACGACGGCACCCAGGTCGTAGCGGAAGCCCGCGCCCTGGCCAACAAGGTCAACGGGCACTTCATGGACCAGTTCACCTACGCCGAACGCGCCACCGACTGGCGGGGAAACAACAACATCGCCGAATCCATCTACGAACAGATGGAACTGGAGAAACACCCGATACCCGACTGGATCGTGGTGGGAGCCGGAACCGGCGGAACCTCCGCCACCATCGGACGCTACGTCCGCTACAAACGCCACCACACCCGGCTGTGCGTGGTCGACCCGGAAAACAGCGCCTTCTTCGCCTCCTGGCGCGACCACGATCCCGCCGTCGAAGCACCCAGCAGTCGCATCGAAGGAATCGGCCGTCCCACCGTGGAAGCCTCCTTCATACCCAGCCTGGTGGACGCCATGGTGAAAGTCGACGACGCCGAATCGATATACCTACTGCGCTGGGCCTCCAAACGCCTCGGCCGCCCCCTGGGCGGATCGACCGGAACCAACCTCGTCGCCGTCTTCCAACTGATAGCCCAGATGCGGGAAAACGGTGACACCGGCAGCATCGTCAGCCTCATCTGCGACCCCGGGCAGCGCTACGCCACCACCTACTTCAACGATGAATGGATCGCCGACCACGACATCGACCTCACCGAAGCCGAAGAGCGTTTGAACCCACTGCTGCCTTAAGAATTGGGAATGAAACGGCCGTTGTACAGATCCCGCACCTGCCCGTGCCGCGACGTCGCCGTCCACGCCGCAGCGAACAACAGAACAAAGTTGAACAGGTAAAAGAACAACAGCAGACCGACCGCCGTGGACACCGCCTGATAAGCGGGCCGATCCGAGACATTGGAAATGAAAAGCCGACCGATCGTCTTCAAACCCTCCAAGCCGACCGCCACCATCAATGCCGCCGGAAGCACGCGCCGCAGCGACATCGACATGCGCGGCAACGCGATCAGCATCACCATTGCCAGAACCATATCGGTGATCAAAGCCGTCGCCAGCGACAAGACCGACAACAACGACGGCGAATCGATCACCGAATCCAAACTCAACCAGCCGACAATCGTGTGAAAACCCGCCGACGCGGCAATGGTCAACAACAGGAGAACCGACAACCCCGCCAAGACACCCAGGTCAATGAACCAACGCAAAAAGGGATTACCGGGTGCGCGTTCCAAACCCCAGACGTGCCGCACCGAATTGCGCACCGCCTGAACCCACGCCACCCCGGCGACGATCAAGGCCACGACCGCCAAGATCCCCACCTGCTGCCGAGACTCCTCCAACAAGCCGATGTCCACGATGGGAAGATTCTGCGCCAGCCACGACTCCACCGCCTGATAGATCGCGGGAACGTGCAACAGATAACCGAATACCGCCAGCGCCAGCAAGGACATGGAAAACGACGCGAAGAAGGCGTAATAGGCGATTGAAGCGGAGAGCAGACCGCCGTCGGTAGCCGCGAAGCGCTCGCCGGATCGCCAGGAATGGTCGGCGAACGGAGAGCGTTTGCGGACACGTTCGACGTACGCGTCGAACCACGCTCCAAGGTCGGGCGTTTTCACGTTGGGATTTTCTCAGAAAGCGATGCGCTCTGCGGGCATGCGCGGTGAAAAAGCAGTTCACACGACACTCGGATTCAGTGCGGTGAAGGTCACTTCACGGCGTTAGAGTGCAAGGCGCGATATCACCGGTAGGGACGTGCCGGTTTCAAAATCGGTACCGGACGACCGTCGGTTTCGGGAAGAACCGAAAGTCTCGGAATAAGGGGTTTGAGTGCGGTTTCGGTGGACGTTCCATATGACGGTTGAGGGGCGACATTTGTGACTGTGCCGAGTGACGAAAAGTGGGACAAAGTGGGCGAAGTATCGATGAACATTGCCCGTGACCGGCTGTCCGAACTGGTTTCACGGGTACGGGGCGGTGACCGTCTCTACTTGACTGAGGAGGGGAATCATGTCGCCGCCCTAGTCCCGGTCGAGGATGCGGAAGCGCTTGAACAGGCTGAAGACGCCTATCTGGCACGTCGGGCGGATGAAGCCCGTGCTGAACAGGGAGACGATGCTTATACTCCGCTTTCGGTGCTAATGGAGCGTTATGCCACTGCGCGTTACGGGTAGGTTCCAGTGGTCGATGAGAACAACGGATTTCGCCGGTGAAACGTCGATGCCTCCAAACATCGTCATCGGTTATTGGACTGCCTGATGTGGAGTTCACTCCGATTTCGGCAGGTCGCGTATGGTCCATGCGTCCGGATCGTCCACCAGATCGGCAATCGGGCCGGGCAGGGTTCCCGCCGCGATGTCGGCCAAGGTGACGTGCTCTAGGATATTGCGCTCGGCTGCTCGTAGTGCGATCAGCACGTCGGTCAAGGTACCCGCGGCTCCGCGGTAGCGGATGTGTTCGGGACGCTGCCCGCGCACACCGAGCAGGGGACCGTCGACGCAGCGAATGATATCGGCCAGCGAAACCTCGTCGGCGGGACACGAGAGGCGATGGCCTCCGTCGGCACCGCGTTTGGACTGCACGATCGATCCGTTGCGCAGCTGCACCAGGATCGATTCCAGGAATTTGCGGGGCACCTCCTGTTCGGAGGCGATCGAATCGGCCCTGACCCATTCGTCACGGGGTGCGGCGGCCAATACGGCCGTGGCCCGCAGCGCGTAATCCACCCGCGCGCTCAGTCTCACCTGTGTGCTCCTTACCGGTCAGTCATGTCGCGTCACCGTCGTCCCGCTCCTGAACGTCTGTGCTCCACTCCAGGTTAACGCCTTGGTTGAACCGAGGTGTGTTTCAGTACCTGCGTTCGGCGGTGATTCGGCCCGTGACCAGGAAATGAATATTGTTCTGAATATTGAGGGCCGGCAAAAAATAATGAACATTACTAGTGTTTAACCGCACCATGGGCGGTATTCACCTCGCCACGGCGTTAGCTTTGATCGGTTCGTCCTGGGTGAGGTCCCGAAAAAGGTCGTATGACCTGCCTCTCCATTGACTCGAACCGAGTGCGGACCGAGCGGTGACCCCCGAGGTTTCGCGCTGACCATGACGCCTTTGTTGTGTCTACATTCTACAGAATGAGGAACTTCGCCCATGGTGACTCAAGCCCAGTCCACACCTGCCCAGGAGGCCGGGGAACGGAATAACCGGCCCGCAGGCGGCTACGCTCGACCCTTCAGTGCCGCCGCCTGGGTTTTGATCGCCGGTATCGTGCTGGCGACCTTCAACTTCCGTACGGCCATTACCAGCGTGGGTGCCGTGCTTCCCGAGATTCAGCGCGCCCTGGGAATGTCGGAGACACTCGCAGGAGTCTTGACCACGCTCCCGGTCATCGCCTTTGCCTTCCTCGGGGCATTGACCCCGCGCTTCATGCGCCAATGGGGTGCCAAGGCCGTCATGTCCGGGTCGCTGCTGGTGATGGGCTTCGGCCTGTTGGCGCGGGTCAGCGTGGACGGACCTCTTCTTTTTCTCGTCTTTTCCGCCTGTGCCTTGGCGGGCGGCGCGGTCGGCAACGTCGCCGTGCCGGGGATCGTCAAACAGTATTTTCCCTCCAAAATCGGTCCGCTCATGACGACCTACTCGGTTTCGCTGGCCGTGGGAACGGCGATCGCGGCCGCTACGACCGTCCCGATCCACGATATGACCGATTCGTGGGCGTTCACGCTGGCTATTTGGGCTCTCCCCGCTCTGCTGGCGGCTTCGGTCTGGTTGGTGTGGCCACAGCCGGCGGCCGCGAAATCCGGGGGAGAGAACGCGAAGCTGGACGGTGTCCTGCGCACGAAACTGGCGTGGATGTTCATGCTGTTCTTCGGAGGCCAGGCGTCGATCGCCTATATCGGTATGGGCTGGTTGCCGCGTATCCTGCGGTACAACGGCTTGGACGCCCACGAGGCCGGTGCGCTCTTCGGCCTGTACACCCTGGTGGTCATCGTGCCGAGCATGGTGGTTCCCATGCTGGCGGCCTCTCGCGGTAGCCAACGACTGCTTTTCGTCTGCCTGTCGACGTTCAGTCCCTTGGGGCTGCTCGGCCTGTGGTTCATCGGAGGGCCCTTGACGTGGTTGTGGGTCGTTCTCTTCGGTTTCGGAATGGGGATGTTCCCCTTGGCCTTGACCCTGTTTACGCTGCGCGCCCGCACTCCCGCAGGAACCGAAGCGCTCTCCGCCTTCACTCAGTCGGCCGGTTACCTCATGGCCGGGCTGGGGCCCTTCGCGGTGGGAGCGCTGTTCGGAGCCAGTGGCGGTTTCGACCTGCCCTTCATGTTCATGTTCGTCCTAATCGCCGTTCAGGTGGTCGCCGGATTCTACGTGTCCGGAAATCGCTATGTGGAGGACGAGATCGCCGCGGCCAGGTAACGGCTCTCGGAATCATGTCGACGGCGACGCCGACCTCGCGCCGTCCACCCGGTAGCGTCACCGTCTCCCTTCTTTGGCACCATGGGAGTGCGCTAAACCACAAGGCCGTGGTTGAGTTGTAGATACAGGGAGGCATTAGTGACCAGCGAGGTTCTATGGCTGCCGCGCCCGGACGCGGTGGACACCACCAATATCGGGGAGTTCGGTTCCCGGTTGTCCCGTCAGGTCGGAACCGACCTGACCTCGTATCCGGATCTATGGCAGTTCTCGGTAGATGATCCGGCGACGTTCTGGGGCGCGGTGTGGGAGTACTTCCAACTGGGCGAGCCGGTCCCTTCACACCGCGTCTTGACGGAGGATTCCATGCCGGGAGCGGTGTGGTTTCCCGACCAGGGGTTTAACTACGCCAAGGCCGTCCTGAACGCACCCGGCATGGCCGATACCGATGTGGCGATTCGCGCCTATTCCGATACACGGGACACCTTCGAGTGGACTCTCGACGAGTTGCGTTCCATGGTCGCGCGTCTGCGAACGGGGCTCTTGGCCCACGGCGTGCAGAAGGGCGACCGCGTGGCGGCGTGGATGCCGAACATTCCCGAGACCCACGCCTTGATGTTGGCCGCGGCCTCTATCGGTGCGGTGTTCACCTCGTGCGCTCCGGAGTTCGGGGCCAAGGCCGTGATCGACAGATTCCAGCAGGTCAAACCCACGATCCTGTTCGTTACCGACGGATATATGTACGGCAAGAAGAGGATTGAACGTCGCCAGGAGATCGAACAGGTCGTGGAGACGATGGAGGAAGACCTGCGCTCCATCGTCACGTTCAACTACCTCGGTTCGAAAACCGGGGTCGGCAAGAGCTGGGAAGAGTTCACCGCCGCCGAAGGTGAACTGGACTTTGAGATGTTCCCCTTCGAACATCCCCTTTACATCCTTTACTCGTCCGGAACGACCGGATTGCCCAAGGCGATCGTCCACGGGCACGGCGGAATCGCCCTAGAGCACGCCAAGATGCTGGGGCTACACCAGAACCTCGGCCCGGGAGACCGTTTCTTCTGGTACTCCACGACCGGCTGGATGATGTGGAACTATCTCGCCTCCGCTCCGCTGGTGGGAGCGGCTCTGGTGACGTTCGACGGTGCTCCGGATCCGGAAGGCATGTGGCGCATGGCCGAAGACGCCGAAGTCACGTACTTCGGTACCTCGGCTCCGTTCCTCATGGCCTGTCGTGACAGAGGCATCGTTCCCAAGGACGTGGCCGATCTGTCCCGGATTCACGGCATCGGCTCCACGGGTGCCCCACTGCCGGGTGTCGGCTTCGACTACGTGTATGAGGCCATCAGTGACACTGCGCAACTGCAGTCCCTGTCCGGCGGCACCGACCTGTGCACCGGGTTCGTAGGTGGAGCCCCGAACGTACCGGTATGGCGCGGGGAACTGTCGTGCCTGTGCCTGGGCGCAAAAGTGGAGTCCTTCGACCCCGATGGGCATCACGCACTGGAGCGCGAAGGGGAACTGGTAATCACCAAACCGATGCCCTCGATGCCGGTGAGCCTGTGGGGCGACCCTCTGCGCGATCGATACCGCGATACGTATCTGACCGCCTTTCCCGGGATTTGGTGTCACGGTGACTGGATTACCATCACCGATCGCGGCTCGGCGATCATTTCGGGACGGTCGGACGCCACCTTGAACCGGGGCGGGGTTCGGATGGGAACTTCGGAGTTCTACACCGTGGTGGAAGGTATCGACGGTGTCGTTGATTCCCTCGTGGTGCACCTCGACGATGACGACGATCGCCTGATCGTATTCGTGCAACCTACGGAGGGCGTGTCAGTGGACGATGACATGCGTGGCCGGATTTCGACGGCGATCCGTGCGGAACTGTCCCCAAGGCACGTTCCCGACGAGATCCACGAGGTCGGCGCGGTTCCGCGCACCCTCAGTGGGAAGAAGATCGAAGTCCCCCTGAAAAAGATCCTCAAGGGAATCCCAGTGTCACAAGCGGTGTCATTGGAGTCCCTGGCCAACCCGGATGCGATGAACGATTTTTTGAAGTGGGCCCCTTAGACGTTGAAGAGACGTAGTTGAAGCCCTGTCCGTCAGTGAGTGCGCGGTGACGGGGCTTCGACTCTTTTGTCCACAGTGGAGGACGTTCTCCGCGTGGGTGTTTCCTGATTCTATCGTTACGTTCACCTGAAAGAAGGGTAACGGCCCGACGACTTGTCGGGAGCTTTACCCGGCGATTAGGCTTGAACCGCAGGGGATTCGAACAGGTGGGAGATGCCGTGAGCACTGTTAATGCGAGCTGTTTTCGTTTTGAGACGGTCGTGCGTCGAATGGGATGTAATACAGAGCGAAGGTGGCAATAACAGGATAATGTGAGTTTGTGCGTACCGAACGGAGTTTGATCCTGGGAACTCTGGTCATTGCCTGCGCGGCGGTGACCGGTCTTCTGCTGCTTAAAACCCCGACGGACTCCGCACCCGAGCAACCCGCTTGGGTCTTGGTCGATGGAGTCAATGAGGAAGACCCGCCTTCCTTGCCACCGTATTACATCGATGAAGACGGAAACAAAGTGGACCGCGAGGGAAACATCATTGAGGAGGCCGAGCCTCCGGAAGGTGAAGAGTCCGATTCGGACAATAGCGATACCGAATCCGAAGAGGACGGTACTCCTGCCGGCGACGACCGAAAGGAAGGATCGGAATCGGACGCCTGGCTGGAGATGTCCACACCCAAACAAGTGGGACTTTCCTTCGGGCTCATCGGCCTGGCGTTCCTCGCGCTACTGCCGGGGCGCAAGCCACCGGAAAACCTGCGACACTCCGCTTCGTAGGCACGCAGGTCGTCGGCCGCCATCGCGCGGCTGATCGAATAGGCCATACTGGTTGTTCATTCAAATACGTGAGGGGATGCGGCTCTGAACGCATCCCCTCACGCCACGAGTGACCGGGCCGGGTTTGACAACAGTAGTTGGGGTGCTCAAACCCGGCCTATGCTGTGGTCCTGATCTACACCTTGCCTTTAAGCAGCTCACGACTCAAGGCCACTCGTAGGTTCCGATTGGGCCCGTCAACCCGGCGGAAACGGATCGTATCCGTTTCCGCCGGTGGCAGGAGTCTCTACGAAATTCCTGCCACCTACTCGTGAGTAACAAATGCCCGCTTCAGTATGACTCACATTGCCCACCGACGTCAACGGGTAGGGCGGATCGTTCAGGATCGCCACAGTTGAACAGCCTCAATAAAGCGAGGAATCGGCAATTCTCAAAGTGTTGGGTTGGTGTCGATGCCGGGGCGACACCTGATCGGGGTCTCCTGTGGCCGAGACGCGCGATCCTGAGACAGAACTGAGGCGGCACCGGATCGCCTCGTCGGTGCCGCCTCAGTTCAGTTGCGAAAACCGTATTCCAGGTAGGTCAGCGCTTAGTTCTTCCCACGCAACATTTCGCGGGCCATGACCACTCGCTGGATCTGGTTGGTTCCCTCGTAGATCTGGGTGATCTTGGCGTCGCGCATCATGCGCTCGACGGGGAAATCGCTCGTGTAGCCGTAACCGCCGAGGATCTGGACGGCGTCGGTGGTGATGTCCATGGCCGCGTCCGAGGCGTAGCACTTGGCGGCGGCACCGTAGAAGGTGAGATTCTCTTCCACGCGCTCCGATTTGGCGGCGGCCGAGTAGGTCAGCTCGCGTGCTGCGGCTATGCGCATGGCCGCATCGGCCATCATGAACTGGACGCCCTGGAACTGCGTGATGGACTTACCGAATTGCTCACGCTCCTTGGCGTACTCGGTCGCGGTGTCGAGAGCACCCTGCGCGATGCCGAGGGCCTGTGCGGCGATGGTGATGCGGGTGTGGTCCAGCGTCTTCATGGCCAGGTGGAATCCCTTGCCGACCTCGCCGATCACACGGTCGCCGGGGATGCGGACGTCGTCCAGGTAGACCTCGCAGGTGGGTGAACCCTTAATGCCGAGCTTCTTTTCCGGAGCGCCGAAGGAGACGCCCGGGTCGGACTTCTCCACGACGAACGCGGTGATACCGCGTGGTCCGGCCTCCGGATCGGTCACGGCGAACACGGTGTAGTAGTCGCTGACCCCGGCGTTGGAGATCCAGCGCTTGACGCCATTGAGAATCCAACCGTCTCCGTCGCGAACGGCCTTGGTCTTCATATTGGCCACGTCGGAACCGGCTTCGGGCTCGGACAGGCAGTAGGAGAACAGTCCCTCTCCTCGTGCTACCGGAGGCAGGTACTTCTGCTTCAGCTCCTCAGACCCGTCCAGCAACAGGGGGGTGGTGCCCAGCTTGGTGACCGCCGGCATGAGCCCGGTCGACGCGCAGCAGCGGGAGAGCTCTTCGATGACGATGGCAAAACCAAGTGCGTCCAGCCCCGCTCCACCGTATTCGGTGGGGATGTGGGGAGCGTGCAGGTCAGCGGCCTTCAAGGCGTCATAGGAGGCTTGCGGGAACGAGGCCGTGGCATCGACCTCGGCGGCTCGCGGCGCAAGTTCGGCTTCAGCGACCTCACGAACTCCCGAACGAATGTCGGCGTAGTCGTCAGGCATCTCATACGGAGTGAATCCGGTGGTCATCGATGGCTCCCGGTTGTTACTAGTCAGTAATTTCTATAACAATTCTACCGTGCGAACCGCGACCACGTGAAGCCGCGCACGGTGTGAGAATGTCGGCTCCATCTGTGATGGAGTTAAAGCCAAGTATGGCTCACAGGTCTTTCTTCTGCGGAACTGGGCGTCTTACCAGCATATAAGGAACCAGAGTAAGCTCGTCAATCGATCGCTGTGCGGTTCGTCCATGGGGTGCCGTTCGGGACCTCCGCCGTGTTTCCGTCCAGATGGCGAGAACGAACGATGGTAACGACCAGTCCGGTGTCATGGGGTGGTGTGGAAGAAAGGGAGTCGGTCGCGCCGGCTTCGTGTCCCCTTGGGGCCTTGAGAACAGCGAGTACACCTCACTCCTGCTCAAGACGGCTCCAATCCTCGTCGGCCAAGCCCTCGGTGAGGGTATTCGCCGCCTCCTCCACCTCGGCACACAGCCGCTCACGCTCTCCCTCGGTTGCATTTGCGATCCCCATCCGGCACCAGAACACCTCTGAATTCTGTCGATCAATGCTATATTCCACGGAGGTAATCTGGGGTTCGGAGCGGCGATAACGCGGGTCTTTAATGGTCGTATCCTTTGTCGGCACATGTCGATGTGCTGGTCATCAGAGTTTTCGTTTCTCCCGGTACATATTCTTACCATGACGCGTGGAACGAGAGCGGTATCTGAGTCAGGCCGCTCAATGTCCGCTGCAACCAAACCGTGCCTTGCGCGGTGTTGCAAATGAACGGATTGAGAATTAATGCGAGCGATAACATGAATGACACTTAACGCGATTCTCGACAACCTGGCTGAGCACCAGCTTCATATCACGTTCGCGCCACTCTCACCTCGCCGTGAAAGCGTGTAACCCTCATCCGTGAGTTAACCTGACACTGTGCTGCCTACCGGTGGATCGCCTTCACAGGCCCGTCACCACCCCGGCGAAACGCCGACGGCATTCGACCAATCAACGTAAGGACTTCTCAATGAGCTATGAGGCGCATTCGAACCAGACACCGACCGCGCGCCCTACAGTATCCTTCCTAGGTTGCGGCTACCTGGGAGCAACGTATGCCATCTGCTTCGCCGAGATGGGCTACGAAGTCATTGGATACGACATCGATCAGGAAAAAATCGACGCGTTCAATACCGGCACTCTGCCCTTCGTGGAAAAAGGCCTGCCGGAAATGCTGCGGCGTAACCTGGAATCCGGTCGACTGCGCTTCACTACCGACATCGCCGACGTAGCCGACGCCGCCGACGTGCACTTCATCTGCGTCGGAACCCCGCAACGCCCCGGCGAACACAGCGCCGATCTGACCTACATCGAATCGGCCGTCGTCTCACTCTCACAGCACCTCAAGCGCAAGTGCCTCGTGGTCGGCAAGTCCACCGTTCCGGTAGGAACCGCCACCTGGGTGGAAGAACTCATCGAACGCCACACCGGCGGAGAATACGGTATCGAAGTCGGCTGGTCCCCGGAATTCCTCCAGGAATCCAACGCCATGCACGACGTCATGCGCCCCAACCGCATCGTCTACGCCGCCCGCAGCGAATGGGCTCTCAACCTCCTGCGCGCCGCCCACCAGGGAATTCTCGAGCTCGCCGCGTTGGAAGACCGCGAAGTTCCAGTCGTCGAAACCGACTTCGCCACCGCCGAGCTGGTCAAGGTCGCCGCCAACGCATTCTTGTCCACCAAGATCTCCTTCATCAACGCCATGGCCGACCTCTGTGAAACCGCCGGTGGCGACGTCGCCGGTCTGGCCCGCGCGATCGGCTACGACGGTCGCATCGGAAACAAATTCCTCCGCGCCGGAATCGGCTTCGGCGGCGGTTGCCTCCCCAAAGACCTGCGCGCCCTGACCGCGCGCGCCGAAGAACTCGGCGTCGGCGACTCCTTCCACTTCCTCAACGAAGTCGACACCATCAACACCCGGCGTCGCACCAAAGCGGTTCGCGCCATCTCCGAACTCGCGGACCGTCCCAGCGGTCCGGCCGGGCCCAACCTCGAAGGTTTGAAAGTCGCCGTCCTCGGCGCGACCTTCAAACCCGACACCGACGACGTCCGCGACTCCCCAGCCCTGGCGATCGCACGCAAACTCGCCGCCGCACGCGGTGAGGTCATCGTCTACGACCCAGAGGGCCTGGACAACGCCCGAGTAGAAGCACCCGAGCTGTCCTACGCCAAAACCCTGTCCGACGCGGTCGAGAACGCCGATGTCATCAGCATGCTCGTGCCGTGGGAGGAATTCCGAACCCTTGACCCCGAAAGCCTGGGAGCCCAAGTCGGACAGCGCCGCATCTTCGACGGCATGAACGTTCTGGAACCAGCCCGCTGGCGCGCAGCCGGATGGACCTACAAGGGGACAGGACGGTGACCGCTCAGGTTGCCCCAGGCACTCCATATTTACGCTGTGGGGGATTCTCACGACCTGAAGGTCGCGACGAATCCTCCTCGCGCAAATCTGAAGCACCTGGAACAACCTGAGCTCTTCTCCAGCTCTACCGCCGCTGCACTTGCGCCTGTGGCGCTTCGTTCGCGGCTCGCCAGTTCAGTCAGGGGCTTATGCGGTGGTCGAGTTGGTCTTGAAAGTGCAGGTAGCTCTACCACCGCGTCGCACTTTCAGTGCTTGCGGCTCATTTAATCCTCGGTGTTGCGCCGCAGCTTCTTGATGTCGCTCCGGCGCTTCTTTTCCTTGAGACGCCGCCGCACCGATCCCCTCGTCGGCTTCGTCGGTTTGCGTTTCGGCGGGGGCGGGGCGATGGCCTTCTGCAGCAGCGCCTCCATCCGCTCCAGGGCGGTCCGACGATTGCGGAGCTGGGACCGGTGTTCGGAGACGGCGACCGTCACCGCTCCTCCGGCCATCCGCTTCCGCAGATTCTCTATTGCCCGTTGGCGCAGGTGTGGCGGGAGAGCCGTGGTCCCGGCCAGGTTGAAGGACAATTCGACGCGCGAATCGGTGGTGTTGACGCCCTGGCCGCCCGGCCCGCTTGAACGTGAGAAGCGCCAGTAGAGGTCCGCGTCAGGGATGACGATGCCCTCGGTGAGATAGATCGGTGACATGGTGGCGCGCCGGTTTCCTCTGGTCGTGGGTGGTGGGGACCGGGCCAGACTACCCGAGGCGTCTCCTCGACGCGTCGGGGTTTCCGCCCTCCCGAATCCCTGGTTCCTCTCGTCCACGAACTCCTTGCTGCTACGGACGGCCCTCAAATTGATGCCCCGTCCGTCGACGCGCTCCGCCACCGAATCCGGTGCCGGTATCCGCCTACCGGTCGGTCAGGTCCACCAAGCGTTTTGCGGCCACCGACGCTCCGTCCGTGCGGACCTTTTCCACCACGGACTCCGCTTGTTGCGCCACCCCCGGTGCGAGCGCTTTCTCCAGCCCCGCCGACAAGGACTCGACCGTCGGTACCGGACCGTCGTGCGCCGCGCCGATCCCCAGGTCCGCCACTCGTTCCGCCCAGTAGGGCTGATCCGCGATCTGCGGTACGATCACCTGGGGTGCTCCCGCTCTGGCGCAGGTCGTCGTGGTGCCCGCTCCGCCGTGGTGGACCACGGCGGCGACTCTGCCGAACAAGGCCTGCTGGTTCACCTCTCCCACACCGAAGCAGTCGTCCCGCGCCTCGTTCAGGTCCAGGCCGGCCCAACCGCTGGACAGCAGGATGCGGCGTCCCTGTGTTCGCACCGACTCGATGGCTACTTGAGCGACGTCTTCCGCCTCCCGCATTGCCATGCTGCCGAATCCGACGTACACCGGTGGTTCACCGTCGTTCAGGAAGGCCTCCAGCTCGTCCGGCAGCGCTCGCTCGTCCGACGGGATCCACGCCCCGGTCTGAAACGCCTCGTACCCCGCCGCGTTCTTCCACGGGTCCAGCACCGGGTCCGAAGCGATCCAGGGTCGGTCGGTGAAGACGTGGCCGCGGACGTCGTCGACCTCCGCCATCCCGATGGACGTCCGGAAGTCGTTGACCACGCCTCCGAACAGGCTGTTCATGGCCTCACGATTGTGCTCCCACAGGGCGCGGTTGTCCGTGACCCCCTCCGGCAGCGGATGTCCCGGATATGCCATCGGAGCGTGGTGCGGCGACGGAATCACCTTCGAGTAGAACCCGACCAGGGTGTAGTAAGCGCCCAACTTCTCCGCAGCGGCCCTCGCCGCCGCCGACGCCGGGAACAGGCCGGTTCCCAACACCGCGTCGCAGCCACCATCCGCCGCCTCCATGATCGCGTTGTACTGGTCTGCAATTAGTCCGGTCGCGACCTGTTGAATGTAGGACTGGCCCGGTTTCTGCGGCCTGGAGGACACCAGTTCACGCACCGACTGGATGACCGGGACCGATTCCAGGCCGTCCCTTGCCAGCCGCTCCTCGAAGTCCGGCGGTGCGCACACCACGACCTCCACCCCGAGCGCCTTCAATTCCACTCCGAGCCCGACCATGGGCTCGATGTCTCCCCTTGACCCGTAGGCCGACAAAACCACACGCATTCCGTGCCGCTCCCTTCCGCGGTTTCCGTTGATATGCGCCGAGTATGCACGAAGTACCAGGTCATATCGGGCCCCCAGCGGGAGCGGACAGGCTCGAATACCTCGATATACTGGAGACCCCAAGGAGGGAGAGCCCATTTCGGCTCTACCGACGCATTCATACGTCTGGGGCACATGCTGTGAGTGGCCCGCCAATCGGCTCATCCATGGGAAGCGTGAAGTGGGGGTTCTTTCCGGCAGCACCGAAAATCGCGCTTTCCTCTTGCCGTCCAATGCTGAATCGGACGACCGGCATAGAATCGGCCTATGGCGGAGAGTGCTGAGCAACCCGTGGACAAGAGTCGTATCGACAAGCAACAGGTGCGATGGACCCTGGTCTGCGCGATAGCGACGGCCGTCAACCTCGGGTTTGTCATCCGCCTGTTCATACCTATTGTTCTCTGGCCGTATGACAATCTCGGTTCATTGGGGCTGTATTTTGCTGCGACGGCAATCTGGACCGTGTCGCTTGCTTACCAGGCGGCGTTGCTGACCGGACGTTCCGTGTCTCGGACGGCGTTCCAAGCCGTGCAGGCGCTTTCCGCCGGTATAGCAGTAGTTCTTGCAGTTTTCATGGTGGCTGTGGTTTCCCTTGCGAATGCGCTGTTTTCGGGATGGTTCGAGCTGTTCGTGGTGGTCGGTGTCTGTGCGGTCGTTCAGGCTACGGCCATTCGGCGTGGTTGAGGGCCACTTGTCGGCAATCGTCGTTTTGCCCCGGATTGGTCACTATTGAACGGTATGTGTTCGTTCGTTGTTCAGCTGGATTCCCATGGTTCCCGGCTGCACTCGTGGTCTGACTGTGCAGGGCATTCACTATGTTGAGTATTGGATTGGCGGCGATGTGGCCCGATCGAAATTGAATTTAAGAATATAACTCGGTTCCTTCCGAAGGTTTTTGACCGTAGACTGTGAAAATGGTGTCCTCATTTATTGGGCGACATCGTTGGCTGATAAGCATCTTGGCCGTTTTTGCCATTCTTGGTCTGGGGACCTGGTATTGGCAGGGTGAAGCGGTTGAGACCGCCGATGACGTCGTCAGTACGGATGAGCCGATCCTTGCGGCATCGGCTCCTGCCAATTCTGTCGGACCGAGCGATGACGAAACGACTCCCTCTGAATCGCCGAGTCCCGATTCGTCCCCAAGCTCTCACGATTCTTCTGATCCGGAAGAGGTCGAACCGGAACCGTCGTCTCCGAGCGAGCCTGAGGGCAAACCGGTGGCCGACGAGGATTTGTACGGTGGCCCGTTGGGAACGCGCGACCTCGTTGGTGCCGATGAGGTGGCGTTTACCTTTGACGACGGCCCCAGCCCGGAGTGGACCCCGACGGTTCTCGATTTCCTCGCGGAGAACGACATTAACGCTACGTTCTGTCTGATCGGGCAGTATGCCCAGGATTATCCGTATTTGGTGAAGCGGATAGCCGCTGAGGGGCATACCTTGTGCAATCACGCTTGGTATCACGAGCACGATCTCGGTTCGCAGGATCGTGAGGATATCGAAGAGAACATGTTGCGTACCAATGCCGCGATTCGCGAGGCGGCGGGGCCGAACGTGGAGATTCCCTACTATCGCCAGCCTGGCGGGCAGTGGACTGAGCGGGTCATTTCGGTGGCTGACGAGTTGGGTATGGAGTCGATTCACTGGACGGTCGATCCAGGGGACTGGAACAGCGGGACGTCCCGTTCGTATATCGAGGACCATGTGTTGGAGAAGTCCTCGCCGGGCGCGATCATTCTGCTTCATGACGGTGCGGGTAATCAGGAAAGCATGTTCCCGGCGTTGGAGGCGATCGTCTCTGAGTTCGCCGATCGAGGCTACGGCTATACCGCTCTTTAGGCTTCCTGTATGGCTGTTTCCACGCTGGTCATGGCCATGGTCCGGACGACGTCGGGGTCGAGGCGGGTTTTCGCGGTGCCCGTGGCCGCGGCGATGAATCCGTCGCCGTCGGCGCGGGTGTGCGGGGGAGTGATCGCCCGCGCCAGTCCGTCGTGGGCACCTTGCGCGATCAGGTGGCATTCCAGCTTATTGAGCATGGCATTGGTGGATACCACTCCGATGGTGGTGTTGCCGCCTTCGGCGGGGAGGAATGATTCTTCTGGCCAGTGGAAGCGGTCTTTCGCTTGGATTGCCGAGTGTTGTCCGGGCTCTCCGAAGGCGTTGACCACGACGACGGCCTCTACGATGACATCGCGAAACCGCGTGTACGACCAGCCGATTCCGGACGGTCGGCTGATTCCGCGCCATTGACCGACGGTGGCACCGAGGCCGGCTCCCACGGGGCCGAACGGTCCGATGTCCGCTGTGGCGCTCTCACAGGCGGCAATACCGGTCTCTGCGGTCGGTGGGGTGGGTCGGGACTGGTTGAGGTCGAAGATTCCCATGGCGGGGACGATGGGAATGGTCTGGTTGCCGAAACGTACTCCTCGGCCCTGCTCGGCGAGATGACGTACGACGCCGTCGACGGAGGCGAGGCCGAACACCGATCCGCCGCTCAATACCACCGCGTCGATGCCTTGGTTGGCTCGTTGTGGCTCGAGGAGATCGAACTCGCGTGTGGCGGGCGAGCCGCCGCGAATCTCGCCGCTGGCTACGGTTGCCCGGTCGAATAGCGCGACCGTGCAGCCGGAATGGTCCCGTTCGCCGTGTCCGAGCCGAAAGCCCACATGCTGTTGAATCGTCACCGGTCAATCGTAGGCCACGTGAGCCTATTGGTCCTTGGACACTTGCTCCACCGGTTGTTCCGTGTGAGCGGGTTCGGTCTCGCGGGGAGCGGGCACCTTCGTGCTGGAACGCGATTTAAGGCGTCCGGCGATCAGGAGGTACACCCCTGCCGCGCTGATGCACAGGTAGATGACGACGACAGCGGCGGTGGCGATGTCGATGTGTTGGAAGAACTTGTGCAGGTTGAGCACGACGACCAGGAACCCGATGACGAGGCCGAGGCGTCGGGTGGGGATGCGACGTGTCGCCCAGGCGGCCAGGGGGGATATGACGACTCCGCCGGCGACCAGGCCGATGACGACGGGCCACATGACCGTCATGGTGTCCGCCAGGGAGTACCAGAAGCCCACCACGATCGCCGTTGCGGTCAGTGCTTCCGCCACCGATACCGATCCCACGACTTTGGCGGGCGGCAGGCCCGAGGTCGCCAACATGGCGGGAGTCGCGACGGGGCCCCATCCGCCGCCGCCCAGGGCGTTCAAGAATCCGCCCATGAGACCGGTCGGCATGGCGAAGCCGAGACGGGTGGGGGCGACGATGACGTCGCGATCGGTGCGGCGGGCGAACTTCAGGATGATGATGATGCCCAGTCCGGCCAGGATGATCGCGGTGACGGGTGTGGCGGCGTTGATCGACAGGGAGGTCAGGGCCGTGGCACCGAAGAAGCCTCCGAGCATGCCTGGAACGGCGAGCAGCCCGGTGAGCTTCCAGTGGACGTTTCCCATCTTCCAGTGCGACAGTCCGCTGGCGTAACCGACTCCGGCGGTGGCGACGTTGACCGTCGCGCTGGCGACGACGGGGGTGATACCGGCGCTGAGCAGGATTGTGGTGGCGATAGTCCCGTATCCCATGCCAAGGGAGCCATTAACCGCTTGCGCCAAGATCCCTCCGACGGCGGCGGTGAAGATAGTGATCATGGTAAATCCTTTGGCGAGATAGGATAACGAGTACTGAATATTAAAACTCTACCAATTTAGTATGGAAAAGAAGCAGGGGGATCCAAGCCTCTGATGTGACTGTGCTGAAGCTGTGGGCGCCGTGTTGCACCGTCCCGTTGGAATGCGCACGTGCGAGATGTTCGCCATCCGAGTGCCACCCACCTGAGCCGAGTCATGACCGACGTCATAGCGTTGATAGCGGGGCATGAGTCCGCCCGTTGACTTGCAGAGAAGCACCAGAATGGGAGCAATTGAACATGGGTAAGAAAGTTACCGTCGTAGGCGCAGGATTCTACGGCTCCACCACTGCTCAGCGTCTCGCCGAGTACGACGTCTTCGACACCGTCGTGCTGACCGACATCGTGGAGGGAAAGCCGGAGGGCCTGGCGCTCGACATGAACCAGTCTCGCCCCGTCGAGGGATTTGAGACCACCGTGGTCGGTACTACCACCGACAACGACGGGAACGGCTACGAGCCCACCGCTGGTTCCGACATCATCATCATCACCGCCGGACTCCCCCGTAAGCCCGGTATGAGCCGCATGGACCTCCTGGAAGTCAACGCCAAGATCGTTCGTTCGGTCACCGAGAACCTGGTGGCTCACTCCCCCGACGCCGTCATCATCGTCGTCTCGAACCCGCTCGACGAAATGACCGCGCTGACGTCCATCGCCTCCGGGTTCCCCAAGAACCGCGTCCTCGGTCAGGCGGGCATGCTCGACACCGCTCGCTTCACCAACTTCGTGGCCGGCGAGCTCGACGTGCCGGTCAAGTCGGTCAAGACTCTCACGCTCGGGTCGCACGGCGACACCATGGTCCCCGTGCCGAGCCAGTCGTCGGTGGACGGCAAGCCACTGTCCGACGTCCTCTCGCAGGACAAGATCGACGAACTCGTCGACCGCACCCGCAATGGCGGTGCTGAGGTCGTCGCTCTGCTCAAGACCGGTTCGGCCTACTACGCCCCGTCCGCTGCCGCCGCCCGCATGGCCAAGGCCGTCGCCGAAGACTCCGGTGACACCATGCCCGTCTGCGCCTGGGTCGACGGCCAGTACGGCATCAGCGACGTCTACCTGGGTGTGAACGCCCGGATCGGCGCCGAAGGTGTCAAGGAGGTCGTGGAGACCCCGCTGACCGATGACGAGTCCGCGAACTTGAAGACCGCCGCCGAGGCCGTCCGTGCCAAGCAGGCCGACGTCGCCGACATGTAGCGCGGTCCACGAACTGGATTGTCGGGGGCGCGTGCTGTGAACGGCGGCTCGCGCCCTCAAATTAATTTGAGCAAGATACCAAATTAGATTATTGTTCACTTAACGACCCTGCTGAAAACGTTACGAAGAAGTCTCAAAGCAGTCTCGAATCACCAACACTCCCGCGACTCGCTAGGCTTAAGCTGTGATCGCTGTCCTCGAACGCCCGATCCGTTGGTTGGCGGGCCAATCCTCGCAGCCATGGCGGCCCTATATACCAGGAAAACCAACCTCCTGGGTGCCCGACATCGCCATGCTGGTGATGCTTGCCGTCATTACCTACCTGCTCGTATCGCCGAGCGCCCTGGTGCATTTCGACGTCGACCTACGCGACTTTGTGATGGAACACCGCCCGGAATGGCTCAGGTGGGTGTTTCTCACCCTCGTGTGGAGCGGGCAAGGGGGAGTCCTCGGCGGGACCGCCCTCGTCCTCGCCGGACTCATGTCCTACCGCTACACCACCGTCCGGCCCCTGCTCGCCTGGGTGGCCGCCTACTTCATGATGGGGCTGCTCGCACCGTACAAGTGGATCACCGATCGCCCCGCGCCCCGCTGTCGGATGCCGAGCGAGCAGACCGGTTACAGCGACTGCTCCTCAGTCGGCGACTACGTTGACGCCTTCCACGCCACACTCTTTTCCGGGCTGGAAACCGCCGATTCCTTCCCCTCCGGGCACGCGGTCAACACGATCGTGTGGTGCGGAATCATCGTTCTCTGCACGGGATACCTGTTGCGCCCCTGGATGCGGAAGGCCATCCTACTCACACCCCCGATTCTGGCCTATATCTCCATGATCGGGCTCCACTATCATTGGTTCTGGGATATCCCGGCCGGACTTCTCTTCGGCGGGATCATCATCCGAATCGTGTACCGCGTGCCCTGGACGACGATTCCCTTGCCCGCCATACTGGAACCCGAACGGAAGTATCAATAGCCCGATGAGCCGGACCCAACTCAAACGTGAGCTCGGCCTGCCCGGAGCCGTCGCCATCGGCATGGCGTCCATGCTGGGCGCGGGAGTGTTCACCGTTTGGGGACCGGCCGTCGCGGCCGCCGGGTCGGCGATCACCCTTCTCATCGCGCTCGCCATCGCTACCGGCGTCGCCTACTGTAATGCCGATTCCTCGGCACGACTGGCCGCCAGGTACCCGCAGTCCGGGGGAGCCTATCTGTACGGCAATAAACGGCTGAATCCGGCGGCGGGATTTCTCGCCGGATGGTCGTTTCTCACCGGGAAAAGCGCCTCCGCCGCCGCCATGGCACTCACCCTCGGCAGCTACCTCGCCCCCGACTACGCCAAGCCGCTCGCCGTAGCCGCGATCATTGTTCTTCTGGCCGTCAACCTCCTGGGTATTCGGAAAACCACCATCGCGACCGCGATTTTTCTCCTGGTCACGCTCGGAATACTTGCCATCATCATTACCACCGGCTGGTCGGCGGGAAGCTGGCGCGAAACTCTGGACGAGGCCAGTGTCCACGGCACCTTCACCGCCGCCGGGCTGCTGTTCTTCGCTTTCGCCGGATACGCCCGCCTGGCCACCCTGGGAGAGGAAGTGCGACGTCCGCAATGGACGATCCCCCGTGCTATTCCGCTCGCGCTTGTCTTGACCGTGGCCGTGTACCTCTTGGTCGCTGCCACCGCACTTCACGTGCTCGGTTCGGCCACCCTGTCGGAAAGCACCACGGCCTTGGCCGACGTGGCCGCTGCCGTAAACCCGGCCTTGATCCCGATCGTGGCCATCGGTGCGGCCGTGGCGGCCACTGGAGTGCTGCTGTCTCTGCTCGCGGGGATGGGACGGACGGCATTGGCCATGGCCCGGGACGGCTGGCTGCCGCGGCGATTCACGGCCGTCTCGGAGCGGTTCAGTGTCCCTTGGGTCGCCGAAGTCGCCGCCGCGACCGCCGCCATCGTCATCGTCAGCGTCTTTGACATCGTCACGGCCATCGGATTCTCGAGTTTCTGCGTCCTCATCTACTACGCCGTCGCCAACGCCTCCGCCACCACCCTCAACGGGCGGAAAGTCGTACCCTGGCTAGGGCTCGTGGGGTGTCTGCTCATGGCGATCGCACTTCCGCCCGAATCCGCGCTCTCCGGTGCGACGGTCATTGCGCTCGGAATGCTTGTGTACTTTGTCCTGGCACGTCGAGCCGGGAGAAACCGAGCCGACGCCGCTTAGTGCTCCTCGCCGACCACTTCGCGGCGCCGCCGATCACGTGCCGCCCGCAAGGCCCTGACGACCTCGGGACGGTGTTTCTCGGCGGCGGGAGAGTCCACCAGTTGCGCCAGCGCCTGAAAATAGGCCTCCGGTTTCATACCCAGGTCATCGACGATCGCCTGGATCTTATTACCGCTTTCCTGCCACCACCGGGCCTCGAAGTCGAGGATGTCGCGCTGTCGATCGGTGAGTGACGCCGTCATGGTCGGCTCCTAAATCCAGTCGATGAGGTCGGCCACCGAATCGGTGACGTGATTGGGGCGGAACGGATACTGCTCCACCTCGTCCATGGTGTTGGTAACCCCCGACAGAACCAGCACGGTATGCAGTCCGGCTTCGAGTCCGGAGAGCACGTCGGTGTCCATACGGTCGCCGATCATGACCGTCGACTCCGAATGCGCCTGCAGTTTACGCAGGGCGTGGCGCATCATGACCGGATTCGGCTTACCGACGTAATAGGGCTCCTTGCCGGTGGCCTTGCTGATCATCGCCGCCACGGCACCGGTCGCGGGCAACAGTCCGTCCTGCGAGGGGCCGGTGGCGTCGGGGTTGGTGCAGACGAAGCGAGCGCCGTCCTTGATCAGCCGTACGGCGGTGGTGATGGAGGCGAAGTCGTAGCGGCGAGTTTCGCCGAGGACGACGTAGTCGGGGCGGTAATCGGTGAGGATGTAGTCGATGTCGTGCAGGGCGGTGGTGAGCCCGGCTTCGCCGATGACGTAGGCCGAGCCGCCGGGGCGTTGGCTTTTGAGGAAGTCGGCCATGGCCAGCGCGGATGTGTAGATGGATTCGAGGGGTACGTGCAGCCCGGAGTTCTTCAGACGCACGTGGAGGTCGCGTGGAGTGTAGATGGAGTTGTTGGTGAGCACGAGGAAGCGTTTCTCGGCTTCCTGTAGGCGTTCGATGAATTTGTTGGCTCCTGGAACGGGGGCTCCCTCGTGGACGAGGACGCCGTCCATATCCGACAGCCAGGAGTCAAACGGTCCGGGTGGCGGTGTGTTTGTCATGGGGTTAAGTCTGCCATCCAGGCGGTCTATCGGCCACTTGGGAGCGGAAAACTTCATGTGGCGGTGACGTTGGCGATGGATCGGTTACGTCGGTGTCATCGTATCGTCGTTTGATCGGCATGGGCGAGGTAGGCGTCGTCTCCCTCGCGCCGGGGCAGGGACACGTATCCTGGCGGTTGTGTATATCGTATTGGCTGCCTCGCTTGTCGTCGCTTCCGGCGCGATGGCGGGCCTACTGGGATACTGGACCATTAAGCTAGGGAGAAATAAGTGACTGGCCAAGAAAGCGACGTGCCCGAAGAGTTCGCCACCACCTACCAGTCGGTCGAGCCGTACCCCTATGAGGAGACGAATAACCTTCGCAAAGGCCCGGACCTACACGGTGACCTGCTTCCCCTGCTGCCCTTGGTCGGCAAATGGCGCGGCCGAGGACAAGGCGGCTACCCGGACGTGGAGGACTTCTTCTACGCCCAGGAAGTGGAATTCTCCCACGACGGTCGCCCCTTCCTGTACTACCGGGCACGGTCGTGGATCGTCGACGCGGACGGCAAGGCCATTCGCCCCGCCGCGCAGGAATCCGGGTACTGGAAGATCGAAACCGGCAAGGGCAACCAGCCCGAAGTCGAAGCCATGATCGCCCACCCCACCGGAATCCAAGAGCTCTTCTACGGCCAGGCCAAGGGCACGCAGATCGAAGTCGGTACCGACGCCGTCATGCGCAGCCCCCACGCCAAGGAAGTGACGGCGGAAAAGCGGCTGTACGGGATCGTGGAAGGTGCCCTGATGTACGCCATAGAGATGGCCGCCGAAGGCCACCCCATGACGCCGCACCTCTCGGCCCGCCTGGAGCGCGTCGAAGGCTGAACCACGCCGCTCCTCAGGTCGCCCGTTTCAGGAGGCGATCGAGAACGGTCATGCTTCCGGTTTTGGACAGAGGGTCGTTGCCGTTGCCGCACTTGGGGGAATGGATGCAGGAGGGGCAGCCGCGCTCGCATCCGCAGTCGGCAATGGCTTCCCGAGTGGCCGACAACCAGGTGGCCATGTCCCGGTATCCGGCTGCGGCAATACCCGCTCCTCCTGGATGACCGTCGTAGATGAAGATGGTCGGAGTCTCGGTATCGGGATGCAGGTCGGTCGACAGTCCGCCGATGTCCCACCGGTCGCAGGTGGCGATCAGTGGCAATAGACCGATCGCAGCGTGTTCGGCGGCGTGCAGGGCACCGGCCAGGTCCGCGATATCGCTGACGACTGATTCCTGGAACGTCCACCACACCGCCTTGGTCTGTAGCGTTTGGGCGGGTAGATCGAGTGGACGGGTATCAATGACCTCCCCGCTGGGAGAGCGTCGGCGCTGGTAGGACACCACCGCATTGGTGACTTCCACCGAGCCGTAATACATGGAGATGTCGCCGAATTGCTCCACGCTTTCGGTATCGATGATCTCCAGGTGGGAGATGTCCTGCGTCGAGGTGGTCCATGGCGGGTTGGCGCGGTGCACGAGGGCCGCTCGACCGTCGAGATCGAGCTCATCGACCAGAAAAGTCTGTCCTTGATGGACGTATACCGCACCGGTGTGCACGAGGCGGTGGGAGGCCGAGAGATCCACCGTGCCGATGAGTTCCCCGCTGTCGATCTCGGCTATGTCCACTTCGCCGGGACCCGAACCACGCAGATTGACCTCGGGTCGTTCGTCTCCCACCCAGTAATAACGACCTCCGGCGCGGCGGCGGAGGAGTTTCTGCGAGCACAGTTCGGAGACGACGTCCATCGCTCCCGGTAGTCCTTCCAGCTCCGATTCCAGGAGCGGTTTTTCCCCGGCGGCCAGACACAGATGACCGGCCAGGACATACGGATTCGCCGGGTCGCACACCCCTGCCTCAACTGGATGTTCCAGGAGTCGTTCGGGGTGGTGAATGAGGTAGGTGTCCAGCGGATCGTCCTTGGCGATGAATACGGCCAGCGCGTCTTTGGACGTTCGACCCGCACGCCCGACCTGCTGCCAGAATGACGCCAGACGGCCCGGGTATCCGCAGAGTATGACCGCGTCCAGTCCGGTGATGTCGATTCCCAGTTCGAGCGCGTTGGTGGTGGCCAGCCCCATGAGTGAGCCGTCGCGAAGTCGATCTTCCAGTTCACGACGGTGTTGCCGGAGGTATCCGGCGCGGTAGGCGGCGATACGGTCGCCGACCGGGTCGGCCCCGAGCCGGTCTTTGGTCTCGGAGGCGACGATTTCGGCTCCGCGTCGAGACGGGACGAACGCGAGGGTGCGGTAGTTGCGAGAAGTGAGGTCGGCAAGCAGCCGGGCGGTTTCGCTGAGGGTGGAGACGCTGATGGTCTCTCCGCCCATTTCAATGGAACTGCAGGTGGTGAGGGCGACGGTGGTGTCCGGTCGACCGGAGGAGTCACCGGTGACGGCGTGAGCGGGACGCCCGGTGAGGGTTTCCAGGAGGTCGGCCGGGTTGGCGCAGGTGGCGGAGGCGGCGATGACGGTGGGATCGGCATGGTAGTGCCGGGCGAGGCGTAGGAGACGGCGGACCACCCAGGACATGTGCGAACCGAAGATGCCCCTGTACAGGTGGGTTTCGTCGATGACGAGGTAGCGCAGCCCGGAAAGGAAGGCGCGCCAGCGCCGGTGGCGGGGCAGTAGGGAGTGGTGGAGGAGGTCGGGGTTGGTGAACACCATGTTGGCGTAGGCAGCGGCCCAGCGGCGCTCGTCGTAGGGGGTGTCTCCGTCCACGACTGCGGGAACGACGCCGCTGAATTCGATGTCGGTGACGGCGCGTGCCTGGTCGACGGCGAGCGCTTTGGTGGGCGAGAGGTAGAGAGTCTTGGCGTGTTCGGAGCTCGAGATGGCCTCCAAGGTGGGTAGGAGGTAGGCAAGGCTTTTTCCGGAGGCCGTTCCTGTGGAGACGATGGTGTCGTGGCCGTCGTAGGCACTGGTGGCGGCGTCGACTTGATGAGCCCAGGGTTGATCGATTCCACTGCGGGAGAACGCGTCGCGTAGTTCGGGCGTGGCCCAGTCGGGCCACGTGACGGCTTGGGGAAGGCGGCTGGGGAGTTGGTGCAGGTGGGTGAGGTTCTCTCCGCAAATATCGGCGGCTAGGTCGGGAGTCCGCATTCTCCAATGATGCCGTGTGGGTATGAGAGTTACCGATAATTGGTGGTGCAATTTTTTGCACAGAAAACTTGAGCGCTCATCAGGGGTTCTATCATGGCGTTTGATCATTAAGTTTAGTTTACGAGTGATGTTTACCACTAGATTTCCGTAATATTTCTACTGTGGAGAACGAGTATAAATCACGAAATTGCCCGAAATTTCCGTTTTGATGGTACATAATCGACACACTCGATTACGGATAGTCGTCATGCGGCTCGTTCAATGGCTTGTCGGGGGCAAATGCCGGGTGATACAAAAGCTGTCGCATACGTGCCAGCACGCCCATGCTGGAAGTGAACGGAATACTCAAGGAGGAGACCGTGGCGTCGTCCACTAAATCCGGAGGAAGTGCCCTCGCTGTTCTACAGCGGCTCGGGCGAAGCCTCATGTTGCCGATCGCGACTCTGCCCGCGGCGGCTCTGCTACTACGTTTGGGACAAGATGACCTGCTCGGCCCCGATGGTCTCGGTCAATATCTCGACTGGATGAACCCCGTGGCGAAGGTGGTCGGAGCGGCCGGTGGCTCGCTCTTCGACAACCTCCCCATTCTTTTCGCCGTCGGTATCGCCTTTGGATTCGCCAAAAAAGGCGACGGCTCGGCGGCGGTGGCCGGTCTCGTCGGCTACCTCGTTTTCCATAACGTCAGCATGAGCATGTTCGCTGACTCCAGCATTTCCGACGATGTCATGGTTCAGGACGCCGAAGGAGAGCCGCTGCTCAACCTCGGCATGCAGAACCCGACCGGGGTTCTCGGCGGTGTCGTCATCGGTATCGTCGCCGCGCTTCTTTGGCAACGTTTCCACCGCATCAAGTTGCCGACCTGGCTGTCGTTCTTCGGTGGACGTCGTTTCGTGCCCATCGTTACCGCCGTGTCGGCACTGCTGTTGGCGGTTCTGGCCGGCTTTGTATGGCCCGCCGTTTCCGGCCCCATCGACGACTTCGGTAACTTCCTGACCGACTACGGTGCCATCGGTGCCGGTATCTACGGTGTCATCAACCGTCTGCTGTTGCCGTTCGGTCTGCACCACATTCTCAATTCCGTCGTCTGGTTCACCGTTCCCAACTGTGAAGTGGACGGCCAGACCTACACCGGGGATCTGAACTGTTACTTCCAAGGTGTGGAAGGAACCGGTACGTTCATGGCCGGATTCTTCCCGATCATGATGTTCGCGATGCCGGCCGTTGTGCTCGCCTTCTACGTGACCGCTCGTCCGGAGAACAAGAAGACCGTCGCCTCCTTCGCCATCGCCACGGGTGTGACCTCGTTCGTCACCGGTATCACCGAGCCGATCGAGTTCGCCTTCATCTTCATCGCTCCGCTGCTGCTCGGTGTTCACGCCGTGCTGACCGGTGTGTCGCTGTTCTTGGCCGACATATTGGGGGTCAAGATAGGCTTCGGATTCTCAGCGGGCGCAATCGACTACGTATTGAACTTTACGAAGTCCAATACGGAAAATCCGCTGGGTGTGGTGCTCATCGGTCTGATCATGTTCGCCGTATACTTCTTGATCTTCACCTTCCTGATCAAGAAGCTCAACCTGCCGACGCCGGGACGTGAGGCCCTGGACGGCAACGGCACGGCCGACGACGGCGACGAAAAGGCCGAGGCCAAGGCCGATAAGGAGTCCTCTTCCGGCTCCACGACGTCCGAGTCCGAGGACAAACCGAAGAACGATAAGAACCACTAGCACTCGCGCAGGTGAGGGCGACCGCACTCAGTCGGATCGCCCTCGCCTGCGACATCGTCACTGTCTGTTTCAGAACAGAAACGGGCGGAACAGGCGCCGGTCGTGGCACTGTTGCAGCAGTGCCGGGAACTCACCTCCCCAGGGCAAAGCGGGCGCGAACCGTTTCAGGGACGGTGAGCCGTCGCGGACGTCCCAAAGGCGCCTCGCGAACCTCTCAGGCGACTTACGCTGTTTAACGGGATGAGAATCCCCTACGGAAAGGGAACAACCATGGACAAAGCCGAAGCCATCGTTGCCGGTCTGGGTGGACTCGACAACATTCTCGAGATCGAACCGTGCGCCACTCGTCTGCGTACCGAGGTCGAGGACGAAGGGGCCGTCGACGAAGCCGCGCTGAAGAAGGCCGGTGCGTTCGGGGTCATGTCCTCCGGAAACGTCATTCAAGTGGTCGTCGGGCCGGAAGCCGACAACATCGCCTCCGACATCGAAGATCTGCGATAAGGACATACAGCATGGCTGAAGTACTGGCTCCAGTGGCCGGCGACATCACCCCGCTCGACCAGGTCTCCGACCCGGTCTTCGCGCAGGGATTCGTCGGCCCGGGGCTGGCGGTCACACCGGTCGCCGAGCCCACCACCGCAGTCGCCGCCATCGGCGGCACGGTTACCAAACTCCATCCGCACGCCTACGTCATCACCGGTGACGACGGGCGTGGAGTCCTCGTGCATCTGGGAATCGACACCGTCGAACTCAAAGGCGAAGGATTCACACTCCTGGCCGCTGAAGGCGACACCGTCACCGCCGGCCAAGCGATCGTGGAGTGGAATCCCGCTGAGATCAAGGCCGGAGGCAAGGACACCGTTTGCCCCGTCGTCGCGCTCGACGGACAACCCGATGCGATAACCGATCACGCCACCGGGGAAGTCTCCGCGGGAGATCGCCTTTTCACGTGGCAGTAAGCATATAGATCATAAAAGGGACGAACACAATGGCACAGAAAACCCTAGAGGTCACCCTCGAGACGGGGCTACACGCACGCCCCGCCGCTCAGTTTGTGCAGACGGCGAGTGAAAGTGACGTCGATGTCACGATCGCCAAAGGCGACGGGGACCCCGTCAACGCCAAATCGATGCTGTCGCTCATGGGACTCGACGTCCGCAAAGGCGACCAAATTACCTTGGAAACCGAAGACAATGGCGTCCTCGACAAACTGGAAGTGCTGGTGACCACCGGTGCCTAAAGGCGTAGGGGTTTCAGCCGGGGTCGGTGTCGGCCCCGTTCGTAAAATGGCCGCTCCCATAACCGAACCGGATCCGAACGGTCAACTGAACGGCGACGCGTCCGCCGAAAAAGCGCGCGTCGCCGCCGCGACCAAGGCCGTTTCAGAAGATCTTCAGGCGCGGGCGGACAAGGCGAGCTCACTCGGACGCGACGAGGCCGCCGAGGTCCTCGAAGCGCAGATCATGATGGCTTCCGACCCGGGACTGGTCGACGCGGCAGCGGCCAAAATGGGAGAAGGACTGTCCGCTGAACGGGCCATCTACGAGTCCTTCGGAACCTTCCGCGACATGCTCGCCGCCGCCGGTGGCTATATGGCCGGACGCGTGGCCGACCTCGACGACATTCGCGATCGAGTGATCGCCGTGCTCACCGGTCAACCCGTCCCCGGCATCCCCGAATCCGACGAACCGTTCGTCCTCGTGGCCGAGGATCTGGCGCCCGCCGACACCGCCGGAATCGACGCCGACATCGTCACCGCGATCGTCACCGTCCAAGGCGGACCGACATCACACACCGCGATCCTGGCCCGCACCATGGGTATCCCCGCCGTCGTCGCCATGGAAGGCGCGACCGACGTGGAAACCGGTACGACCGTGCTGGTCGACGGATCGAGCGGAGAGGTCACTCTATCGCCCGCCGAGGAACAAATCGAGCGCGCCAAGGCCGTGGCCGCCAAACGCGCCGCAGCGGCCAAAGCCGCCACCGGGCCGGGAGCCACCAAGGACGGCGAGCGCATTTCCGTGCTCGCCAATATCGGCGGCCCCGCCGATGTGGCGGACGCCCAAGACAATGGAGCCGAAGGGGTCGGTCTGTACCGCACCGAATTCCTCTTCCTCGACCGCAATGACAAGCCCGGCTTCGACGAACAGGTCCGTGCCTATCAAGAGGTAGCCGACGCTTTCCCGAACCAGAAAGTCGTCGTGCGGACCCTGGACGCGGGTGCCGACAAGCCGTTGCCGTTCGTCAACAACGACGACGAACCCAACCCGGCCCTAGGCGTACGCGGACTGCGACTGGCGTTCAACCACGACGATGTCCTCGACGAACAGTTGCGCGCCCTGGCGCAGGTGCAGTCCGACTCTCACGCCGACCTGTGGGTCATGGCTCCAATGGTGGCGGACCTGAACGACACCAAATACTTCCATGACAAAGCCACCACCGCCGGTCTGAACACCGCCGGAATCATGATCGAAGTACCGTCGGCGGCGATCACCTCGGCGCACCTGGCGAAGGCGGCCGACTTCTTCAGCATCGGTACCAATGACCTGACCCAGTACGCCTACGCCGCCGACCGACAGATCGGCGCGTTGGCCCGCTACCAGAGTCCCTGGCAGCCCGGGGTTCTGCACCTCATCGCCCAAGCAGCGCAAGGTGCGTCGGTGGAGGACAAGGTATGCGGAGTCTGCGGTGAAGCGGCCGCCGACCCGGTTCTCGCCTGTGTACTGGTGGGACTCGGCGTCACCAGCCTGTCCATGTCGGCCCCGGCCATTCCCATGGTCAAAGCCGCCTTGGCCGGGCATACGCTGGAACAATGCCGAAACGCGGCCGACGTGGCACTCGGCGGGGCCACCGCTGAAGACGCCAAGGAAGCGGCGCTCGCGCACCTGCCGGAGTTGCGCGAACTGGGATTGTAAAACGAAAGACTGTCGCAGGCAGTGTTATACCTGGCAATAACGGGTGTGGGGCCACGGTGACGGTGGCCCCACACCCGTATCAAACACGAAGAATACTTCAGCTATGCTTTCGCCAGCGGCGGCTCCTTTTCGGTCTCGGTGGTTTCCTTTTCTGCCGGAACGGTGTCGGTTTCACCGTCCACGGCGGGTTCGGGTGAAGTCCGAGCGGTGCGGTTGATGCAGGGGACGCATCCGATCGCGACGGCCAGACCCCCACCGGCCGCGATCATGAGTGCCGTTTCCACGCTGAACATCGTGGAGAGCAGAGCGCCAAAACCGAATCCGACCAGCGACGCTCCCTGTACCGTGCCGTTGATGCGAGCTCCGGCACGTCCACGATGGGCTTCCGGTACCCGCCGTGCCACGATCGTCTGCACGCCCGCATTGATCCCGGCGTTCATGATCCCTCCGAGGAAGTACAGCGGGATGATGAGGTTGACGCTGGGCAGAGGCTGGGCGATGACGAGGATGATCGCGCACATGGCTCCCACGCTGAACATGACACTCCAAGACAAGGTCATGTCCCGAGTGAAGCGGCTGATGGTCCACCCGACGATCAGTGCACCGATGGTCATGCCGAACGTCCAACTCGAGTTGATGATTCCGTAGGTAGCCTCACCGGCGCCATAGACCTCGCGGACCAGGAAGACTTCGAGGACGTTCGCGGCGCTCAACACCATCAGGCACCCGCCGAGGCCGATGACGGTCGTCAGGATGAGGCGGTCGGACCGGAGAGTCCAGGTGCGACTCTCGGTTGCAGCGTCATCCGTGACGAGGTTGGCGGCACCGCCCCGCCGCGTGCGGATGGTGAGGCTGAAGAGCGCACGCCCCAGCGCGGCCGCCGCGACGATGGTGAGCGCGACGTCGGTGTCGTAGGCGGCGACGAGGAAGCCGGCGGCAGCGGGGCCGATCACCATACCCAGGAGATTGCCGGTCTGCACGAAGGAAATCGCGATGGGGAGTTTTCTACCGGAGGCCATGCGGGGGACCAGGGCGGACACGGTGGGAGCCATGACGGCGGTTCCGCAGGCGCACAGGGAAAGCAGCACCAAATGTGCGACATAGCCGTTGGTTTGGGTCATGGCCAGGATGAATACGGACTGGGCGAGGCCGCTGAGCGACATGATCCAGCGACTGTCGAAGCGGTCGGCGATCCGTCCGGCGATCGGAGTGAGAGCGACGACCGGAACGGTGCCACAGGTGATGAGGAGAGCGACTGCGGCACCGCCGAATCCTGAACTTTGCAGCTGAAGTACCAGTATGAAGTCCACTGTGAATAGAGCAGCGCCTCCCACGCAAGCGGTGAGGGCGAGGAAGAGTACTTCGCGAAGCGCAAAGTCTTCAGAATTATTTTCGAAGCTCATACTTCGAAGTTATCACTTCATATCTGAGTATGAAAGAAGTATTTCACGAATTTTGATAACAAAACGATAACTACTTCTGCGGTTGAGGTGAGTCCCCACGGTCGTCTTGATCTCCGATCTCAGGAAAGACCTGGAAGCGTAGGTGAACCAGCCGGTAATCGTGGTCAGCGTTCCGTTCCCTGCTGCGACCGGCGGCTCGTTCCGAAAATTCCTGCTGTAGATCCATCAGGCGTTCAATGAGTTCGGTGTTCTCCTCCTCGGACAACATGACGTTCAGGCGGCCGTAGTTCATGGATTTGGCTATCGCTTCCTGGTCACGGCTGTGGGAGCGATTCTCCATGGCTCGCAGAAACGCATTGGAATCCGCTTCCATGAACGAACGAGCTATCTCCGACTCAGCGACGTAGGTACTCCTGGGGGCACCCTCCTCTGCCTGAAAGCTGACCTTCTTCATGGTCATCTGCCAGACCCGCTCGCGCTTGTCGCCGCGATCCGGGGCCGGTTCGACGAAGCCGGCCTTGTACATGGCCCGCAGATGATAGCTCGTAGCGCTGGGGGAGAGGCCGACGTGCCGCGATATTTCCGTGGCGGTCATGCCGTCACCGTCGCGAATCTCCGAGCCGTTGAGGAGGTCGAACACCGCTATGCGTGCTGGGTGCGACAGCACTTTCATACGTTTCGGGTCCGAAATGGTAAAGTGCTCGTCCGCTGCGGCAGATTCTGAAGACTTCTTTTCAGGCATGCTTTAAGAGTGCCACAGAGGACGAGCTGCGGTACAACGATGGGCTGCGGCGGTGTCGGCGCGGACGGTTACGCTTGGTCCTGACGACATGGAGATTTGAGTGGATACAGGTGTGAGTGATGGAAAAGGGTATGCGAGCGGGGTTTTCCACCGGATATCCAGGGCTGGACAATACGGTGCAGTATTTCGCGGAGCAGAATCTCATTACCATCGCGTCGACACAGCCGTACTTGGCCTCGCTGTTGGCGACCAACATCTTCAGCGACGCCGTCTTTCGGCAGGAACTCTACGGCTCCTATTTTCTACCCAAAGGCAACCGAGGGCGTTTCGACGATCGCCTTACTCGATGTAGCCTCGGGCTCCGCCTCGACTCGGAAGGTCGTGCGAAGCTCAGCCCCCCAGACGAAAAACGGCTACGTGACTACACCCGCGCGCGGCTACGTATGGAAGGTCGCGAACTCAACATCGCACACGCCAGTCGTCTGGAAGACTTCGAGTACTACATGGAATCGAGTCTGGCCGACAGCGATCTGGTGGTCGTCGACTCGATTCAGAACTTCGATTTCGCGCCTACTGGAGAGCAATACGGTTGGTCGGGCTACGACGACGAGGACGGCGGTCCCACTCGTGCCGACCAGATCGCCTTGACCTCACGAACCTTGAAACAAACGGCCGCGCACCTGCGCTCGACGGTCATGGTGACCGTTCCGCTGAATCTGGACGGGAGCGATGACAGCGCGGAAGGATTGTTGGCGTACGACTTCCTGCTGCGTGACTCGGACGTGGTATTCGAGGTTGAACCGACCGGCGGCACCCGAGTGAACGTGCGGGTGCAGAAGAACCGTTGGGGGCCGGATAAAACGAATGTGCCAATGGAACACCACGAAGCGATCTGCCAGCTGTATGACCCCACACCCGCACGATCCGACTCGGGACGATGGCCCCAATATTAAACTTGGACGCGATTGTGGTTTTTACTGGCATTCCCGTAGGCAGTGTTCTTGAAAGTACTATGAACTGCGTAGGTTTGCGAGGTAGGTAGCTGCCTCCAGGAAGACGGGTTGAAGACGACGAAGAAGACAGGCGAGACGAATATTATTGTGCCACAACCTGTCCGCGATGAAATTGCTTGTATTGCGCGTGACGATTGTGGTGGAACGAGCCTATCCGAGACGCTGAAACGCTTGTTGTGGGAGCATACCGCTCGAGGCCAGTTCAGGTGCATGGACGCTGACTATCGAACCGAGGCCAGAGGTCTCGCTGAATTGGACATCGCGGTACTCGATGCGGACCAGACCGATGAATCTACTATTCGAGCCGATCGAAGCGGAAATTAGGCAGAGTTACGCCTTGCTCAGCGCCTGCGGCATTGCGATTCGATCGTGTCGCCATTTATGGGTTGTGCGAGAGAGTTCGGGTGCAATCGGTACCTGAGCGACATTTAATGCGTCCTGGAACAGGCGGCTGAAGTCGTCTTCATCAAGCCGGAAGGCGTCCGGGAATCGCAGCTCCTGCCAGAAGTCGCCGGGCTTGTCGATCCCGTAGCGTTCCCGCAGCCACAGGGTCATGGCCATGCCGTGTGAGGCGATGACCAGTGGTCGCTCGTCCGCCAAGTGCTTATGGCGCTGGAAACCGCGCTCGAATCGCGCTACTACGTCGTGATGCGATTCCCAGCCGTCGTGTTCGGTGCCCTCGACGTACTCCCGGCGCTTCTGCCGTCGATACAACGGCAGATCGGAGGCGGCAATGGTGGCCTCGGCGAAGCAGGCGTCGACCTCGCTTACCCCGATCGGCGCGACGGTCTGCCGTGCCTTGGGCTCAGGGCTGGACACCACATTCGGACGGGTGCCGATCTCTCGCACGAGGCGCGCGCACATCCTCTCGGTCTCAGTACGCCCCTCCCGTCCCAAACTCCACTCGGACGGCGGGCGTTCACCGTCCACCAACGGCGCGGCATGACGTACGAGGATGATCATATATAAAGCCACCTGTTCTCTTGGGGCGTGGGCTACTCCACAGTATCGCACCGCCCGGATCAGCAGATCAACAGATTCCGCGTCGGTACGTGAACGTCTAGCGTAAGGTCAGCCGGAGGTCAGATGACTCTCCCACGCCCCGATTCGCCCTTGAAACGGGTTTAGAGTCCCGAATAGGAGTGCAGCCCGGGGAAAACCAGGTTCACCGCTGTCAGATTGAACAGGGTGACGGCGTAGCCGAGAATCGCGATCCACGGCGCCCACGCCCGCAGACTCCGACCCGACACGCGTGAATGCAGGTAAGCGGCGTAGACGACCCAGGAAATGAACGCCCAGACCTCCTTGGGGTCCCATGCCCAGAAACGTCCCCAGGCGTAGTGTGCCCAGACTGCCCCGGCGAAAATCCCGAAGGTCAACAGCGGGAAGGCGAACACGTGCATCCGAAAGGTCATCTTCTCCAGGCGTGCCGCACTGGGGAACCTACTCGCCAAGTTGATCGGGAAGTTCGGCGTCTTCCCGTCACTGACCACCGCGTCGTAGCGGCGCTTCATCAAATGCAGCACGGCGTAGATGAAGCCGACGGTCACAATCCCGGAGGCGATGATCGCCGCCGACACGTGGATGACGATCCAGGGCGATTCCAGGGCCGGAACCAGCGGGCCCGCCTCCACGTAATAGCGCACCGACGCCCCCAGCAGCATGGTGACGGTGAAGGTGGCGAACACGTTCATCCGCCGGGGCACCTGCCCCTGCTGCATCAAACCCAGCCAAACGGTCATCGCCACGGCGGCGACGCCGACGGTGTATTCGAACATGTTGCCCCAGGGAAAACGCCCCGCCGCTGAAATCCGCACTACGATCGACGCGATCAGCGCCAGCGTTCCCAACACGGTCAAACCGATGCCGAAACGCCCGATCGTCCGCGCGGTCGCCGCGTTCACCGGAGCCTGGTGCGAATCCGGCGGCGCCGACGAAATGACCGCACCGCCGCCGCCCGAAGCCACGGCCTCTTTCTCAGGCTCCTTCGTCTGCGTGGAACTGAACGCGAAGTCCACCGCGGCGGCCAGCATGGCCGTCGCAAAGGACAGAATGGACCCTACAAAGAGGGCATTGGCGATTTCGGCACCTGTCATGATGATTCTCCCTGCGGGTCGGTGCTATCGGTCTTAGTGTCGTGAGGCGTTTCGTCGTCATCAGGGTCGATCCGACCGTTGACCAGTTCGATCAACCGCTCGCACTCCTCGTCGAAGCCGTCGAACTCCGTCTTGGTCAATCCGGCGTACTCCACACTTCCGTCGTCGTGTAGCCGCACCCAGAAGCGGCGACGGCGCACCGCCAGCATCGGAATCAACGAGGACATGAGGACGACCGCCGTAATCAGCAGAACGAACTGCGAGGGGTTGTAGCGCACTTGGAGAACGGCGTACTCTTCCAAGTCGTCGAACCTCAGGCTTGACCCGTCCGACAGTTCCAGCTCGTCACCCATGCCGATGACGGTGACCTCGTCGCCGTCCTGCTCCAGAAGTCCCGCGTCGATCATGTCGGCGTCCAGCGAATAGACCGACTGCGGCGAACCGTCGTCCATCCCCAGATCGCCCTGATAGGCGGTCAAAGCGAGAACCGGATTGTTCAACTCGGGATCGTCACCGATGAGCCGCTCGGTGCTCGGGTCGTAGGTGGGAACGAGTATGGACTCGAAGCCCGTCTGACTGAGCGTGTCTTGCTCCTGCGTATCGGGGTCGACATTGGCGTCGGGGAACTTGAAGGCTCCCTCGGAGTTGAGGGCGTCGTCGGTGGCGAGGAAGGGCGCTCGCGTCGTCGTGGAGTTTCCGTACCGGTCGGTGTAGGTGACCACCGGCGTGTAGCCGTGGCCGATGAGGAAGACGTTCGTTCCGTCCAGGTTCAACGGGTGGTTGACCCGTAGGTTGTATTCGTCGTCCTCGCCTTCGTGGCTGTAGCTCAGATCGGCCTGGTAATCGGTGGGTTGGTTGGCGTTGAACGTGGCTTCGAACTCGTCCAGTTGGAGGCAGAAGTCGGGTAGCTGATCTTCGTTCACATACGGCCCGAGGCCGTATTCGTCGTACTGCTGTAGGTTGTTGCAGAACGCCTGCTGTGGCCCTTCCGAGAGGATGCGGTAGCCGTACCAGGAGAAGAAGCTTGACATGGCCATTCCCACGAGGATGCCGATGATGGAGATGTGGAACGCGAGGTTCCCGATTTCGCGCAGGTAGCCTTTTTCGGCCGCGATCGTGGTGCTCTCATCATCGGAGTACACCTGGGTGCGCCAGCGCTGTTTGGACAGACGCTTGCGGACGTCCTCCGCGCTGGGACCCTGGTCGGCGGAGCGATGGAACGGCAGGATCGACATGAGTCGCGGGGCGTTCGGGACCTTCTGCCGCAGTTGCCCCCACAGTATCCGCAGGCGCGGGATGATGCAGCCGATCAGGCTCACCATCAGCAACAGGTAGATGGCCGAAAACCACGGTGACGAGTACACGTCGAAAAACCAGATGCGATCCAGCCAGGGAGCCAGGTCGGGGTTTTCCGCGTAATAGGCGTTGACGTCCTCGGGCGCGATGGCACGTTGCGGAAACACCGAGCCGGGAATGGCCGACAGTGCCAGTGCCAACAGTAGGATCAGGGCCGTGCGCATGCTGGTGAGCTGATGCCACCAGCGGCGGCCGAAGCTCTTCAGCGTGGATACGAATCTGCTCATGGGTCGGTCCGCCTGCCTAAATCAGTCCTACGCCGGTTCCGAAGGTGCCGCGCATCCAGTTGATGAATCCCGTCCACTCTCCGGTCGTCAACAGCAGCCCCACGGCGATCAACATGACCCCGCCGATGGCGGAGATGACCTTGCCGTGTCGTTTGAAGAAGTCCATGGCCCCCGCCAAGCGGTGCAGGCCGACGGCGACGATGATGAACGGAATTCCGATGCCCAGGCAATACGCCAGCATGAGGGCCGCGCCGCGTCCGGTTCCCTCCTGCGTGTAGCTGAACGACACGATGGCCACCAATACCGGTGAGACGCAGGGCAGCCAGGAGAGCGCGAAGACCGCCCCGAACAGCGGCGCACCCGCGAGCCCCATGGCCGGACGCCACCTCATCTGGAAGCCGCGTCCCAACGGGATGAGCCCGATGAACAGCAGCCCCATGGCGATCATGACGAGTCCGCCGACCCGCTCGATGAGCGTGGAGTTGTCGAGGAACGCCCGCCCAACGCTTTGCAGCGCGAAGTTCGTCGCGGTGTAGACGGCACTGAATCCCAGCACGAACAGCGTAGAGCCCAGCAGCACCCGGCCACGTTTGCGTCCCGCGGACAAATCCGATCCGGACAACCCGGTTATGTACGCGACGTAACCCGGCATGAGAGGCAAGGTGCAGGGGGACAGGAACGCTACGAGTCCGGCGAGCGCGGCCACGGCGACCGCCGCGAGGAGCGGCCCGTTTCCGGCCACGTCGGCGAAGCCCGAGGCGAGGTCGATCGTGGTCATGTGGCGAGGACCTTTTCAATGTCGTCGTCGAGCGTGTCGGCGTCGAGTGGTTGTCGCCAGATGCTGGCGACGCGGCCGGAGGTGTCGATGAGCAGCGTGGTGGGGATGGTGTTGGGGTTGACGCCGATGTCGATGAATTGGTTGGCGATGGATCCGGAGGGGTTGTCGATGGAGGGGTAGGTGATGCCGAAGCGGTCTTCGAAGGCGCGGGCCTTGTCGGGGGTGTCGCGGATGTTGATGCCGATGAATTGGACGCCTTCGTCGCGCCATTTTTCCGAGCTGGCGGCGAGTGCGGGGGCTTCTTCGCGGCAGGGGGTGCACCAGGAGCCCCAGAAGTTCACGACCAGGAGTGTGTCGGGGTAGTCGTGGGAGCTGAGGTTGTCGCCGTCGAGGGTGTCGCCTTTGAATTCGGGTGCTTCGGGGCGGTCTTCGGGTTTCCAGCGCAGGTTGTCTCCGTCTGCGGTGGTGAAGCGTTTGCGGTTGAGTTCGTTGACGCGGTTGGTGGTCTCGGAATCCGTGCTGCAGGCCGACAGGGGGATCAGGGCTCCTGCGGTGAGGAGCGTTGAGCCGGTCAGCAGGCTTCGGCGGTTCAACCTCATGTGTTGTCCTTCGGGTGGCGACCGTCGGGCGACGGTCGGTGGTCCGGTGTGTGGCGGACGCCGGTGCGGTAGGGCGTCTGCCAGGGGAGGGGCGGTCGACGATGGCGTGGTCGGTCCCGGCGTAGCCGGGACCGACCTGCCTCAGGCTCCTTTGGCGCGTTTGGCGGTCTCGGATTTGAGGACCAGCGCAGCGGCCGGCTCCGTGTAGTCGATGTGGGTCACCGTGGGGCCTTCGAAGTGAAGGGAGGTGATCGAGGCGAGCCCGCATTGCCGTTTGCGTGGGTCGTGCCAGAGGCGTTTGCGTTCGAGGAATCGGCGGGTGGTCCAGATGGGCAGTTGGTGACTGACCAGGACCGCTTCCGATCCGCGTGCGGCGCGTCGGGCGGTTTCCACGGCATTGATCATGCGTCGGGCCACTGATATGTACGCTTCGCCCCAGGAGGGCGTGAAGGGATCGCGCATGTGCCACCAGTATTTGGGTTGACGCAGTGCTCCGTCTCCGACCGATACTCGTTGACCTTCGAATACGTTGGTCGGTTCGAGGAGGTTGGCGTCGCCGACCGGGTCGAGACGGTGTGAGGCCGCCACGGGTTCGGCCGTCTGTTCGGCCCGCAGGAGGGGTGAGTGGCCGACATGGACGATATCGCGCCCCGCGAGGTTTTCGGCGGCGGCGATCGCCATCTCGTGGCCCAGGTCGGAGAGCCCGTATCCCGAGAGGCGACCGTACAGGATGCCTTCGGGGTTGTAGACTTCGCCGTGCCTGAGCAGGTGAACTATGGTTTTGGAGCCGGTCATGACCGCACTGTAGCCGCGGCGTTCGCGGCCCGCGCGAAGGCGGCCTCCAGTTGTGACAGGTCTTCCTCGGTTATAGCTGCGGAAACGAACCAGCATTCGAACGCGCTCGGTGGGAGGTACACGCCTTGGCGCAGCATTTCGTGAAAGAACGCCGCGTATTGGTCCGTGTTCTGCGTTTTCGCCTGATCGAAGTTGGTTACTTGGTTCTCAGTAAAGAAAACACTAAACAAATTCCCCGGTGCCGATAGGTAGTGGGCCACACCCGCTTTAGTGAGCGCGTCGGAGGCCATGGTTCCGATCTGTTCGGCGAGCGTATCCAGCTTTTGGTAGACCTCGTCGGTCAGCAGGTGCAGGGTGGTCAGTCCGGCGGCGGCGGTGACGGGGTTGCCCGCCAGGGTACCGGCCTGGTAGATGGGGCCGGTGGGGGAGAGCTGTTCCATGAGGTCGCGTCGTCCTCCGAAGGCCGCCGCGGGCAGTCCGCCTCCCATGACCTTACCGAAGGTGTAGAGGTCGGCGGGAGCGCTGACGCCGTGACGTCCGACGCGGAAACCGGTCATGACCTCGTCGCTGATCAGGAGGCTGCCGTGTTCGTGGGCGAGCCGGTAGAGGCGTTCGTTGAAGTCGTCCTGTGGGGCCACGCAGCCCATGTTTCCGGGAATGGCCTCGGTGATGACGGCGGCGACCTGGCCTTCGTTGGCCTGGAGTGCCTCTGTGACGGCGTCGAGGTCGTTATAGGGCACCACGATGGTGTCGGCGGTGGCCGAGGCGGGGACGCCGGGGGAGTCCGGTGTTCCCAGAGTGGCCACGCCGGAGCCGGCGGCGGCGAGGAAGGCGTCGCCGTGGCCGTGGTAGCAGCCGGCGAACTTGATGACCTTGTCGCGTCCGGTGGCTCCTCGGGCGAGCCGCAGGGCGCTCATGGTGGCCTCGGTTCCCGACGTCACCAGGCGCACCTGTTCGCAGTTGGTGCGGGCGACGAGCTCTTCGGCCAGTTCCACTTCGCCGGGCGAGGAGGTGCCGAAGGAGGTGCCGCGTTCGGCAGCGGTGGTGACGGCCGAGACGACCTCGGGGTGGGCGTGGCCCAGAATCATGGGGCCCCAGGAGCCGACGAGGTCGATGTAGCTGTTTCCGTCCACATCAACCATTCGGCTACCCTGGGCCGATTCCATGTACACCGGGGTGCCTCCGACGCCGCCGAAGGCCCGTACCGGAGAGTTGACCCCTCCGGGCGTGACCTTTGTGCCGCGCTGCGTGTATTTCTCGGAATTAGAATGACTTACTTCCTGCATGAATGCCAGCTTTGCATGATTGTCCGCCGTTGTCACAGCCGCCCCCGGCGGAGAAAGCTCACATGGCCGCTCCTGGCGGAGATAAGTCATATCGCCGACCGTTAACGCGGTGAGCTCAGGGCGAGACCGTCCTGAACATAGGACGGCGTGTCGAACCCTTGTTCGGCCTGTGCCCAGGCGGGTGACAGTGGCGGATTGGGCATGGTCGGCCGCAACCGGTCGTCCCACCGGGGGCGATGCAGCCACCGAATGGGTGCCGGGATACGGTAGTGCGCCTCAGACGTCGGTACCAGCAACGCCATGTCGATCATGCGTTTGAGATCGGAGAAGTGGGCGCCGTGGTTCCGCGCGGTGCGCATGAGCAGACCGATGCCGAACCGGGCGGAGCCGTAGGTCAACAGCGCCCGGAACAGTCCTTCCTGGGTCGAGTCGAGTGCGCGCACGCAGGAGTGAACGCTATGGTCGACCACCGAGTGTTCGAACAGTTCACACGGGTTGTTGGTCAGTTCCTGCTGTGTTGCGATGGGTCCGCTGACGGCGACCAACTGGCTGAGCAGTTCGAAGGCGGGAACGAAGCAGTCCACGGTATTGACGATGCGGCGCGCGTCGGTGTCGTCGAGGTCGGAGCCGTGGGCCCGCACGCCCTGTCGCAACAGTTTTGCGCATCGTTCGATGCCGGGGGCGAGTTGCGGAAGAGTGGATTCACCCTCCAGCCCAACGGCTTCGCGAGCGCAGACGATGACACGTAGTCGGGGGCACGCGTCCAGCAGAGCGCGCAACCGTCCCGGATCGGGGCGCGGGTCCTGGCCGTCTACGACGACGAGACTGCGCCGGTCCCGCACATGTTCGATGGCGGTATCCAGCGGGGCTCGGAACGGTTCGACCGGCTTGCCGAGCGCTCGCAGTAGTCCGCCTCCGAGGTCGTCGGTGTTGACGTACCAGACGCCTCCTTCGAATTCGTCGAGGTGGGCATGTGCCCAGGACAGGGCGGTGGTGGTTTTGCCGCTGCGGGGTAGCCCGGTGAGGGTGATCAGGCGTTGGACCTCCAGGGCCCGGTTGATTCGTTCCATCTGGTCGGGGTGGGTGATGGTGTGTGAGTACGGCTGCGGCAGATTGTGTCGCCGACGGCGTACGGGTGGTGGAGCGAAGTCGGCACGGAGTCCTGGCGTCGTGAGCTGGTAGAGGCTAAGGCTTTCGTTCAGGCCTTTGAGATCGTAGTCTCCGATGTGGATGGTGTGAGGTTCGTGGGCGGCCGCCCGGCATTGCTCGGAGATGAGGATCTGGTCTCCATGAGTCGCCGAGCAGATCCGAGCAGTGCGGTGAATTTCGATCGTACTGTAGCCCTGGTCCGACGCTTCGGCGTAACCACTGTGCGCGGCGATCCGAACGCGTGGTCGGACGGGGCGGTCGTATCCGTAATACGGCCATACGGTGTCGGCGAGGGCGAACTGAATACGTGTGGCACACCGTAGTGCCGCTTGGGCGTCGGTGAATACCAAAAGAAATGAATCCCCCTCCGTCTCCACTTCGTATCCCCCGGATCTCTCCAGGCATTGGCGAATGATCCGGCGATGTCGCTGGATGAGTTCGCGATAGCGGTCATCGCCCAGCTCGCAGACCAAAGGCGTGGAGCCTTCGATGTCGGTGAGGATGAAGGTGAGGAATCCTGACGGCAGGCCGGTCGTGGTGTGAATTCGTTGTGTAACGGCTGTTGATATTGGTGCGGTTGTCAGATCTGTCGTGTCCACCGAGAATATCGCTTTCTGTGTACCCCGCATGCAAAGCGCGGTTTGTCTGGCCATGACCTACGCTTGACTGCCGATGACATGTCGGTCGTGTCATCGGCTTCGGGTCAACCCCGGAGGCGTCGCTCCACCTCCCCTGGAGTCGACCACGGTCCGGACCGTAATGTCGGCTCGGTGCCGTTGCCTGGTAAGGAAACGGCGGCACGCGTAGTCCTACCGGTTCTCTATAGGCGGTGTAGTGGTCCGCTCACAACCGAAATAGGAGAATTAACGGGCCGAGGCCCGGCGTCGGTTAACCGGACCGCTACGGTCACGAGTGTGGCCAACCAAATTGACCTCCATATGTTCGAAACGATCGATAACGAAACAAGCTCTCTCCCATTTGGACCGCCTTATGTTATCGACCGATCATAATATGATCCGCGTTCCGTATGGAGTCAACTTGTCGAAGACCGTTATCGAATTGTGGTAACAATTTGATTGCTGCGGGTTAAAGTCCCCGGTTAGGTCAACGAATGGAGAAAGGGCCGGTAGCGGCTTAGTTCGCAGATTCCCATAGTGTGGAGCCGGATTCATGACGCATAACAGATGAGAGATACTCACTAATGTGTGGTTGAGGCGAAAGATACGAATCAAAGCACTTCCGGCGGCGCTACTACGTGGTCTGCGCGGCGGTTTCGGTGCGCTGCGCCGTCCCGGCGGTCGTTTGGCGCTGCAAGTCACGTTCACCGTCGCGCTACTGGCGGCGTTTTTCGCCGTCGGTTACTTCGTCAGTCCCATTGCCGGACCATCGTGGTCCTACGGATCACCACCCGAACGGAATGAGGTTACCGAACTGTCCTATTTCGAGGAATACGTGGAGCCTCCGGACAGTGGGCGACCGGTTGACGTGCGTCCCGATCCCAACGATGACTCTGACACACCCAGCCCCAGCCCCGAAGAGAGTCCTGCCGACGTCAGCCTCAGCCAATGGGCCGACGACTTGAGCGACCTGGGAATCTCTCCGGTGGCCCTCGAAGCCTACGGTCGCGCCGAACTGATCTCCCAAGCACGTAACCCCGGGTGCCACCTGTCGTGGACCACTCTTGCGGGTATCGGATCGGTCGAAACCAACCACGGAACGACCGGCAATGCCATCCTGGAGCCCAATGGCGACACCAGTGACGACATTTACGGACCCGAAGTCGTCGTCGAAGGCGAGCGCATGCGCGCCGCCGGCCCCATGCAGTTTATTCCCCCCACCTGGGAGCGCTGGGGCACCGACGGCGACGGTGACGGCACGGTCAATGTACAGAACGTTTTCGACGCCGCCGTATCGGCGGCCGATTACCTGTGTGCCGACGGGAAGGATCTACGCGATCCCGCCCAATGGTACGCAGCCGTGTACAGCTACAACCATCTCGACACATACGTCCACGATGTGTACGAACGTGCCAACCAATACGGCGAACAAAGTAAATGACTATCGCTCTTGTCTTTCGGGCGTCGAAGGGATTGCACTAAACTGGAGTACTCCCCGAAATCCATCGGCTCGACGGAAAGAAAGCAGCGAAGTAGGAGAAACGCACGCGCGGGTCCCAGGTATGCCCACGTCACGCCGCGCGGCAGGTGGCCGAAACCGGGGAACGCCAAGGCGACCCCCGTGGGGCGGCCGCCTGACCGATCACAACATGACCAGGAGGGTCTATGCGAGTGGAGGAGCTCAACGCAGCCCAGATGTCCACCGATGACATAGAACAATGGTGCGATGTCCTCAATGCGATGACCGATTCCGACATGCCCGGCGAACCGCAATGGAACAGTCACCGCCTCAGGGACTACCTCAGCCAAACCCTCCCCGGTTCGCAGCGCAAACTTCTGGTTGCCTACGAGGACCGCGGCCACTTCCTGGGCCATAGCGTCATAACTCGGCTCAGCGACGACCCCGTCGGTATCGTGGAGATCGCCACTCGCCCCGAAGTGCGAGGTCAAGGTATCGGAAAGCTCCTCCTACGCCACACCGCCGACAGCGCCGAGGCGATGGGCTGCGATACCGTCTGCGCCGAGGTCATCGCCACCACTCCGGCAGTCGGATTCTACGACCGTCTCGGCTTCGAGATCGCCGAGCTGGAACACCGTCACCTCCTACGCTGGGACAACATCGACTGGGAATTCATGGAAACGGCCGCCAAGCGCGTAGCCGCCGACTATGAACTGCGATATTTCCCCGGATCGGTCCCCGCCTCCTACGCCGACTCGTACGCCGACGTCAAAGCACACCTGCATTCACCCGAAGCCCCCATCGTCTGGCTGCCGGAATGGCGTCCCTCCGCGGAAGCCAACCAGCTGGCCACCGCCTTCGACACCCTGCGGAAACGCGGTATGCGTCCGCACATCATGGTGGCGATCAACGAACGAACCGACGAAGTCGTCGGCCTGACCGAGGTGGTCGTCTCCAACCAACGACCCACCCGCGCCGACCAGTACGACACCGTCGTCGCCAGCGGCCACCGTTCCTACGGGCTCGCCATGACCATGAAGGCGGCCCTGCTGCTCGAACTACGTCAACGCGAACCGCAACTGCACGACGTACAGACCTGGACGTCACCCGACGCTCAAGACGTCAACTGGGTCAACGCCCAACTCGGATTCGTCCACGACGTCAATTGGTACGACTACGAAATACCACTGCACACGCTGAAGAAAAGCCTGAACGACGGCACCTGAGACGGAACGTCGTCCCCGCCAAGTAGACAGACGAATGTAACTACCTGGTATTAGATTGCGACACATGTTTACACTCAAAGTATGTCGCCGCTACGCCGAGAATGGCCGCCGCCCAACACCAAACACGTCATCGTGGTGGGCGACACCGGACTTGCCCTGAGATTCATCCGAAACCTCACCGACAACTTCGGCGTGGCCGTCACAGCCGTCATCTCCCCGGGCAGCGGATTTCAAAGCTTCGAAATCCGCGCCGCCCAGGCCCGCAACGACCTCCTCCGCGTCCAGGAAACCGACCGCATCGAAGCCGACACCGTCGCCTCCTACGGGCTCGAAAAAGCCCACGCGGTCGTCCTACTCGCCCAAGACGACGTCGGAAACCTCCACCTCGCCCTCAAACTACGGCAACTCATCCAACAGAGCGCCCGACGGAAAAAACAAACCACCCAGGCGCGGTTGATCATCCGGATGTACAACCGGCAACTCACCTCCCGCGTACGCCACCTCGTCGGAAAAAACGAAATCTTCATCGAATCCGACGCCGACATGGTCGCCCCAACCTACGCGGCCGCCGCCCAACACCACATCCCACCCGGACGCATCCAAATCTGGGGACGCGAACTACTCGTCACCAACAACCCCAGCGACAACACCCAATGGATCATCGCCGAAGGAAAACGCCCCTACACCCAGATCCTGCCCCAAACGGTCAACGAAGCACCCCGCTACCTCCGCCTGCTACCGGCCGCCCGATCCCAGACACTCAGCCGACTCAGACAACGCACCACACGCGGACTCAAACGCCTCAGCCGAGAATTCCGCCGCACCATCGACATCAAACTACGCCTGGCCACCATCCTCCTACTGGTCATCATGATCAGCGGAATCGTCATACTGCGGGTCCACGGAGCCGAAGACGCCAACCCCTCCGGAATCTGGGACGCCATCTACATCCTCGCCCTCGCCGCCGGAGGCGGCATCGACCCCGACCTCGGAGCACCCACCTGGTCGAGATACGCCCACGTCGCCGTCACCCTGTCCGGCGCCCTGCTCATCCCCGTCGTCACCGGTGCCATCGTGCAGAGTCTCGTGGGGCGAAAGTACGCGCTCGCGACCGGACGGATCGTCGAGCCCGTGCGCAAGCACATCATCGTGGTCGGATTGGGAAACATCGGCACGCGGGTGGTGGAGATGCTACGGGCACAGGGTCAACCGGTCGTGGCCATCGAGAAGGACCACGACGTTCCAGGAGTCAACACCGCGCGCAGTGTAGGGGCTCAGGTGCTGTTCGGCAATGCCAGCAATCCGGAGATATTGCGCGAAGCGGGGATCGCGCAATGCCTGTCGGTCGTAGCAATGGCTAAATTGGATTCGCAGAACCTGGAAATCGCGCTGTGCGCCGTGCATTGCCGCGCCGATGTACGGACGGTCTTGCGCATTTACGACGAAGAGTTCGCCGAACTCGTTCGCGAGAACCTCAACGCGCGTTTCCTGGCGCGGCAGCGCCGCAGTGGCCGCAATTATGGCCGGGGGGCTTGGCCGCTGGACACACTGCCCCTGCACCTGTCCTGGAGTGCCCCGCGAGTGGCCGCGGCGTCCTTTGCGGCTCTGGTGACCGACGATCAGATCTTGTCGACGATTCCGGTACGCGGGCAGCTGGTGCACGTAGCGCAGGTGCGGGTGGAACCGGGCTCGAACATCGTGGGGGAGAAGGCCGGAGTCGTGGACGAGCCGGGCGGTTTCCGTCTGATCGGTATTCGACGTCAGGAATGGGACGAATCCGGTGAGATGGTTCGGGTGGGAAACAAGGTTTCCGGCCCCAACGATATCTGGTGCCCTGACTGTGAAGAGGTTCTGCGGGAAGAAGACCAGCTGCTGGTTCTCGCCTCGCAAGCGGGGCTGGCGTTCCTGGAGCAACGGACCAGCGCGGTTGTAAGGGACGATGATGAGGAGACCGTACCCAAGCAGCGACGGTGAGCGGACTACGGTCGCGTCGCATTGGCGGCGATGGTCAATTGAGTTTAAGGAAAGTCGCCCTGCGTGAACTGCGGATATGCAATGGTGACGACACGGTGGGTAATGGTGAATTCGATTCATTACGGGTTGCGGGCGATTGTTACCCTGTCGGAGACTACCTGAATTTTTTACTTACCAAAGGGGCGACGATGTCGTATCAACCTCCACAGCCGGGCTTTGACCCGAATCAGCAACAGCCGGGGCAGCAGCCCGGGTATCCTCCCCAGCAGCCCGGCTACCCGCCGCAGCAAGGCGGTATGCCACCGCAACAACCGGGACAGCCTCCGCAGCAGGGCATGCCGCCCCAGCAGGGTATGCCTCCTCAGCAGCCCGGCTACCCGCCGCAGCAAGGCGGTATGCCACCGCAGGGTGGTATGCCACCGCAGGGGCCGCCTCCGGGTGGTCAGCCCCCAGGTGGGTTTGCCCCGCAGGGACCGCCGCAGAAGAGCGGGAATAAAACCCCGATCATCATCGCCGTTGTTGCGGTGGCTGTCCTGGCCATCGGTGGCGGTGCCGCGTTCTTCTTCCTGGGCAGCGGTGGTGGACCGTCCAGCAGTGACAGTCCGGAGGAAGTCGTCCAGAAGTTCCTGGATGGTCCGATGGAAGATGCCATGAACGGCGATTTCGAAGGTGCGCAGGATAGTGCGAAGGGCTATCTTTGTGAAGACCTGCAGTCTAATTTCGACGAGGAAGTCGATACCTCCGCGGCCGAAGGCATGGGGGACATGGATATCCAGTACGAAGTCGGAGGCAGCGAAGTCGATGGAGACAATGCGACCGTCGACGTTGAAGCCACCGTTACGGTGGAATTCGAGGGTGAGTCTAACGAAGAAACCCGTACCTTCAGCTGGGACTTGAAGAAGGAAGACAGTACGTGGAAGATCTGCGACATGGGCGGTATGGCATAACCGAGTACCTCGGTTGAAAACCATATCCTTCTGTAGATTGCCTGAGCCGCGACTGACGACCTTCGGTGTCACTCCACATCGATCGTGGGGTGGCACCTTTTTCATTGCGGACGTTTTCGTTTGAGCTCAGGATACGACCGTTGAGGGCGAGCAAGGCCTTTCTAAGCTGGTCGTGTCGGAATTTACTATTGAACCAGGGGCGACGATGTCGTATCAACCTCAGCAACCGGGTTTTGACCCGAATCAGCAGCAGCAAGATCAGCAACCCGGTCATCCACCGCAGCACGACGGTATGCCGCCGCAACAACCGGGGCAGCCGCCACAGGGGCCGCCTCCGGGTGGCCAGCCTCCAGGTGGGTTTACCCCGCAGGGACAGCCGCAGAAGAGCGGGAATAAAACTCCGATCATCATCACCGTGGTCGTAGTGGCCGTCTTGGTCCTCGGGGGCGGAGCTGCGGTCATTTTCCTGGGCGGCGGCAGCGGAGGGCCGTCCAGCAGCGATACTCCGGAAGAAGTGGTCCAGAAATACATCGACGGGCCACTACAGGATGCCATGGACGGCGACATGGAATCCGCTCAGAGTACTGGTGAGGAGTTCATCTGTGAGGATATGAAGTCCGACTTCAAGGATGAGTTCGACCCGGATTCCGCTGCGGCTATGGATGACTCCATGGAGGTCCACATGGAGGCCAAGGGTAGTGAGATCGACGGTGACAGTGCGACGGTGGACGTGGAACTGAGTCTCACCATGGAAATCGAGGGCGAATCCCAGTCAACCACTGAAACGAAGCCGGTCGATATGAAGAAGGAAGACGGTTCCTGGAAGATTTGTGACACGGAATTCTGATCGTCGGTCATCCCTTACGGTTCGGTGTTCCGAGCGATTCACCTGGATCCGTCGTTGACGCCGAACGCAACGCCGCCCGGATTGGGTACGGGCGGCTTTGTTTCCCTCGCCCTTCGAAACCCAGGTCGATGCCACTCAGGTCGCGTACAGTGCGACACCGCGTCCAGGCCCCAATATCAGCCCCCTATAGCTTTGCGACAGTGGTATCGGACGTGCAATACATGTATAGAATGTAAATGTCTGAATGCTCTACGACTCCTAAGGGGCGACGATGTCGTATCAACCTCAGCAACCGGGTTTTGACCCGAATCAGCAGCCGGCTCAGCAAGGACTGCAGGATGGCATGCCGCCGCAACAGACGGGCCAACCTCCGCACGGAACGCCCTCAGGCGGGCTTACGCCACCGCAGAAGACTACGAACAAAACCCCGATCATCGTCACCGTGGTTGTATTGGCCGCCCTGATCGTTGGTGGTGCGGCAGCGGTCATCCTCCTTGGAGGAGGTAGCGGTGGAACTTCCAAGGGTGATACTCCTGAAGAAGTGGTTCAGAAATATATCGATGGGCCCCTGCAGGATGCCAGAGACGGCGATATGGAATCAGCTCAAAGTACTGGCGTGGAGTTCATTTGTGACGACTTGAAATCCGATTTCAACGATAAGTATGATCCCGACTCGGCTGAGACGATGGACGACTCCACTGAAGTCCATATGGAGGTCAAGGAAAGTGATATCGATGGTGACACGGCGACGGTGGATGTTGATATAAGCCTCACCATGGAAATCGACGGTAAAACTGAGTATGCGGCGGAGACTGTTCGGTGGGAAATGAAGAAGGAAGACGGAGTCTGGAAGATTTGCGACACCAGGTTTTGATCGTCGAATGTTCTAGACGGTTCGATCTTCCAAGCAGCACCAGGGCACGTTCCATGCGCTTTACACGATGCCGTCCGTAATGCTCGGGAGACTGTTCGTATCTGCGGGATTATGATTATGTCTGTCTATACCGTGGAGCGTGTGCGAGTGATCCGAGCTTTAAAGCACGCACTCGCTAAGCCTCTGTGACAAGGTCATCGGAAGTGCAAGGCATTTCTAGACTGTGAGTATTTGAATACTCAACCTATTGTCAGGGGCGATGATGACATACCAACCTCCTCAACCCGGTTTCAATCCGAATCAGCAGTAGGGACAGCAGCCCGGTTATCCTCTGCAACAGCAGGGGCACCCGCCCTCACAAGGAGGTATGCCGCCGCAGGGGGGTCCGTATCCGGGAGGGTTCGCTCCTTAAGCGTGATAGCAACGTGATCGCTCTATTGTCACCGGTGTTCCGGGCCAGATTGTATTGAGGTAGACCTCGGCGTTTTCCTATGAGGCTATTATCTTCAGACGCAGTGCTCCGTCTTTCAAGGCGGGGGTGTAGCGCCTTTCGGGAGGCTGGTTGGTTCGCGATTTCTATGTCAGACGTTCCCGTTACGCTTCTTGCTTTGCATCTGAGGTACCGGTTTCGTCTCTACCCGACGGGTCCGCAGCGGCGGCAGCTCGCGCGGACATTCGGGTGTGTGCGGACGGTGTATAACGACTGCATCGCGGTTCGCAGAGCGGCCTACGCGGCCGGGGAGGGCTATCCGTCGTCGGTGTCGTTGGCGAAGGCGCTGATCATCGAGGCGAAGAAAACCCCGGAACGCGAGTGGCTGTCCGAGGTCTCGGCAGTCGTGCTGCAGCAGGCTATGCGGGACTGCGATAGGGCCTATAAGAACTTCTTTGACTCTCTCACCGGAAGGCGGCAGGGGCCGCGTGTCGGCCCACCGCGGTTCAAACGCCGGGCGAGCACACAGACGGTCAGGTTCACAAAAGCCGCCCGGTTCCGCGTGCTCGGCAACGGGCGGTTGCGGCTGCCCAAGATTGGGGACCTCACGGTCGCCTGGAGCAGAGAGCTTCCCTCCGACCCCTCCAGCGTCACAATCATCAAAACCCCCACGGGCAAGTACTTCGCGTCGTTTGTGGTTGCGGTAGACGACGGTGCCGACCTTCTTGATCCGTTGCCCGACGACGCTGGCACGGGGATCGACCTGGGGTTGAAGGACTTCGCGGTGTTGCGTGACGGGACGACTATCGACAACCCAAGATTCTTTAAACGTCTGGAGCGCAAGCTGAAGAAGGCACAGCGGTCCCTGAGCCGTAAGGAGAAGGGCTCTATCAATCGGGCCAAAGCGCGCCTCCGTGTGGCGAAGGTCCACGAAAAGATCACTAACTCCCGTTCCGATTGGATACACAAACAGGTCTGCGCGATTGTTGCCGAGAACCATAGCATCATCGTGGAGGATCTGAATGTGAAGGGATTGCAGCGGTCCGGTATGTCCAAGTCGATACAGGATGCGGCGTTCGGGATGTTTTTCACCCGGCTGGAATCGGAGGCCGCCCGGGCGGGGCGGACGTTTGTGACGGTCGACCGGTTCTTCCCCTCCACCCGCCTGTGCTCGGCGTGCGGAGCGCTCACCGGGCCGACCGGCCTGGAGGGCTTGGCCGTCCGTCGTTGGGAGTGCGGGTGTGGGGTGTCCCATGACCGGGATGCCAACGCTGAGAAGAATATCCGCGCCGAAGGCAGGCGCTTGGTCGCCGCAGGACGTGCGGAGACGGTAAACGACTCGTGGAGCGCAGGTAGGACCAGGAGAGTCCCGGCACAGCGCGTCGAAGCAGTAACCCGCCCGTAGAGCCTCCAGCCACGCTGGAAGCCAAGCCAGGAATCGCTTCCCCTTCAGGGAAACGAGGATGTCAAATTGCTGACAAAGGGGTGCGGGGCAAGCATAAGATCGACATGCTTATCCTGAGCGTGCCTTACGTTTTGCCTACCCGATAGAGGACGATGATGGTACCTCAACCCTCACGGCCGAGTTCTGACCCAAACCGACAGCGACCGGAACCACAGTCCCAGCAGCTGAACGGCAATCCTCCGAACTCCGAGGAACCGCCGCAGAAGAGCGGTAATAAAACCCCGATCGTTGTCCTCGTTGCCGGGGTGGTCATTCTGGCCCTCGTCGGAGGCGCGGCGTACATCGTTTTGAACGGTGGAAATAATGGGCCATCTCGAGACGACACTCCTGAAGACGTGGTGCAGAAGTACATCGACGGCCCCGTGCAGGATTTTTTGGACGGTGACCATGAAGCCGCGTGGGATGAGGGCCTATCGTTTTTCTGTCCTGAACTCCAGGCCGAATACAACGACGAATACGAGACCGGTTCCGCCCTCCCCATGCGAAATTCCATGCAGGTGGACATGGAAGTCAAGGGCAGCGAGGTTGATGGTGACAGCGCGATGGTCGACGTAAAAATGATGGTCACTTCGAGTCAGGACGTTGAATCGGAGCTGAGTGTCGAGCGGTTCCCTTGGCAGATGCGGAAAGAAGACGGAGTCTGGAGAATCTGCGACCCGCAACTGTGACCAACGGTGATTCCCGGCCAGAGGATTGGCTTCAACGTTAGATCGATGGAGGTTCCAACGACACAACTCGGTGCCGCCCTCAGTTGTAATGGGCGGCACCGAGTTGTACATATGCTTTGTAACTCCGGCGAAGTTACCAGGCGATGTCGATGGGATCGAGGGGTTGTGGTTTGTGGGGAACGGAGTGTTCCAACTGTTCGTCCTCTTCAGGTTCGCCCGTCAGGTGTTCGATCTCGTTCTGGAAGTGTGACTCCAGAAGCTGTTCAACCTCGTTGAAGTTCTTCCTCCGCAGGGCTTTCCAGATGTCCTCGTGTTCTTCGACCAGTGAGGAGTGGATCTTGTAGTCGGTGTAGACAGTGTAGGTGCACAGGCGGGTCTCGACCAACAGGGTGCGCATGAATCGTGAGAGGCGTTGAGAACCGGCAAGGTCGGTCAGCGTTTGGTGGAAGACGTGGTAGCTGTCGCCCAACTGGCGGGCGTGTTCGTCGTCCACCGCTCCGTTCATTCGATGCAGCAGCTGCCGCAGGCTATCCAGCGCTTGATCGTAAATATCGTCGTCAACCGTATGCAGGCGAGCGATCGCTTTCAGGGCAATGTCCTTGCGGAGGAAGTGGACCTCCACGATGTCGCTGGCTTCCATGGACGCGACGGCGAGGCCGCGCCGTCCACGAGAGACGGCAATACCTTCGGTGCAGAGACGTTGCAGTGCTTCACGAAGCGGTCCTCGACTGACGTTGAGCTGTTGGGAGAGTTCGGTTTCGCGCAAGGCGGACCCGGGGCGCAGCTGTCCGTTCATTATTGCTTCTTTAAGCGCCTCCGTAATGAGGTCGACGGTTGAAGCGCGCCGCACAGGCGCAAGACCGCCTGGTCGCCGCTGATTCGGAATAGCCATGTCACGCTCCCTATGGTCGTCGTTGTGCACGTGGATGGTTGGCCGGCGGGGTGACTACCGGCGGACGCGTATGCGTCACTGTCCCCAGCGAGAATGCTCGTCGTGTTCAGTGTGTTCGATACGAATGACGCTCACCAGAATTCTCTCATGTGGCGTTCATTTGTCAACAGTCTACATTCTCAATGTCAACACCAGGAATGGAGTCGCCTACTCACATACTGTATATACACGCTGGGCTCCAGGTCGACGTCTGAAATATTGATGATATTGTTATCGTTTGTCAGAGTTCAGATTGTAGACATATGAACAATCGGACTGTAGTCTGTTGCCGGTATCCGAAAAAACCTCTGGAGGGATAACCCGTGTTCAAGCGCACAAGCCTCAACCGCCGTCAACTCATGGCAGCCGGGGGAGGGGCAGCGGCAATTGCACTGGCCACGTCCGCCTGCTCCAAAGCCGAGCGCGATTCGCTCGGCGATTCCGAAGGTGACGACGGTACCATTGACCTTAGCGGCCAGGACATTACAATCGCCTACGCCAATGAGAACCCGTACTCGTTCCGTAACCCGGACACCAATGAGGTTGAAGGGCAGTCAGTCGCCCTCCACACTTATATTCTGGAGCAGTTCGGAGCCGACCCCGACCGCATCGAGTGGACGGACCCGGGCTGGGACGGTCTCATCGCCGGACTGGGAAACACCCACGACATCGTCATCGCCGGTATGTTCGTCAATGAAAAGCGTTGCAAAAACGCCTACTTCGCCGACCCGGACTACGTCATGCCCGACGCCATGATGGTGTTGAACGGTAACCCCAAGGACATTCACACCATTGAGGACGTCGCCGAAAGCGACGATGCCGTTATGGGTGTCATGAACGGAACCACCGGTCACACCATTGCGAAGGATATGGGTATTCCGGAGGATCAGCTTAATGTGCAGGACGACTTGGAAGGTCTCAAACTCGAGCTGAAGGCCGGTCGCTGCGACGCCATCGAGCTGACTCAGATCAACCTCGCTCTGGAGGCAGAACAGGACGACGAGCTCGAGGTCACCGAGGGTTTCTACCCTAAGGATGAGAACGGCGAAGAAATTATCGGGGCCGGTGCCGCCGTATTCAGTGAAGCCAATAAGAAGCTGCGCGACCAGTACAACGAGAAGATCGCCGAAGTACTCAACGACAAGGACAAGTGGCTGTCCCTTGTCGGCGACTACGGATTCACCGTGGAAGAGAACTTCCCGCCGGAAGACATGACCGCTGAGTCATTGTGTCCGGAGAATTACCAGTAGACAATCCGTGAATGGGGTGGTGGCACAGATGGTTGCACCACCCCATTAATCTGGAAGGTCCATCAAGGAAATCCGTGCGGCAGCACGATCATAATTAAGGATGAGAATCCTTGGATGCAATTACAGATGTCGTGGGAGTGCTTCCCAACTATGCCGAGCCCCTGGGCACTACGGTATTCATTACCGTATCGTCGGCGGCACTGGCTCTGGTCATTGCCTTCGGTCTCGGTCTGGCCACGCACTCCCCAAAATTGATTCTACGAGCCCCCGCCCGGACTTTTGTCGAGTTCATTCGCGGATCCTCGGTCGTAGTGCAGCTGTTCTGGTTCGCTTACGCGATGCCCGCCCTTTTTAATTTCCGATTCGACTACCTCATTGTCGCGGGAATCATCGCGCTTGCCATCAACTACGGTGCCTACAGCAGCGAAGTGGTGCGCGGAGCCCTACAGGCGGTACCGCATTCGCAGCATGAGGCGTGTACCGCTCTGGGAATACATGGAGTCAAGAAGTTCTGGCGCGTCATTCTCCCCCAAGCGTGGCCGGAAATGATTCCGTCCCTGTGCTCGTTCGCCGTCATGCTGTTGAAAGCGAGCGCACTGGTGTCGATGATCGCGGTCGTCGACTTGACCGAGATGGCCAAGACGATCGGTGAACGCCCCGATCAGGATCGCCTGGTCCAGTTGAGCTTCGTACTGGTCGTCTACTTCCTCCTGGCCTGGCTCATCTGGAGCGGAATGCGCGCTCTGGAGAATCGAGCCAAACGAGGACTCGGCATTGATCCGAAGCAGCGGATGGCGACCGGAGCAGGAGGCAAGTAATGACCGATTGGGATAATGAAGCGGCTAAGAACGTCTTTCCCTATGTGTGGGAAGGATTCCTGGTCGTGCTACAGATTGCCGTCTGGTCGGCGCTCCTCGCGACCGTGCTCGGTCTCCTGGCGGCCATCGCTCTGCAGATCGCGCCACGATGGGCCGCGGCCACGATCAGCGGTGTCATGCAGTTTATTCGCAATACCCCCCTGTTGGTCCAAGTCCTTTTGGTGTTCACTTTCACCAGTACCGTTCTCAATGGACTGAACCTGACGGCGATGGTGGTAGGTGCCATTGTGTTGGGAGTGCACTATTCCTCTTACGTAATGGAGTCGTTCCGGGCCGGTATCGAGGCCATTCCCAAAGGACAATGGGAGGCGGCCACGGCCCTGTCGCTACCTCGCACTCACACGTGGCGTACGGTCATCGGGCCTCAAATGCTGAAGCGGTCGCTGCCGTCCGTCACCAACTGGTTGGTGGCGATGTTCAAAGAGGTACCCGTCCTTACCGCCATCGGTGTCATGGAGATGATCGCTCGGGTTCGCGAGTACGCCAGCATCTCCTATGTGGGAGGTATTGAGGGCTATACCATGGCGGGTCTGCTGTTCCTGGTGGCGTCGTACCCGATTGCCTTGGCTTCGAGAAGATTGGAGATCCGTCTTGCCAAATCAAACTTCTAATTCAGACGACCAGCATCCGTATATTCACTTTGACCGCGTGATGAAGCGGTTCGGGGATTTGACGGTCCTCAACCAGTTGAACATGGGGATTGACAAGGGTGAGCGCGTGACGCTCATCGGCCCCAGTGGTTCGGGTAAGACGACGATTCTCCGTCTGCTTATGACCTTGGAACACGTCACGCCCACCAAGCATCCTGAGAAGGACGGCGGGGTCATTTACCTGGATGGGCAACCCTATAGCCACCAGGAAAAGCACGGCAAGCTCCGTCCTGCTCACGAGGCTTATCTGCGTCGTGCACGCAGCAAGGTCGGCATGGTGTTTCAGCAGTTCAATCTGTTTCCCAACATGAAGGTGCTGCGGAACGTCACTGAGGCCCCGATTCACGCGCTGAAGCAGGACAAGGACGAGGTCAACGTCCGCGCCAAGGAGTACTTGGAGCTGGTGGGCCTGTCCGACAAGCTGGACCACTACCCGAGTCAGTTGTCGGGTGGGCAGCAGCAGCGTGTGGCGATCGCCCGTGCTCTGGCCATGCAGCCGGAGGTTCTCCTCTTGGACGAGGTGACCTCGGCTCTGGACCCCGAGCTGGTGGCCGATGTCCTCGAAGTCTTGCGTGATATTGCCTCAAGCACCGACATCACCATGTTGATCGTGACGCACGAGATGAGCTTCGCCCGTGACGTGTCGAATCGCGTGATGATGTTCGACAAGGGTGTCATCGTGGAGGAAGGTAACCCCGAGCAGATGTTCACGGCTCCCGAAGAGGAACGTACAAAGGACTTCCTCAAGGCCGTTGCCGGTTAACTTCTGCGGTGAGTTGAATTTTGGGGCCGACCGCACGGTGCTCAGGCATCGGCGGTCGGCCTCTTCTTTTTGCGCCGGTGCCATTGCATGCCCAGCTGCGGGAGGGGCAGTCGATGACGCCGACGAATTCCCGGCGTACGGGAGGCTGACCGGTCGCTCGTTGTGGTCCATAATGAGTTCGTGGCTACTAAATTTCCTTACAGTGACTTGCAGTCGTATCTGACGACTCTGGAAGAAGCCGGAGAGCTCAAACGCGTGAGCGCTCCTGTCGATCCCACCCTGGAGGTCACCGAGATCGTCAATCGGGTGATCGCAGAGGACGGACCGGCGCTTTTGTTCGAGAACCCCACGCGGGGCGAGATGCCCATCGCGATCAATCTTTTCTCCACATTGGAACGAACCGCGTTGGCGTTCGGCGTGGACGATCTCAATGAGATCGGCGACCGAATCGGAGAGCTGGCCAAACCGGAACTCCCGGTCGGCTGGGCCGGAGTACGCGACGGCCTGGGCAAATTGATGCAACTCAAGAGTGTTCCGCCCAAGAAGGTACGTAAGGCGCCGTGCCAGGAGGTGGTCTACCGGGGCGACGAGGTCGATCTCAATCGCCTTCCGGGGCTGCAGGTGTGGCCCGGCGACGGGGGCATCTTCCACAATTTCGGTCTCGTGCACACCAAGCACCCGGAATCGGCGAAACGCAATGTCGGGCTCTATCGCCTGCAGCAACACGATGAACGCACGCTGGGCCTGCATTGGCAGATCCATAAGAACTCGACCTCACACTACGCTGACGCCGAGCGTCGTGGCGACCGTCTGCCGGTCGCCATCGCCATCGGGCCCGATCCGGTCATGGCCTATGCAGCCACCGCCCCGCTGCCCTCCGACATCGACGAATACCTGTTCGCGGGTTTCCTACGCGGCGAGCGCGTCGAGATGGTCGACTGCCTGACGGTTCCGCTACAGGTTCCGGCAACGTCGCAGATCGTCCTGGAAGGCTGGGCGGAGCCGGGCGAGCGACTGCCCGAAGGGCCTTTCGGGGACCACACCGGCTTTTATACTCCCGTCGAGGATTTCCCGTACATGCACGTGGAAACCATGACCATGCGGGAGAACCCGATTTACCACTCCATCATCACTTCGGCTCCTCCGCAGGAGGATTACGGCCTGGGGAAGGCCACCGAGCGGATTTTCCTCCCGCTGTTGAAGGTGATGATCCCCGACATCGTGGATTACCACCTACCGGAGTCGGGCGGGTTTCACAACTGCGCGATCGTGTCGATCGACAAGAAGTTCCCCAAGCACGCGCAGAAGGTCATGAACGCCATTTGGGGTGCGCACATGATGAGCCTCACAAAGCTCATCATCGTGGTGGACGCCGACTGCGATGTGCACGATATGCGGGAAGTTGCTTGGCGCGCTTTCGGAAACGTCGACTACAGCCGTGATCTGCAAGTGGGTGAGGGACCGGTCGACCACCTCGACCACGCTTCATACCAGCAGTTCTGGGGAGGTAAGGCCGGGATCGACGCGACGGCCAAATTCCCCACGGAGGGATATACTCGGGGTTGGCCCGACATGATGACCATGACCGCTGCCGTCAAGGCGACGGTCAGCGACCGCTGGAAAGAATACGGCATTGACCACTAACCTTGACGCCTCCGAGGCACCCTCCAACCCCGTCCGCGCTTTTCTGAAGCTGGTGGCATTCGAGCATTCGGTGTTCGCGTTGCCGTTCGCGTACCTGTCGGCGTTGACGGCCATGAGTCTGAACGACGCTTTCAGCTGGACGGTGTTGTTGTGGGTGACTCTGGCGATGGTGTCGGGGCGGACACTGGCGATGGCGGCCAATCGCATCATCGACCGTGCCATTGACGCTCAGAACCCGCGTACCGCCGGCCGTGAGCTGGTGACCGGTGCGGTCAGCCTCCGTACGGCCTATTGGGGCTGTGCGGTGTCGCTGGTGGTGTTCGTGCTGGCGGCAGCGATGTTGAATCCGTTGTGTCTGGTATTGGCTCCGCTGGCGGTAGCGCCTTTGATCGTTTACCCCTATGGAAAACGTTTCACCAACTTTCCGCACGCGATTCTCGGTCTGGCTCAGGCGGTCGCGCCGGTCGGGGCGTGGCTGGCCGTCACCGGCACCTTCGCCGGGTCGTGGCCTGCCATCGCGCTTGGGGTGGCCGTGGGTCTGTGGGTCGGCGGTTTCGACCTGATCTACGCCTGCCAGGACATTGAGGTCGACCGCGAGATCGGAGTGAAATCCACTCCCGCACGGTGGGGCAAGGCGGCGGCCTTGCACATTTCGTCCGCTACGCACGCGGTGGCCGTGGCATTGTTCGTGACCTTTGGGCTCCTGATTTCGGCAGGCCTGTGGTACTGGATGGGAGTTGCCGTCGTCGCGGCGATTCTGGTGTATGAACACAGCATCGTCAAGCCGCATGACCTGAGCCGAGCGAATCGGGCGTTCTTCACCGCCAACGGATTCGTGGCGGTGGCACTGTTCGTGTTCGCCTGTCTCGATTTGTACGTAGGGTTTTAGCGGGAACGCGGCGTCATGCGCGACGCCGCTTCATCGTTGGGGTTCGACGTGATCTCCCACAGCTAAGGGCCCCGTGTTGTATGAGGGATCCTTGTGGTGGCCCCAGCGACGGTTTTCGTCACCGTCTCCTGGTTGGACGATTTTACCTTGCGTGTGGTGGTTTCCGTATTGGTCGCTGTATTGATTGACCTAAGTTGCCGTGCTCTCGCTCGAATTCATACCCATGGGTAACGCGAATTTTGAATAGTAAACCGTCGCCTCCAAGGCGCATCTCCACGGAAACCATGGCGAAACAGCGGTCTGATTGACACACTTTCCAATTCTCCTTACAATAAGGTAAGGAGAATGAGGAGAAGGATATGTCGATTGCGAAGGTGACAAGTAAGGGACAGGTCACAGTACCTGCGGCAATCCGTCGTGCTATGGGTTTGCATGATGGATCGGTCGTCAGGTTCGTTGCTACTGACCACGGTACGTATGAATTGATGCCTGCTGAGAAGTCGATTCGAGAATTGAAAGGACGGTTTTCCCGGTCCGGTCCCGCGGTCTCCATTGAAGAAATGAACGAAGCGATCGCTCAAGCCGCGTCTGACGGGATGGGAGATATAGAGTGATTGGTCTCGACACCAATGTTCTAGCGCGCTATATCGTTCGTGACGACGTCAAGCAGGCTGAGATTGCCGAGGAGGTCATCGACTCCCTTTCAGCGGAGAATCCGGGTTTTGTAACCCTAATAACAACTGTTGAGTTGTATTGGGTCCTTTCCCGCGTTTATCGACTTCCTGTTTCAGACACGCTCGAGGCGCTCCGCGACCTCGCTGAATCCACTGAAATAGAGGTTGAACAACCTGACGTCTTCTTCGCCGGGCTCCGGTCGGCCGAGCGTCAAGGCTCGGACCTCGCCGATGCGCTTATCGCTGGGATCGGGCTGCGTGCGGGAGTGGGATGTACCGTGACGTTTGATCGACGTGCCGCAAATCGGGCGGGAATGCGTTTGATCGGCGATTGAGGTATCGAGGCATGGCAACTTCGACTTCCTCACCACGGCTAAAACCGGAGGATTCCCCGCCAAGCGGTGAGCCCGAATGGCGCGGAATCCTCGCGGACTGTCCGGGTTCCCGCTGCTCAGGTCGAGGAACCCTCAAACGCTCTAGACAACCAACTCTGGTTCTTTCGCCTTGTTCGCGCTGCGCATTCCACTGAGCACGGCTCCAATGAACACACTGGCCATGTAGACGGCGAGGAATACGAACACCACGGTCGCGATACCCGCAGCGTCAAAGGCGAGCGCCACTGCCGTAATTGCGAGGATGGCGACGGCACGCACCGGCCACCCCAGCCCCAGACTCCGGTTGTCCACCGGTGAGGCGGCTTTGTCCAGCCCTGCTGCGAGGTCGTAGAAGTACAGGGCGATGACGGCGATGAGCGTGTAAATGGCCCAGAGCGGGACGTCGGCGGCGATTCCGGCTGCGGCGATGACTCCGAACTCCAAGGCACGCAATCCGGCCGGTATCCACCAGTCGAACAGCTGCACGTGTGCGGCTCGGGCTCCCGCCAGTCCGATCACGACGGCGACGGTACCGACGGCCAAGGTGATCCACTGCTGCTGTGTGGGTAGCACCAGTGCCAGTACGACGGCAATGGCGGCGGCGATGACGCCGAGCGCCACGGTCCCCAAGGGCCACAGGCGACCGCCGATGATCAGCAAGAGTCCGTCGTCGCGGTGGGTGTCCCGGTCGGAGCGGTCCAACGCTGCGGCGCGAGCGGCCAGGGTACGGACCAGTCGGCCCGCGCTGGTGTAGGCGAGCGCGAACAGTTGCCAGCCCAGTAGGACGCTCAGTCCTATTTGCGGTCCCCAGATCACGGCGACGACGGCCAATACCGCCCAACGGTCGCCGACTCCGGCCACGATCGTGCGCTTGACCCAGTAGAGGAACGAGCGGTGGGCGCTGATGACGTTGTTCGACGCCGCCTCAAGTTTGGCTCCGAGCGCTGATCCGGCTCCGGAACTCAGGCGTGTGCCTTCTCCTCGGGCGAAGTTGCGTGCCCGTTCGGCGACAGCGGTATCCAGCTGTACGGCGTACCAGGTGTCGGCGGTGTGGCGCACGGTCTGCACCACCAAGGCCAGAAGCGCGATCCACCATGCCGATTCGCCGCTCTGTGCGGCTCCGACGGCGAGACCGGCATAGATCACGTATTCCTTGGTGCGGTCGGCCATCATGTCCAGCCAGCCGCCGAAGGAGGAGAACTGCTGGGTGAAACGTGCCAGTTGCCCGTCGACGCAGTCGAAGACGAAGCTGAAGTACATCAATCCCGCACCGGCGATGTACCAGGGTGAGAATCCCGCCGCGAAGATTCCGGCGGCCGCTACGGCGAAGGCGATGGACCACCAGGTGATGGTGGTGGGTTTGAGCCGTAGACGTTCGGCTAGTTTGACCAACCATGGCGACCAGGAGCTGACCGTGTAGGTGGCGAAGATGTCGTCGTCGGCTTTCACCGCGTTACGCAGCCGCCATTGCCGGAGGTCGACCGCGTCGGCTTTTTCGCGGGTGGAGCCGGCCTGTTGTGGGTCGGTGGCCAAAAGATAGGGGAGTCCCGCGCTGCGGTAGGCGGTGACGGGGATGGCCTGGCGAGCCAGTGCCTCGGTCAGGGCGAGCACGGTATTGCGTTGTTCGCCGGGTTGTCCCCAGTGTCCGTGCATGGCGTCGCGATGTGCGCTGGACAGTTTGACGAGTCCCGCGTAGAACGACGCAGACGGTCCTTCTTGGACGATCAGGCCTCGGTCGACGACGACCGTGGGGCCGTCGGTGGGGTCGGAGCCGACCAGCAGCCCCGACCGTCGTGACGAATCGGCCACGACCGTATTGACAGTCGTCTGGCTGGCCACCAGATGACTGTCCACAAAGTACATATGCCCGGAGCCGGATTCGGCCAGGGATACCAGCTCGTCCCATGAACCGTCGGAGTGCACGATGCGGTCGACTCCGGCCTCGGTGAGCTGTTCTTCCAGACGAGTGCGGAGAGGGGTGCCGTCGGCGAACAGTGGTGAATCGTTGTCAATGACGACCGCTGTTGTCACTGGGCCGCCTTGACCGATGACGCCTCTGCTGTCGCCGCTTCCGGGGTGGCGGCCTGCTGCTGCTTTTTCTTTTTCTTCTTCCGCGCGGCGGTCTTCTTATCGATGACCTTGTTGTACGCCGTCAGAGCTTCCTCCACATCACTGTCGACGATCACTTCGCCCTTGTCGAGGAAGAGGCCGCGGTTGCAGTAACGCTTGAGGTCACCGGCGGAGTGGGAGACGAACACCAGCGTGCGGCCCTCGGCCAGCAGGTCCTGAATCACTCCGTGGCACTTTTCCTTAAAGGCCCGGTCGCCTACGGCCAACGCCTCGTCGACCAACAGAATGGGGTGCGGCAGCTGGGTGATGACGGCAAAACCGAGCCGAACCTTCATACCCGAGGAATAGTGCTTGACCGGAGTGTCGACGAAGTCTTCCAGCTCGGCGAACTCAATGATGTCGTCGAACCTGGCATTGATCTCCTTGCGCGACATGCCGTGCAACGAGCCCACCAGGTTAACGTTCTCGCGGCCCGTCAGGTCACCGCTGAAACCGGCCGAGAGAGCGATGAGCGGTGCCACTCGCCCCTCCCGACGGACATAACCCTCGTCGGGAATCAACACGCCGGTGATCAAGCGAAGCAGGGTGGATTTTCCTGTGCCGTTCGATCCGATGACACCGACCGCGTCACCGGGGAAGATGTCGAAGTTAACGTGGCGCAGCGGCCAGAAGTCCTGGCTGGCGCTGCCTTCTTTGTTCTTGGAACGCCGGACGAACAGATCCTTCAGCCGACCCTTTTTCTTTGAACCCTTCGGGAAACAAATACCGAGGTCGCGAGCCTGAATTATGGGCTCTATCACGACGTCCTCCCAGATGACGATGTAGCTTGAAAATACATGGTGAGGCCCGCGACGCGCGGTACGGCACCACCCGCGACCCTGCCATGCGGCCTCGTGGGCAAGTTTAACCCGGATGAAGCCCAGCTGGCAGTCCCGGGGGAACGGGAAGCCTCTTCCGACACCGGGTGACGACGCACTTGGCCCGGGACAAACCTGACAGTAATGTGAATATTACGCCAATTACCGGAAAAGCTAGGCTTTCCAGGGTCTTATCAGGATTGTGAGCTGCAATTATGTTGACGAAATTCTTTGCCCCGAGCCATGCCGGGCATTCGATTCCGATAAGCTCGCTGACACCATGACTCACAATGTGTCTTCGTCCCAAGCGCCCCATTGGCGGCCAAACCCGGCACACAACCCCGTGCGAATCCGACGCAACGACTGGAGCGTGCTGCGTCCCCCCGACACCGCCACGTGGACCCCGCACCTCACTGTGTCGATTGTCATCCCCGCATACGGTGGTCAAGAGAAACTAGATATCGTCCTGGCCGCGCTCGCCGCACAGGACTACCCCGAGGACTTGACCGAAGTCATAGTCGTGGACGACCACAGCGATCCCGCGCTGGAACTGTCACGGCCCCACCCGGCCAACACCACGATCATCCTGTCCGACGACGCCAACTGGGGTTCGGCCCACGCCGTCAACAGCGGAGTACGGCGGGCCGAGGGCGACATCGTCCTGCGTCTCGACGCCGACATGCTCGTGTTCCACGACCACGTCTCCGCCCACATGCGCTACCACCACGCCGCCGACAACCTCGTCGTACTCGGCCACAAACGGTTCGTGGACTGGAAACCCGGAACGTTTGAGGCGCAACAGGTCACCGACGCCGTCTCCTCCGGGAAAGCGAACGAACTGTTCGACACGGCCATGTCCGAACCGCACTGGATCGAAGGCTATATCTCCGACCACGACGACCTGCGGTATGGAACCTCCGACCTCTTCCGCGTCTTCACCGGAGCGACCGGATCACTGCCCCGCACGCTCTACAACGACGTCGGCGGCTTCGACGGCGATATGAAACTCGGCTCCGACACCGAATTCGGATACCGCCTGAATCAGGCCGGAGCGGTGTTCATACCCGAATCGAACTCCTCATCCTGGCACTTGGGAATGGGACAGATGAAAACCGCCCGCAAGGCAGGGCAACAACAACGCCTCCCCTTTCTCACCCAACGCATCCCCCTCTACCGGCAACGTCGCCTGGCACCGGCACGAAACTGGCGGGTCCCATTGGTCGACGTCATCGTGGAATACCGGGATAACATGAAAATCTCCCAGGTGGATAAGCTCCTCGCCCCACTTCTCGGCGGAAGCGTGCCGGACATCCGCGTCCACCTGATCAACCCCGCCGAGGCCACCGACACCCCACGCGGAAAAGTACTCGACGCCAAAGGCGGCCACTGGCCCCTGGTGCGCGAACTCTACGCCGCCGAACCCCGCGTCGTACTCGGCCGGACCGAACCCGACGTCGACCCCGCCGTCCCCTTCCGCCTCCACTGGCACGAAGGACGCACCGGACTCGACAGCATCCGATTCCTCTTCGAACGCATGGAAGCCGACCGCCTCGGGCTCCTCACCACCGGAGGTGCCGTACAGGTCAGGATGGAACGACAGGCGGCGTTCGCCCGCGCACGCCAATACGAGCCGCACGACCTGGACTCCGAGGTGAATCGAGTGTGGGGACACGCCAATATCTACACCTCGGACTTCAACCTCTGCCCCACGGTCTTCGACCCCAACGCCGGAGGCCACGACTCCCTCCCACGCCGAGCGATACGTCGCCTGTTCAGCGCTCGCCAACGCCGCTGGTTGAAACGAAACCTGAACCGCCTCAGAGGTCGCTGAAACTGCGTTCCAGCCGGGCCGTCAGGCCGGTGTGGCGCTTTCCGGTTCCCTTTGACTTCACCGCGATCATCATGGCGCGCTTGGAACCCACCAACACCACCAGACGCTTGGCGCGAGTGATCGCGGTGTAGAGGAGGTTGCGCCGCAACATGGTGTAGGCGGAGGTGGTCATGGGAACGACCACGGCGGGATACTCGCTGCCTTGGCTGCGGTGCACGGTGATGGCGTAGGCGTGGGTGAGCTCGTCCAATTCGGAGAAGTCGTACCCCACCTCTTCGTCCTCATCGGTGCGGATCGTGGCCGCCTGCGCGACGGTATCGATGTCGATCACCCTGCCGACCGTCCCGTTGAAGACGCCGTTGGCGCCCTTGTCGTAGTTATTGCGCAGTTGAATGACCTTGTCACCAGAGCGATAGATCCGACCGCCGTACTGCTTCTCAGGTTGTCCCTCCCGCGCCGGGGTGAGGGTCTCCTGCAGGAGGCGATTGAGATTTCCCGCTCCGGAGGGGCCCCGATGCATCGGCGTGAGCACCTGGACGTCGCGCGTGGGGTGCAGGCCGAAACGCTGCGGGATACGCTGTGCCACGATCTCCACCACCTTCTCCGGCAGAATCTCCTTGTCCTCGCACGAGAAAAAGAAGAAGTCGTCGTAGCCTTTGACGTCCGGTTCCTGCCCGTGATTGACCTGGTGCGCTCCGGCCACGACACCCGATTCAGCGGCCTGACGGAACACCTCGGTCAGGCGTACGCGCGGAATATCATTCGCCGCCAACAGGTCTCGGAGAACCTCACCTGCACCCACCGAGGGCAGCTGATCCACGTCGCCGACGAATAGAACGTGAGCCCCCGGAGGGACGGCCTTCACCAGCTTATTGGCCAAAATAGTGTCCAACATGGATGATTCGTCCACCACGAGAAGATCGACGTCCAGGGGATTGTCCCGATCATAGGCGGCGTCTCCACCCGGACGTAGCGACAACAAGCGGTGCACCGTCGTCGCCTCGTGACCGGTCAGCTCCGCAAGCCGTTTGGCGGCGCGCCCGGTGGGCGCGGTCAACATGACCTTCGCCTTCTTTGCTCGCGCCAAGGCCACGATCGACGAAACGGTAAAGCTCTTCCCACAGCCCGGGCCACCGGTCAGAACGGCGAACTTACTCGTCAACGCCAGCCTGACTGCTTCGCGTTGCTGTTCGGCCAAATCCGCGCCCGTCTGACGACGCAGCCAATCCAGGGCCCGGTCCCAGTCCACCGACTGGAACGTCGACATGCGGTCGGCCTTCTCCGACAGGAGCTGTGCGACGGTGCGGGCCAACCCACCTTCGGCGTGGTAGAACGGGGTGAGATAGCGGGCCGGGACCGTGGAGTCGTCTGCCGAGGGGATGTCGTCGGCTTTCACGTACTCGTCTTCCGCGATCAGTTCTTCGAGCGCCTTGTCCACCAATTCGGTATCGAGTTCCAGCATCGCGGCCGTATCGGAGATGAGATTCGGTTCCGGAAGGAAACAGTGTCCACCGTCGGTCGCTTGAGACAGGCTGTATTGCAGGGCGGCTTTGATGCGTTCGGGGGAGTCGTGGGCGATGCCGACCGCCTGGGCGATCGAGTCGGCGGTTTTGAACCCGATGCCCCACACGTCGTTGGCCAGTCGATACGGCTCGTTCTTGACCACGCCGATGGCGGCGTCTTCGTACTTTTTGTAGATCTTGACCGCCAGTGAGGTGGACACGTCCACCGACTGGAGGAAAACCATCACCTCTTTGATGGCCCGCTGCTCTTCCCACGCGGCGGTGATGGTGGCGGTGCGTTTGGGGCCCAGGCTGGGAACCTCGATCAGCCGGTCGGGATCGGTGTCGATGACGTCCAGTGTGTCGGGGCCGAAATGGCCCACGATCTTTTCGGCCGTCTTGGGGCCGACACCTTTTATCAACCCACTCCCCAGATACTTCTCAATGCCCTGGACCGTGGCGGGCAGAACGGTGCGGTATGACCAGACTTCGAATTGCCGCCCGTATTTGGCGTGAACGGTCCAGCGTCCGGTCACCACCAGGCTTTCTCCGATCTGGGCTCCCAAAAGCGGGCCCACAATGGTGATGAGTTCGCTCGACCGACCCTGTGAGGCCCGGGCGATGGTGTAGCCGGTTTCTTCGGAGGCGAAGGTAATGCGTTCGAGGACGACCTCGAGCGTGCGCCCGGGGTGCTGTGATTGGTGGTGCCCACCCGCATCGGTCATGGTGTCAGTCTAAACGGCGGGGCGGACAGGATTCTCTCCCGTTCGCCCCGCCGTCTAGCGCGTGACTCCGTCTGAGGAACTAACCGTTCTTTTCCAGTGCGTCGGTGGGCAGCAGACGCCAATCGCGGTTGGAGAAGAACTTGGAGGTCTCCTTCCGCAGGATGGGCGTCAGCATGATCAGTCCGATCAGGTTCGGAATGGCCATGAGGCCGTTGAAGACGTCGGAGATGCCCCAGAGGACGTCGAGGCTGGTGACGGCACCCACGAACACCACTAGCACGAACAGCGTGCGGTAGAGAAGTTTGAAGCGGTCACCGGCAAAGCGCTCCAGGCACTTTTCCCCGTAGTAGGACCAACCGAAGATGGTGGACATGGCGAACAGCACCACCGCCAGAGCGACGATCAGACCACCGGCGTCGCCCCAGCCGGAGAGGCCTTCCTCGAAGGCTAGACGGGTGAGGTCGGCTCCTTCGACCATGACCGTTTCGCCGTCGTCGTTGACCCGTTCCGTGCCCAGCACGCCGGTGACGGCGATGGTCAAGCCGGTCAGGGTGACCACGATGATGGTGTCGATGAACGTCTGCGTCATGGACACCATGGCCTGGCGTGGCGCGGCGTCGGTCTTGGCGGCTGCGGCCGCGATACCGCCGGTACCGAGGCCGGACTCGTTGGAGAAGATCCCTCGGGCGACACCCGCGCGGACCACGGTGATGATACCGGCACCGACGAACCCGCCGACCGCCGACGAGCCGGTGAAGGCGTCGGAGAAGATCGAATTGAGAGCCGCGCCGAGTTGATCGATGTTCAATATCAGGACCGCCAGTGTTCCGGCGATGTACAGGACGATCATGAACGGTACGAACAAGGACGTGACACGTCCGATCCATTTGATACCGCCCAGAATCACCAAACCGGCGACGACCATCATGATGATTCCGACCAGGCTGTTGTCAACGCCTTCCCACTGTCCGGTGATAGCGGACGACACGTTGCCCGATTGGAGGGCGTTACCGATACCGAACGAGGCGACAACGCCGAAGACGGCGAAGGACAGGCCGAGAATCGCACCGATGCGTTTCTTGACCGGTTCGGACAGGTAGGTGATGTCGGCGAGGCCGCGAGTCAAGTATTGCTGCGGTCCACCGGATTGCTCCCCGTGCTCATTGACAGTGCGGTACTTGACACCGAGCAGCGCTTCCGAGTATTTGGTGGCCATACCGAGCAGACCGGTGATCCACATCCAGAACAGCGCACCCGGTCCGCCGAGGGTGAACGCGGCGGCCACACCACCGATGTTCCCCACACCGACCGTGGCGGCCAGGGCCACCGACAGGGCTTGATAGTGGCTGATGTCGCCTTCGGTGTCACGGGCTTCGTGGCGTTTGAAGAACGCCAGCCAGAGACCGTAACCGAGTCGGCGGAACTGAATTCCGCCCAAGGCGCTGGTCAAAATAATACCGGCACCAAGCAAGAGCGGGATCAGAAGAAAAGGTCCCCATACAAAAGTGCTGGTGGCGCTCACGACCCCCTCAATCGGGGCCGTGGCGGAATTGACCCACTCTTCCAGCTTGGAGCCAAATTCGTCTAGGAAATTCACGGATTCTCCTGGGGTGGTTGCGTTGGGTTGGCCAACGCGACAGCGGGCACGGACGCGACCGACGATTCAGGGCGGCCCGTGCCGTGCGGGTCGCATCATCGGTCCTATAAGTGGCCCCCATCATAGTACTTTCGCCGCTCGGTCTCGACGCCGGGCCACGCGACAACGCCACCGTTCGAGCGGTTTGACACACCATGACGTTACAGTCAGTGGCATGTCTGAGAATGCTTGGTACCAAGGGCCGTTGATGGGTTTCGACACTGAGACCACCGGCGTCGTACCGAAAAAAGATCGCGTCATACAGGCCGGAATCGTCACCGAGAAGAAGGACCACGACTGGTTGATCAATCCTCAGGTCCCCATCGACCCCGGTGCGGTGGCCGTCCACGGAATCAGCGATGACAAGGTAAAGGCCGAAGGAATCGATCCCAAGGCCGCTCTGGAAGAGGTCGCCGCCCACTTGAGAACGGCGATCGAGGAGCGAATTCCCGTCGTGATCTACAACGCGCCGTTCGACCTCACCCTGATGTACTACGAGTTCGAACGTCATGGCATCACCGATGTGGATCTGGAGCGCCTCCTCATCGTCGATCCGCTCGTGCTTGATAAGCAAATGGATCGTTTCCGAAAGGGAAAGCGCAAGCTCGACATCGTCGCCGCCCATTACCGCGTCGAACTGTCCGACGCCCATTCCGCGTTGGCCGATGCCCGTGCTTCGGTGGCATTGGCACGGATTCTGGGAGAACGGTTCGCGGATCTGGCCGCTATGGACGCGGCGGAACTGTGTGCGGCGCAGAAGGAATGGTATGCGGCGGATAAAGAACGCTTCGAAGCCTGGCTGCGGTCGAAGGGCCGTGACGCCGATATCGATCGCCGGTGGCCGCTGGCGCTCTAAAACAGCGCGACCCGTCCAACGGTGTCAGCTCCACAAACACAAAATTGGACCCCGGCCTAAGCCGGGGTCCAAGAAATCAAGTTACGTGATCAACAGCCATCAGAACTGAACATGCGCCATAAAGCCAGCGAGTTTCCTGCGGAACGCAGAAGCGGTAGTGCTGCCTGTGATCCCTATAGAGCGTTGCCGTCACTCCATCCTCAGGGACGAGCCAACTGGCGAGCTGCTAACTACGCGCGCAGCGCGTGTCCCACGGCGGTAGTGCTGCCTGTGATCCCTAAAGAGCTCAACCACTGCACGGTTCCCACGGATATACCAACTGGCGAGCCGCTAACAACGCGCGAAGCGCGTGTGCAGCGGCGGTAGAGCTGGAGAAGAGCTCAGGTTGTTCCAGGTGCTTCAGATTTGCGCGAGGAGGACTCGCAGCGGCCTCATGGCCGCAAGAGGCCCCCACAGCGCAAAGATGGAGTGCCTGGGGCAAGCTGAGCGGTCACCTCACCTAATGTCCACCCATCCCCGGGGCTTCGACGTGCTCGGCTTCTTCTTGTTGAGTGGCCTGTCCTACCGGGAGGTTGAGCGTGATCGTCTCGGTGCTTTCGGAGGTCTCACCGTCGCGGTCGGTGGTGGTGATGTCGAAGGTGAAGGTGACCTCCACATCTTGTCCGGACGCCAGTGATTCGTTGAGGCCTTCCAGCTGTAGGTAGCCGGGCGTTTGGTCGCCTTCGAGGCTGTTCTTGTCGAGACGGACGAAACCGTTCTTCTCGAGGGTGATGTCAATGTCACCGCCGGTGATTTGTTCGTCCTCGGTGCCTTCGGCATCCTCTTCGGTTGTGTCAACGTCGCCTTCGGCGTCTTCACCTTCCTGGGTGCCGTCCTCGGCGTCCTCTTGGTCGGTGCCTTCGTTGGCGTCGTTTTCGGCTGCGTCGTCGGCGGTCTCGCCGTCGCCTTGCTCTTCGTCGGCCGTTTCGCCGTCTTCTTCGCCTTCACCTTCGGTTTCGTCGGCGGGCTCCTCTTCCGGTTGTTCCGGTTCGGGCTCGGCCGCGTCGGCGGAGACGAACGTGACGTCGTCGGCCGCGTCGGTCGTGACGTCGGTAAGAGTGGCGGTGGAGTCGGGGCCGATTCCGAGCCACACGCGGAGTGCGGCGTTGTCGCCTTCCGCGTAGCCCTCGGGGGAGTCGAATTCGACCTGCAAGTCACGTAGGGAGACCGGGCCGGCATCCGCGTTGATGCCCGCAACGGCACTCTGCTTGATTTCAGTTTGGGAGTTGAGTCCCGCTCCGCATGCTGACAGGCCGATGCCGGCAGCAGCAGCGATCGCAAGGGCTGCCGTCCGTCCCATGAGACGGCGATTGAAGTTTCCGGATGCCACCGTCGGTTCCTCCTTGGAATTTAGGCACTACCCGTAGCCTAAAGGACGTCGTGAGTCGGCCTGAACCAACCTGGTGAAAATGGAGTGGCGACCACTACTTTACGGGCGTGCGAAGATCACTCATTTCAAGGTTTCATCGGTTCATACATGCTCTTCTGCCGTAGAGTAATCAATCACATACCATTTGAACAGGGCGTCAGCTGTCATCAGCGTTCGGGGCCAACCGTCCCCGCGTGTTAGGCTAGACACAGCGAAAGGGGTTTCAATCCTATGGGTTTTAGTGTTGGTGAAACCGTTGTATATCCCCATCATGGGGCTGCTTTGATTGAGGCTGTTGAAACACGCGTCATAAAAGGCGTGCAACAGGAATATCTCGTACTACGAGTCGAGCAAGGGGATCTCACGGTTAAGGTTCCCGCGAACAATGTGGAGATGGTCGGCGTCCGCGAGGTCGTCGGCAGCGATGGACTCACCGAAGTGTTCGATGTACTTCGTGAGCCTTTCACTGAAGAACCGTCAAACTGGTCGCGCCGGTACAAGGCCAACGTCGAAAAAGTCGCCTCCGGTTCCCCGCTGAAAATAGCCGAAGTCGTTCGTGACCTCTGGCGTCGAGAGCAAGATCGTGGCCTGTCCGCCGGGGAAAAGCGCATGTTGACCAAGGCGCGCGAAATCCTCGTGGGAGAAATCGCACTCGCCGAACAATGCGATAAAGACAAGGCCGAAGTCATCATGGACAAGATTCTGGTCGCCGAGACTCACATTCGCTAAGGCGACTGCTACGTTTCGGATGTGAACGACGAACAGACCGCATCCGCAATCCACGACGATTCGAATACACCAAGGGCCGGCGCGAGTGTCCCTCCTCCGCCCGCACTGGTGATCGGGCACGGTAGTGACGTCCATCGCTTCGATGTGGATGCTCCCTGTCGTCTCGCCTGTCTGGAATGGCCCGACTCCCCCGGGCTGGCGGGGCACTCCGATGGAGACGTGGCCGCACACTCGGTATGCGACGCACTACTGAGTGCGTCAGGACTGGGTGATCTCGGTAGCAATTTCGGCACCTCTCGGCCGGAATGGGCCAATGCCACCGGTGCCGAACTGTTGCGTGAAACGCTGCGACGACTGGAACAGACGGAATGGCGCATCGTCAACGTCAGCATCCAGATCATTGGCAAGCGCCCCAAAATCGCCCCGCGACGCCATGAAGCCGAATCCGCGATGAGCGGGATACTTCACGCGCCGGTACGCTTGTCGGCCACCACGACCGACGGTCTCGGTTTCACCGGACGTGGGGAAGGTGTGGCCGCCACCTCCACCGCGCTGCTGTACGGCATCCGGCCTCCCACCGGGACAACCGACTCGCGCTAAACTGGCCGGACGTGGGTGACGACCCGTTTCCCACCCAATAGACGACTTGTAACGATGTGAACAGGGTCGCGAGCGCCAACGACGTGAAGCGGGGCGGAGGTCATACGACTCGGTGTTGCGGGGCCACGCAACGCGTGCCGACCGGCCTCCCGCACCGGCGTTGAGCGTGACCGCGCTCTCTGCCAGGCGACGTGCCGCGCGGCGCCTGAGCGGCCTCGACCGATATAAGGATGTGCCTTGGACGACGATTCCACCCGCCGGACGGCCGACGAATTCACCCAACGAGCCGAGGTCTTTTACGACCTCGATCGACTGCCGGAAGCGAAAACCGAGATCGAATCCGCCCTGGCCGTCGAACCGTTCCACGTCGATGCCAACGCTTTGGCGGCGTCCCTCGCGTTGGCGGAGGAGGACGCCGAGGGCGCGTTGACCTATGCGTCCACGGCCCTCAGTTTTGAACCATTGCACGAACGTGCTTGGATCACCCGCGGCTACGCGCTCGCACGTCTGAAGCGCCGCGACGAGGCGAAACAGGCGGCCGAGACCTTGTTGACCACCAATCCGGATTCGTGGATGCTCAATGTGCATTACGCCTTGATCGTTCGGGAGTCCGGTGCGGCTCAACCGGCTTTGGACGCGGCGTGGAATGCGGTGCGTCTGGCACCGGACGAACAGCGAACGCATCTGACTCTCGCGGCCGTGGCCGAGAGTCTGGATATGGACGACCTGGCCAAGCGCGCTCGTCAGGCGGCGCAGGATGTGGATCAGGAGACCGTCACTCCACAGGAACTGCGTGACAAACGGGGCCCGGAGGAGGAATCGGGGAAGTCGCGACCGGTGGAGGTCAGTGCGGACGACCCGCAGTGGCGCGAGAAATTGTTCTCGGGAGGTCCGCTGCGTGGCCCGCTCCTGCGGTCGGTTCTGGCCGGGATCACCGGAGTGTTCGGGGTATTGGCGTTGTTGAGTACCGCCACTCCGACCGGGGGTCGGGTCATGTTCGGGATCATTGCCTTGGCCGCCGGTATCGCTTGGGCCATCGTTCTGCAGAAACATCGCCAGGACCCGAACTGAGCCGTATCGGTGGCCGCCCGGAGTCACCCTCGCCTGCCTCGCTCGTTATTCCAGTGCCAACAGGTTTGACACAAGGAGCGAGAATACATGAGCAGCTGGATAAAGGGCGCCGATGAGAGCCTGTTCAACAGCCACAATCTTCCCCTCGGGGTTTTTTCCACCGCGGAGGACGAGACTCCGCACATCGGGGCTCGAATCGGAGATTACGTTCTGGACCTGCACAAGGCGGTAGAATCCGGCGATTGCCAAACCTGCCCGTCCTGTACGGCATTGCGAGACCCCGCTCTCAACCGTTTCCTCATGATGGGTAAGTCGGTGTGGCAGACGGTCCGTGCCCAGGTGGTACAGGCGGTCACGGAGCCGAGTCTGGAGGAGGTCGCCGAAACCTGGATGCATCCGCTTTCCGAGGTGGCGATGCATTCGCCGTTGCTGGTCACGGATTTTGTGGATTTCAATTCCTCAGAAGCGCACGCCGCGAACATGGGGCGGTTGCGTCGCAGCGGTGCGGAGGTGCTTCCGGCCGGTTGGAGGGCACAACCCCAGAGCTACAGCGGAAGGGCGTCCAGCGTGTTTCCCTCCGGGCTCGAATTGGCCCGACCCATGGGGTATCGGCGCGATCAGACCGGTGTCGTGCAGTACGGCCCGACGCGGGCACTTGATGTGGAGGCCGAGGTCGGGTTCATCGTCGGAGGTGAATCGGGACTGGGGGTCACCCTTAGCCCGGACGACTTTTCCGGCCATGTCTTCGGTGCGGTCCTTTTGAACGATTGGACGGCCCGCGACTTTAGCGTCGAGGAGAACATCGCCACCGGACCGCAGGCGTCCAAGGGATTCGCCACCTCCATGAGCGCGTGGGTGACGCCGCTGGAGGCTCTGGACGCGGCCATTTCCATGGCCCCCGCACAGGACGGACAGGCCGTCGGCCACCTGAAGGAATCCGATCGCTTTGGCTACGACATTCAGCTGGCGTTGGAAATCAACGGTCAGGTGGTGTCGCGTCCACAGTTCGGGGACAATTACTGGACGCCTCCGCAGCTGATGAGCCAGTTGACGAGTAACGGCGTACCGGTCCGGGCGGGAACGTTGTTCGGTTCCGGTGCCGTGTCCGGCGCGGTGCGCGAACAGTGCGGGACGCTTCTGGAGATGACCTGGGCGGGTCAGGAACCGCTCCGGGTGGGCAATGAGCCCAGGATCTATCTGGAGGACGGTGACGAGGTGCGTCTGACGGCCACGGCACCCGGTCCGCAAGGAGCGACGATCGCTCTTGGGGAAGTGGAGACGGTGATTCAACCGGCGCGCCGGTAGGACGCCCGGCCGGTTCCGATCGCGGTCGATGCATCGACCGCGCGCTGAGAGTCGGAACCGGCGTTCAGGCGAACGTCGGATCGGTCAAACTGCACGATTCGAAGCGCGACATGAGTCGCCCGTCGTGGACTTAGTTGAAGTGCTGGTTGACGTCGTCGAGGTCCTCGGCGAAATCGACTTCGATCACGCTGTGGGCGGAAATGTCGATGGCCTCGAACTGTAGGCCGTCCTTTTCGATCGCCAGTTCCACTCCGCGCTCGAAATAGTCCTGGTCGTCGACTTCCTGCAGGCGCTGGGTGAGGCGAATCCGGTCGTCGGCCGAGATGTAGTTGATGCCCACCGCTTCACCGAGGCCGTTTTCCACCTTCTTGGACAATTGGTTGATGTAGCCGTCGGGACCGAGGGTGTACTTCACCTCTTCATCACTGACCGACGCGGTGTTGACACTGATGAAGGAGCGGTCGGTGGCAATGTGGGGAAGCAAGGCGTCGAGAACCTGAGGTTCGAAGACCACGTCGCCGTTGAGCCACAGAACTCCGCCGGGACCCAAGGTTTCCAAGGCTTTCAAGAGGGATTTCGAAGTATTGGTGTCACCGTAGTTCTGGTTGTAAATAAATCCGACGTCCGGAACCTCTTCCATGATGACTTCCTTTTTGAAGCCCACGACGAGTTGCGGAGTGACGCGGGAGAAGCGGGACGTGAGTAGCCGGAGTGAGCGTCCCATGATGGTTTCACCGGTATTGAGCTGTGTTAGGGACTTGGGGTGTGGCTTGCCGAGGCGAGAGCCGACCCCGGCGGCCAGAATGACGATGTTTAGTGACATGTAATATCCTTACTTCCGGTAACAATGTGCTGCGATAGCGCCGCAATTCGATGGGAAACGCCGATCCACCGGCCGTCGACGAGGTTCGTGGATCGCGCCGGCTACAGTGCCACGATATTACCTCAGTTAATTCCGGTTGAATTTGTAGGTAAAACGGTAATATGCAGCATGGCTCGACCCTTTTTAGTGAGTGGTTTCACAACGGGGAGTTGAGGTGTGCCGCCTCGGTGCGAGCGCGCTCCACCTCGAGCGATACGGGACGACATTTGGACGGTGGTCAATCATGCTCAAGCGGTATCCAGCGACGGTGACGGCGGTGGTCTTGGCGGGAGGGATCGGCAGGCGTATCGCGGGCGAGGTCCCCAAGCAGCTGATGGAGGTCGCGGGGAAAACCCTGCTGGAGCGGTCCGTCGGAGCCTTTGCCGAGCACGACATGGTGGACGAGGTCCTCGTGGTGATGGCGGCGGAGTTCCACGCTCAGGCGGAGCGGACGTTGCGTTCAAGTGATCTCGCGGTAAAACCGGAGATCATTGCGGGTGGTCGGGATCGGAGCGACAGTACGGCCGCCGCTTTGCGATATCTGAACGCCCGGCACGACGGGGCGCGCAAAGTTCTCATTCACGATGCCGCGCGGCCTCTCGTCTCGCAACGATTGATAGGTGACGTCGTCGACCGTTTGGAGGCGTATTCAGCGGTCGACGTGGCCATTGGCGCCGCCGACACGATGATTACCACTACGACCGACGTCGAGGGTGAGGAGATTCTGGAGTCGGTGCCCGAACGCAGCCGCCTGCGGCGGGTGCAGACTCCGCAAGGGTTCCGTCTCGACGTTCTGTCGCGGGCGTTCGACGGAGCTCGAGACGATCCTGATTTTCAAGTCACCGACGATTGCTCGGTCGTACACCGATATCTGCCGGACGTCGATGTTTCCGTGGTGGCGGGGGAGGAGACGAACTTCAAGGTCACCCGCCCCATCGACATGGTCATGGCCGATACGATTCTGCGCTTGCCACGCCAAGACGACGACTTGGACGGTGCGCTACGGGATTGGGTGACGGACCGGAATCCGTGAAAGCCAATGACTGTCACCTATGTGGCGAGGTGAGACGGAACATCCATCCGGGTTGTACGGTCGTGGCGGCATGAATTGGCGCTCGTAAGCCTACTCACAGACCGATCGGCTAAATTTGTGGTCATCACTCGCGTTTACGTACCATACAGAAAGATTTAAGCGATCCATCCATTGGTGTGTACCTGCGTCAGTACCCACGGTTCACCGCCGCGGTGCGCGGGGAGCGAGACACCGGTAATACGCGAACTTCGCCGGCTCGGTGCGATGGTCCATCCTGAAAGTTGAGGTCAATGAAGGCAAAGTTGAATAAAGTGCTGCGTAGTGCGGTGAATATACTGGGGCTACTCGCTCTCGTCAGTGCCTTTGTATATCCCGAGTCGCTTCTGGCGGTCTATTTCGCGGCACTGGTTTTGGGGTTTGCCTGGTACCGGTCGACTAGTAACTTTACTGCTTTCATAGCGCCTCGCATGATGGGCGTGGGGGCCGTCGTCGGTAACATCTGGATGATCCAACCGGACCGGTACGCCTATTTCGCCTCTGCTCTCGCCTTTGCCGGAACCCTCGCCATCGGGAACTACATCAAGCGAGGACTGGCCTTCGATTACCTCGCGACCTACAACTTGGAGGTGCACCGCTCACTGTTTCGGCGGCTCACCGCTCCCAAAGTCGCTACCAAGGCAACCAACGCACTGGGTACCACGCTTGTCTTGGTCGCCTTTATTCCCGACGGATGGGCGCAGCTGGGCGTCGACATCGTAATGTTGGCCGGCACCGCTACCGTGCTCGGGGTCATCGGCCTCCGGGTCCTTGATTCAATAGTTAAGCGCCGCAATGATGCCCACGTGGTCGATGCGGATGTCATGGAGGCGGTGGAACGGCTGCAGCCGCGATTCATCTTTCACTTCGCGGGAATGCCGGGCTCGCAGTATCACATCAACATGTGGCTCCCGTTCTTCGACGAGGTGCCCGATCCGTACTTGATCGTGGTTCGCGATGCCCATCTACTGGAGGGCACCGCCGAGATCACCGACACTCCCATCGTGTACGCGCCCCGCCAGGCGGTATTGGAGCAATTGCTTCCCGAGACGGTCCGCGCCTGCTTTTATTCGAATCACGCGGTCAAGAACGCTCACCTCATCCGTAACGGTGACTGCATTCATGTGCAACTCATGCACGGTGACTCCGACAAGGCGATCAGCCGTTCCGCTCTTGCTCTCATGTACGACCAGGTCTATGTGGCGGGACAAGCGGGAGTCGATCGTTATCACCAGCACGGCGTGGACATCCCGAACTACAAGTTCCGCATCATCGGGCGTCCGCAGCTACACGAGATCGAGATCGGGGAACGGTTCCGCGCCACCGGCGAACGCCCGGTCGTGCTGTACACCCCGACCTGGGCCGGTATGAATTCCACGGTCGACTACTCCTCACTGTCCCAAGCCGAGGACATCGTCGACAGCCTGTTGCGTCGCGACGTCGACATCATGTTCCGTACGCACCCTTACACCGGATCGAACGCGGCCTACGGACGCATTCGCGACAACATCCAACGCAAACTGGCGGACGACGCCGCTCAAACGGGAAAAAACCATCGATACGGTGCCGCCGCCGAAACGGATTTGACTCTCGCCGAGTGCATCAACCTGGCCGACGTCGCCGTCAGCGACGTATCGGGTACGGCCTCCGACTGGCTGTACTCCGCGAAACCGTTCGCCATGACCGACCCGCAAGGATTCGAAGACGAGTACGAGATCGAATTCCCGATTTCACGGGCCTCCTATCTCCTCCGGCACGACCTGTCGAACCTGGAAGAGGTACTCGACGAACTGCTCGATACCGACAGTAAGAAACCTCAGCGGGAACGGATTCGTTCACATTATCTGAGCGACATCAAACCCGAGGAACTCATATCCTCCTTTGTGGATACAGTGCGGTCAACCTACGCCACGCCGGTGGTCAAGGATGCCACCGCAGCCAACGCCGGCATTTAGAATCAAAGGATATTCTTTGGTGTCGAGTGTGTCCCAGTAATGGGAGTGTGAGGGCAATGGCAGGAACGGCGTTGAGTGGCGGCACGGTGCCGTGGGCACATGAACAGACCCTCTGGAGCGACGGGAAGGGCGCTCGCGGTCACGGTCGCCTGTCAACGGAGATGTGACCGTGAAGGCTCAATTGCGTCGATTGGTTCGCCTGGGGGTGAGCCTGGGAGCGGTCGTGGCCGTCGCCTTCGCCCTCGTGGTTCCGCACAGCTATATCGGGCTTGTTCTCGCGCTGGGCGTCCTGGGATTCGTCTGGTATCGGTGCCGCCGCAACATCGCCGCCTATATGAGCACCCGCCTGCTGAGCCTATCGGCCGTGGCGGTACAGGTGTGGCGGCTGGAGCCGGACCGGATTCTGCTTGTCGCGGTCTTCCTGTGCATTGCGTTCGTGGCATTGAGCGGGTACGTGCGTCGCGCGCTCAACATCGGCTATTTGGAGGCCGACAATCTCGATGTGCGCCGCTCTCAATCCGGTCGTTGGGTCAGCCGTCGCAGGATCACCAAAATGGGCAATTCCGTGCTCGTTCTCGTCACGGTAGCCGCCTTTGTCCCGGACGGGCGATGGCAGGGCGCGATCGATCTGTTCGTATCGGCAATCACGATTCTGGTCGTGTCCTTTGCTTTCTACCAGGGCCTTATCGGCTTGTGGCGGCGTCGGAACGATCCACATCCGGTCGATTACGAGGTCGTTGAGGCGGTCGAGCGGTTGCGGCCGCGATTCATCATCCATTTCGCGGGCACACCCGGTTCTCAATATCAATTGAAGATGTGGTTGCCTTATTTCGACGCGATTCCCGACCCGTTCCTCATAGTCGTCCGCGAGCCCTATCTGTTCAACGCCATCGCGCGTGAAACGGATAGGCCGATCGTTTTCGCCCCGGCCCAATCGATTCTGGATCGTTTGATGCTGGATTCGGTACGGGCGTGTTTTTACTGCAATCACGCCATCAAGAACACTCAGGTGGTCAAGAACGGCGACCGGATGCATATACAGCTCATGCACGGTGATTCGGACAAGGCGATCAGCCGCTCGGCGGTCTCGTTGATGTACGACCGGGTATTCGTAGCGGGCCAAGGCGGCGTCGATCGCTACCACAGGCACGGCGTCGACATTCCCCACTACAAGTTCCGCATTATCGGTCGTCCACAGTTGCACGCGGTCGATACGGATGACCGTCGCAGCCGAGACGGTGGCGAATCGAGCCGGCCGACCGTTCTGTACGCCCCGACGTGGGCCGGATTGAACTCGGAGGCCGACTATTCGTCGTTGGCCCAAGCACATCGGATCGTGGCCGCGTTGTTGCGACGGAATGCGAACGTCGTGTTTCGCTCGCACCCGTACACCAAAGCCAACCCGAACTACTCACGGGCGGTCGCACAGGTGCAGCGGATCTTGGCCGACGACCAGGATAAAAGCGATCGAATCCATCGGTTCGGTGCCGCCGCTGAAATCGACATGGGATTGATCGACTGCATCAACGCCGCTGATGTCGCGATCACCGACATCAGCGGGACGGCCTCGGATTGGCTCTACTCCGGCCGACCGTTCGCCATGACCGATCCGCGCGGTTTCGGTGCGGATTACGTTGATGAGTTCCCCATCTCGCGAGCGTCGTACCTCCTGCGGTCGGATCTGTCCAATATAGACGAAGTTCTCGACGAACTCATGCACTACGACACCAAGGCAGAAGAGCGACAACGGATGCGGGCGTATTACCTCAGCGACGTTCCGCCCGAAATGCTGATCGACCGATTCGTGGAAGCCTGCCGCGAAACGTACGAAGAGCCGGTGGTCAAGCGTGCCTGGGTCGCCGAATCCGGAGTGTGAACCGAATGCGGCGGCCCACGACGACGCTTTAGAGCTTTAGACCTGCTGCAGGTCGGCCACGATGGTGGAGTAGTGCGAACGCACCCGCTCGTCGGACGGGTCGTCCTCGGGCGTCCAGTGCACGGCGAGACGCTCATAGGTCGTATTGCGTTGCGCCGGTATCCGATCCCCGGTACGGATGAGATTGACCAGCTCGCCCAGTTTGGACTGGTTCCGCGCTCCGGCGGAGGAGATGACGTTCTCCTCCAACATGATCGATCCGAGGTCGTCCACGCCGAGGTGCAGGCTGAGCTGCCCGGCGGCCTTGCCGACCGTCAGCCAGGACGACTGCAGGTGAACGATGTTGTGGAAGTACAGCCGGGCGACGGCGAGCAGACGGAGGTATTCCAGGGCCGTCGCCTGAGTGCGTCCCTTGAGGTGGTTGTTCTCCGGCTGATAGGTCCAAGGGATAAAGGAACGGAAACCGCCGGTCCGATCCTGGACGTCACGGATGAGGCTGAGGTGTTCGATGCGCTCGGCGGCCGTCTCCCCGGTTCCCATCATCATGGTGGCGGTCGACCGCAGTCCGTGGTTGTGGGCGACCTCCATGATCTCCAGCCAACGGCGACCGCTTTCCTTGAGCGGCGCTATCGCCGTGCGGGGGCGTTCGGGGAGCATTTCGGCCCCGGCCCCGGCCACCGAGTCCAGTCCGGCGGCTTTGATGCGCCGGATGACCTCGTCGACGGCGATGTCGCTGACGCGTGACATGTGGTCGATCTCGCTGGGGCCGATGGAGTGGATGACCAGTTCGGGATAGTGCTCCTTGACCGTGGAGAACAGTTCCTCGTAGTACTCCACGCCGAAGTCCGGGTGGTGGCCGCCCTGCAGCATCACCTGGGTGGCGCCGAGATCGACGGCCTCACCGCAGCGCCGGAGTACCTCGGCGTTGTCGTGCGTCCAGCCCTCGGAGTGTTTCGGGGCTCGGTAGAAGGCGCAGAACTTGCACGCGGTCGTACACACGTTGGTGTAGTTGATGTTGCGATCGATGATGTAGGTGACGATATTGTCGCCGATGATGCGCTGCCGTGCGTGGTTGGCGGCTTCCGCGAGCGCGTGGAAGGGAGCCTCGGTGTAGAGGTGAAGCGCTTCGTCGTCGGAGATGCGATCGCCGTCGGCGGCGCGAGCGAGAATATCGTCAGAGTGAGCCATGCTCTCGAGGGTAACCCCGCTAATCGACGTAGTACAGCTCGGTGTGGATCTCTGCCGACCGCGTCTCTTCGATGACCTCCTTGACTCCCAGCACGAGTTCATAGGGGCCGCAGAGGAACCATTCGTCGATGCCGTCGGGGTCGATGAGTTTTTCGCGGAAGATGTCGCGCATCCGATCGGGGGTGAGACGCCCCGACAGCAGCGGGTGGTCGGTTTCCTCGCGGGTGCGGATGTGGTGGAGGCGTAGACGGTCGCCGAAGGTCTCCTTGAGTTCGCGGAGCTCGGCGTCGTACATGACCGTCTCGGCGCTGCGGTTGGAGTACAGCAGCGTGACCGTCGCGCCCGTCTCCAGCGCGGTGGTGGCGATGGAGATGATCGGGGTGATTCCCGATCCGGCCACGACCGAGGCGTAGTGTTTCCCACTCTCGAAGTCCGTCGTGAAATGCCCCATCGGCGGCATGACCTCTAGAGTCTCGCCTTCGGTCAATTGCCGGTTGGCGAAGTTGGAGAACGAACCGGTGGGGATGGATTTGATTCCCATGCGCAGTGATCCGTCACGTTCCAATTCGGCCGGGGTGGAGGCGATGGAGTAGGAGCGGCGGATCTCGGTACCGTCCGGAGCCAGACGCTGGAAGGTCAGGTGCTGCCCGGACTGGAAGGCGAACGCCGGACGCAGCTCTTCGGGAACGTGGAGAGTCACTTCGACCGAGTCGGCTGTGAGGTGGCGAATCCGGCTGACGTTCAGTTTGTGCCAGCTGGGGCGCTTTTTCTTCGACTTGGTAATGGTGACGCTCATATTGATTTCTCCTGCCGGTCGGGGTCGTCTCCGGTCCGGTGCTCATCGTCGAGGTGGTGGTCGAGCCCCTGTTTGTGGGCAATGGGCTCGGTCAAATTAGGCTTACCTTAAGCACACTAAGGCATTCCAGGCGTAGGTTCAATGAACCGCGGGTGTTCCAATGGTCTCACTCCCGTGTATTCCTCCGCGCGACGTGAGAACTCCACCAGGCCCTTCACATGGTCGTCACTCAGGTTGAACTGGAGGTGTTCGAAGTACTCGGCCAGTGCCTCCGGAGCGAACGGCTCCCAGCGAGCCGCTGAGGCCACGACGGTTTCCATCTCCGATTCGCAAATCGCGATCGATTCCCGGAACGCCTTGTGCAGTCCTGCGACGGTGTCCGGGTTGTCCTGCGCGTAGTCGTCGCGAGCCGCCCAGACGGCGAAGACCATGGCCTGGCCGGTCCACTCCTTCCACGCGGCGGCCAGGTCGGTGACGTGCAGCGTGCCGGGAGAATGGTGAACCCGCAGGGCCTCGTCTCCGATCAACACGGCACCGTCGACGTCGTCCATGGCCTCGTGGAGTACCGGAGACGCATGCCGATAGCGAGGTCGGCGGTCGTACCGCTGTTCCAACAACAGACGAGCCAGGGCCACCCCGGTTCGGGAGGTGGCGGCCAAGGCGATGTCCGGCTGAGAGGGAAGTTCGGCGAGGGGGCGCTTGGTCACGAGATTGACCGAGAGAACCGCACCGTCGGCGGCAACGGCGATGTCGGGGATGAGCCGCAGACGATCGCGGTGACGCAGATACTCGACCACGCTGATGGGTCCGACGTCGAGTTCGCCCGAGACGAGCTTTTCGTTCAGCCGATCAGGGGTGTCTTTGTGCAGTTCCACGTCCACCAGGGCTCCCGTTCGGGCCAGACCCCAATAGATGGGTAGACAGTTGAGGAATTCAATATGGCCCACTCGGGGGCGTTTCATCTGCTCCACGTGTCGACCGTAGCGCTCAGAGAGAGCCCCCTGGTGCGCTAATCGCGTTCGTCGTCGCCAAGGTCACGTGAGCGCGAGGTGTCGTCGGTGGCGGAGGCGGTGTCGTCGCCCTGTTCGCCGGTCACCAAGGCGACGAGCTTGTCCAGTGTTTTCTCATCGTCGCCGGTGATGACGACCTCGTCTCCCTGGCGTACGTCGAGAACGAGAACCTGCAGGATGGATTTCGCTTCGACCGGCTCCCCCGAACCCTTGGCAAGGTAGATCGGAGCCGAGGATTCGGCGGCCGTATCGACGAAATTCGTGGCCGGTCGAGCCTGGATTCCCACCTCGGTCGTCACTGTGACGCGCCGTTCGGGCATGTGAAGTCAACTCCTCAGCCTCAAAGCGGTACCCGATGACGAGCGGCGGAATACGCCCCCGTAGTCGGCTACCCGGTTTTGTATCCAGCTTGGAGCGGTTCCAGCGATTATGGGGGATTTTGCGCAAATTTCCCACCGGCGTTATCGACGGGCGAGGTGCGAATTAATCGCGGTTCGGCGGAGACCTGAGCCCGGTGGTCCACCCACAGACGGTCGCCTCGGGACCATGACTACGGAGAGCTCGCGGCGTTGACGGTGACCTTCAAGTGTTTCATAATCGGCTGGTCGCTTTGCCTACTGTAATCGTCGAGCGCACAGAGCACGTTCATCTCCGGCATGTACCCGGCGGCGCATCCGGGCGGAATGTCGTAGGGGACGGCGAGAAAGTCCCGCAGGACGCGATGCGAACCGTCCTTGGCCGTACTCGTGATATCGACGGGATCGAACTTGCTCAAACCGCGCTCGCGCATGTCCGCCTCGTTCATGAAAACCAGGGTGCGCAGGTTCGTGATGCCGCGATACCGGTCGTTATCGGAGTAGATCGTGGTATTCCACTGGTCGTGGGAACGCATGGTTCCCAGCGAGAGCATTCCGGCGTCGGGTACGACGTTCGGCAGTGTGGCCGTAGAGAACTCGGCTTTGCCCGAAGGAGTGAGAAACACCAGTTCACGAGCCGGTTGTTTAATTCGGAATCCGAGTGGGCGTCGTACGCGGCGGTTAAAGTCCTCGAATCCGTCGATCACCCGCGACATGGTGTCGCGGATACGGTCGTAGTCGTCGACGTACCACGACCACGGTGTGGAGCTGTTCGGCAAAGCGGCACGGCTCAGACCGGCGATGATGGCCGGCTCGGAACGTAGATGTGGCGAACCGGGGTCCTTCATTCCCACCGACCGGTGAACCATGCTCATCGAATCTTCGACCGTCGTAGCTTGAACCCCCGCGTTCTGAACGTCTTTTTCCGTTCGCCCCAGGCATGGCAGGATCAGGGCTCGTTTGCCGTGCACCAGGTGACTGCGATTGAGTTTGGTGCTCACCTGAACGGTGAGCTCGCATTGTCGTAGCGCTTCATACGTATAAGGCGTGTCGGGAGCCGCGAGCGCGAAGTTCCCGCCCATGCCGACGAATACGCTGACATCGCCGTTGTGCATCGCTTTGATCGTGTCGACGGTGTCCATTCCCCATTCTCGGGGAGGGTCGATTCCGCAGACGTCGGCGAGGCGATCGAGAAACGCCTGGTCTGGACGATGGTCGATACCGCAGGTTCGGTTGCCCTGCACATTGCTGTGTCCACGTACGGGACAGGGACCGGTTCCCTCTCGCCCGAGATTGCCGCGTAGGAGGAGTACGTTCATGATCTCGCGAATGGTGTCCACGCCGTGATCGTGCTGCGTCACGCCCAGACACCAGCTGATGATGCTGCGGTCGGCGTTGCGATAGACGGTGGCGGCGGAGACGATGTCGTCGTGCGACAGACCGGACTGCTCTTCGATGTCGTGCCACGGAGTCGATTCGCACAGTTTTCGGTACCGGTGGAAGCCGGTGGTATAGCGTTCGATGAATTCCCGGTCGACGGCCTTCGGGTCGTCGGTGGACCATTCGAGGAGGGTCTTGGCGATGCCCCGCATCAGCGCCATGTCCCCACCGGTGCGCGGTTGTAGGTTGAGACTGCTGGTCGGTGTGGAGTGGAAGGTCCCCATCGCGAGGAATTCGTGGGGGATGATCGCTTTCCTCGCCGCCGATTCGATAAGGGGGTTGACGTGTACGATCTCGGCTCCGCGCTTATTGGCCTCGACCAGCGACGTCAGCATGCGTGGCGCGTTGGAGGCCACGTTGACGCCGAGGATGAACAGGGCGTCGGCCTCCTCCCAATCCTTGAGGTCGACGGTTCCTTTCCCGGTTCCTATCGAGGCCTGTAGAGCCCGACCACTGGCTTCGTGGCACATGTTGGAGCAATCGGGCAGATTGTTGGTGCCCAGTTCGCGTGCCATCAGCTGGTAGAGGAACGTGGCCTCGTTTCCCAGGCGTCCGGAAGTGTAGAACGCCGCCTGATCGGGGGAGTCGAGACTCTGGACGACATCGCCGAACAGCTGGAAGGCATCGTCCCAGGTGATGGGGACGTAATGGTCTGTATCAGGGTTATACACCAGCGGTTCGGTGAGACGACCCTGGTTTTCCAGGTCGAAGTCGCTCCATCGCGCCAATTCCGATACGGAATGCTTGGCGAAGAACGCGCGATCGACGCGTTTTTTGGTCAATTCCCAACTGACGTGTTTGATGCCGTTTTCACAGATGTCGAGGTGGATGCCTTTAAGGCTGTCGGGCCACGCGCATCCGGGGCAGTCGAAGCCACCGTTTTCGTGGTTCATCTTAAAGATCGCGCGGGGACCGTCGACGATGTCGCCTTGTTTTGCGATAAAGCGGGTCACTGCTTTGGCCGCTCCCCACCCGGCGGCGGGATGGGTGTACGGCTTCGATTCCGGCTTGCCCTGCGGCGTGGGGCCGACCCGGTGGGGTCTCTTGTCAGTGAAGTCTTGGCCCGCATCCAGGTGCTCGTCGTGGTTGTCGCTCATGCTGCCTATTCCCTCATACTTCGGTGGTTTTGGCACGGTTATTGCCGAGGCCGGGTGGCGCTGGAGGCGCAGAGGCCGGGTGGAACGTCCGTCGCTGCCCACGTCGACGGGTCAGCCGATGCCCTGCCGGTCGGGGGTCAGCGCATAGGCGGAGTCCGCTGTCGTGGGCATGGCGGTGTTGACGTCTGCCCGCAGCAGGGCGAGTTGGTGGTGCAGGGCTTCCCGTCGATCGGTGGGGCACATCCGTATCAGGTCGTTGAGGGCCGCGGTGAGGCGTCGGGTGACCTGTGGTGATGATGCTCCGTAGGTGCGGATTTCCGTAAAGGCGAGTTCGACGAGGGCCGTCCATCTGTGATGGTTGACCAAGAGGCGTACCGCGCCGTCGCCGTCGCAGAAGGCGACCTCGTCTATCGGAGTGACGGCGAGATGACCGATGATCTCCTGAACACGATCGATGACTTGAACGGCGGATGTGGGGTCGTTGACGGCCGGAGACAGTGCTTTAGCGGCGATGTCGACCAGTTGACGTAGTCCGAAACCAAGGTCTTGGTAGTCGGATCGATCGGTGCCGGTGGTGAGGCATTTTCCGAGCCGGTGGGCGGAGAACGTCCCACCGTAGACTCGGGCGACGGGGGTGCCGCTGGTCAGAAAGTCCCCGACTCGGGGAATCAATTCGATGACGACGTCGCGGCGCCGAGCGTAGCGGACGAGGCGGCCGACGTTCATATCCTGCAGCGCGCCCGACTTTCCCGTATGAATCAGCTCGATGGGACTGTCGTCGAATTCAGGGCGAGGTCGATCGACCGCTTCCTCACGGTCACGGCGCAGGAATCGCATGGTTGTCAACGATTCGTGTGCCACGACGTCGATGATGACCGACAGGCGGAGGAGCCGGATGGTGGAGTTGACGTACACAATGAACAGAACCAGGCTGGTAAAGACCAGAACGACGGTAAGTCCCGAAGCGACCACGGGAACGGTGGTGTTGGGGGAGTCCTTGTCGTAGTTCGTGAACTGGAGGGTCGCGATCATGGAGTATACGAACGTGCCGAGGAAGATCGACAAGGCGGCCTTGGTGACTCGTGAACGGATGTACAGGAGCAGTACACGTTGCGAGAAGGAGTTCGCCGCCATCTGAAGTGCGACCAGGGAGATCGAAAAGACGACGCCGACGAATGTGAGCATGGCGGACGATACGGAGTTCACCATGGTTTCGGCAGGTCCCGCCAAGGCGATAAAGAACGATTCGACCCCGCGCCCGTGCAGTGAGCCGCTGAGAGCGTCATCGATCCACCACGCCGCGCCTGCCAGGGCGGCCGCCGCGACGATGGAGACGAGCGGTACCGCAATGAAGGAATTGCGCACATGCTCGCGGGTCAACGACAGCGCGTGGTGCCGCTTGGCAGAGATAACCTTCATCGCCTCATTATGAAAGTGGAGTGAAACGGGGGAGGCTCTTCCCAATAAACGTGCAATAAATTCATAAAATCAATTTTCGCGCGTCGGCAACAATTGTCACCGTATGGCAAATGTGTGCTGCTAAAAGCATGAACGTTGCACACGTCGAATCATGTGGAGGCGCGAGACGACGTCCCGTCAATTTTATAGGGCGGGGCAGGCCATGATTTAAAAATCGCGCGGCGACTCGACGACGGACGACCTTCCCGGATGGAATCTCTGCAAATGGAGGTGTCGTGTCAAACGAATGACGGGACGAATCAGCATCTGGGTGGATCCGAGGATGAACAGCCATACCGCCGGTTCCGCCAACGAAGGAGAGAGGAACATGATACTCCCGATGACGAACCAGAGTCCGATCATAATATCGTTGGCAATGCTCAGCGCCTCGTACCGCTGCCGGATCACCAACTCATCATGTCCGATCTTAAAAGTCAACGATTTTTCATCGGAGCTGTTCATCACCTGATGCTAACAAAAATTCAGGCGAACGGCGGATAATCGGATTTCTCCTCGGTGAGGAAGCCCGTCGCGATGAAGCAATAAAACAGTGTTCGACGATATTCTCAGAACAGACGAATCGAGTTTGCACGCTCGTTGAACAGTTTCACGAATCCGGGAAACAATTCAGAGTATGGATTTCATACTCGGACAACCGCTGATTATCGGCGGTGGAGCGGCGGCTTTTCCGGTCGTCGACCGATTCTCGTTCCGACTATGGGCCGACGACCGTACGTTCTCCCAGGATTCGCCGACGTGCTAATCGCGGTTTGGCGTGGCGGATTTCTGGGACGGCAGCGGAATCTCCAACTGCAGTGCTGGTGGTGGCGGAACGTCCGCCTCCTGCGTCGCCTCGGATTCCGGCCCCGCTTCGTCGGGTGAGTCGGCGTCGTCGGCCGTGGTTACCTCATCGGTCTCCACCTGGGCCTGCTCTGCAGCGGCCGATTCGGGAACGGCAGGGACCTCCTGCGCCGAATCACTTTCATTGGGCGGCTCGGTCGCGTCGACGTCTGCTTCGGTCGGAGACGCGGTGTCGTCGTCTGTCGGGTCGGGTTCGGACGCTTCCGACTCGACAGGTGCGTCCGAAGAGGTTTCCGCGGCCTCGTCGTGGGTGGACGACCGTTCCTCTACGGTCGACTCGTCGGTCGTCGTCGCAACCGAGTGCGCTTCGGATTCGGCGGATTCGTTCTCCGCCTCCCCAGCCGTCGGTGACGACTCGTCTTCGGCCACCGCTGCGGTCGTCTCCGGAGCCGTTTCGGCGTCGCCTGCGGTAGCGGCGCTTCCTTCGTGGGCCTCATCGCTGACCGACTCCGCCGGTTGATCGTCGGATTCCGGTGTCGTCTCGGATGCGGGTGCCTCGTCGGCAGCGGTGGTGGCGGATTCGTCCGTCGCCTCGGTCAACGTCGCGGACGTATTGTCCCGCTGCTCTGCTGAGGAGAGTTCCAGCGACTCCCCTTCGACATCGCTGCCAAGGCTGGCAATGAGATCGGCGGACTCGTCATCCAGGTTGTCGGTTGGAATTCCGTCGTCCTCGCCGTCGTCCCACATGGGGTCTTCTTTAGCCACTTCCACCGGCGCGGACTCCGCTTGCACCTGGACCGCCTCCTGGTCGGCCTGGCCGGACGTGGCGTGTTCGGCGGGAGAGTCGGTTTGCGGCGTATCCGCAGGTGAATCCGTCGTCGGCGCGGAGGCCTCGGGTTCGGTCGACGCCGTCGCGGCTTCGGGAGTTTGTGCTGCGGTGTCCCGATCGTTGTCGTCGGCCTCCTCGTGGGGTTCCACGGCGGCGGCATCGTCGGATTTCTCGCCATCGGGTGCGGGGCCCGGTTCGCTCACCGATTCGCCCGGTTCGGAAGAGGACACCGTGTCGTTCGAGTCCGTCGTGTCGGCCGGGGTGGCGAACATCGAGGTCGTCGACGGCGGAGTGACCTCTTTAGGCGCGGGAGGCTCGTAACCGGCCGCCGACTGATCGACCGACTCCTCCGACGGCGTCACATGCGGCCGGAAGAGGTCCGAACCGGACAACGGGGCGGCAGATGGAATCTGGAACCCCGACGACGGTGGAGGCGTAGGACCGGTAGGTGTTTGCGGTGGCGCACTCGGTGCGGGTGGCGGGGCGGTCGGCTGTGGCGGTACCGCATGGGGAGGAACGGCGTTCTGCTGTGCCGGGGGTACCGATCCGGGATGCTGTGGCTCGGAACCGCTCGGTGCGGGGTTCTGCGGCATCGGTCCGGACGGAGCCGGTGCCTGCGGAACGGATGAAGTCGGCGCGTTGGGTGCCTGCTGCGCGCCGACATTGTTTGGAACGCTCGCCTGCGCCGGCGGCGGAGCCGACTGCTGTGGCGGCACCGAATACTGCGGTGCGGAGTACTGAGGTGCCGAGTATTGCGGCGCGGCCTGCTGCGGGGGAACAGGAGGTTGCTCCTGCGGTGCCCGAGGAGGGAATCCCTGCGGTGCCGCGTTTCCCGGCGGAGTGGGTTGGGGAGTCTGCTGCGGGGGCGGCTGCGACTGCCCGTACACCGGAGGCGAATACCCTGGTGCCGGAGGAGGAGCCGATTGTCCGTATGCCGGCGGCATGGATTGCTGCGGGGGCGGAGGCGCGGTCTGTCCGTACGGTTGCGGACTCGCCTGTCCCTGAGGTTGGGAAGGCGGTGGTGCCGACGGTTGCTGCGGTGGCGGAACCGCGGCATATCCCTGCGCCGGTGGCGTTTGATGTGGAGCAGGCGGCGGTGGAACCGACGCACTGGCCTGCGGAGGTGCCGAATGCGGCTGCGGCGCGTACATGGAGTATCCCTGTGGTCCGGCAGCCGTGTTCTGTCCCGGCGTACCGAACTGAGCCTGTTCACCGGAGGGAGGCTGACCCCCGTATTGAGCCGGGTTTCCAGACGGCGGCGGTGGGACGGAGCCGTACCCCGATTGGCCGTAGGCGGGCGGCGGCATAGCGGACGGAGGAGGCGGGGCGGCGGGAAAACCTCCCAAGGGAGGCGGAGTCGGTACGCCGCATTGCGGACAGCGCTGATCATGGGGTCCGCGTTGCCGCCCGCAGGAACTACACGTGTTGTCGTCCACCAAAACTCCTCGTACTCGCGCTTGCTCTGTCCCGGTGATCGCTGAGGCCCGACCCGATGACGAAACCACACCTACCGACGGCCGTGAGGGCGGCTGTCGGGAACATCGAGCCCGTGCCACAACACTCTAGGCCGTCCCACCGCTCGACACAACTTCAGCACAGCCGACATGGATCGGCGTTACACTCTCATGCGCAGCCGACGCTTCAGAAAAACCTTCTGTTTCAGGCTAGTTCCAGATTGCCATGCCGACATCGTCCGGCCTCCGTCGACCCCGAGGCGAAAGCGCGCCCTATCGGGCCGAGTCCTTGTCGCCGTCTTCACGGCCGGACGTTCGCGACTGCTGGGAACCGGTTCCCTCGCTCGGCGACGGACTCTGCGACGGTGACGGCGAGTCGTCCTCGTCCTCAGTAGGAGACGGTGACGGCGAAGGCTGCCGGCTCGGGCTGGGTTCCTCGGTGGGTCCGGGCTCGTCCGTCGGACTCGGTTCCTCGGTCGGGCTGGGAGACTCCGTGGGACTCGGTTCGTCCGTCGGAGTGGGCTCTTCCGTGGGGCTCGGTTCCCCGGTCGGACTTGGCTCCTCAGTGGGACTGGGCTCGTCCGTAGGGCTGGGATCATCGGTCGGAGTCGGCTCCGGTGTCGGTCCGTCGTCGGCCGGAGGCTCGTTCTTAGCCGGGACCACGCGGGTGGCACCCATGAAGTCGCCGAACCACACCGAACTGATCTTCACCACGTCTCCGGGTCGGGGCGCCTGCACCATCTTGCCGTCCCCGATGTAAATGGCGGTGTGATAGACCGACTTCCAGTCCGAGGTATTCGTCGCCCAATACAACAGGTCACCCGGCAAAAGCTGCTCGACCGACACGGAATTGTGGCGAGTGGCGAAGTACTGGTCGTTGGCGACGCGTGGAAGCGAGAATCCCACCGAGTTATAGGCCCCCTGGACCAGTGACGAACAGTCGAATTCGGCGGTACCGCTGGCACCCCAACGATACGGCTTGCCCAATTGCGTCAACGCCCACTCCACGGCCGCGACGGCCTCCTCGGCGGCGTAGCTGCCATCGATATCAGTGGAAATCCCCGAACGATTGCGCTCGGCGCTCTCTTCGCGCTCGCGCTCAATCCGCTCCAGTTCCTCTTCGTTCTTCTCGATGTACTCGTCGAGTTCGTCCTGCGCCTCTTGATACGCCTCTTCGGCGTCCTCCCAACGCGTCTGGGAACGATCCACCGACAACTCCGCGGCATCCAGAACCGCTTCGGCGAAACGCAGATCGGTTTGCGCCTCATCGAGATCAAGGAGAGCCTGCTCCCATTCCGAGGAACCACGTGGAAGGTCGCGAAGGTCGGTTTCCCAAGGAGTGCCGTCAGACTGCGACTCGATATAGGCGTCGTCGGCGACCTCCGTGAGCGCCTCCTTGGCGTCCGCCACGGCCTCCTCGGCGGACTCCTGATTCTCCAAGGCGTTGTCCCGCTTTTCCTCGCGCCCGTCGAGTTCGGTCCGCGTAGCGGTGCGCTCGCCGCCCAGTTGGGCGACTTCGGTGGTGAGGTCGGCGATTTCCTCGGCGAAGGGGCCCTCGGCCTCGGGCCGTTCCACCGGTTCGTCCGTACCGCCTCCGTTGACGGGACGTTCCCCATTATCGGGCACGTCGGAGCCCGGCTCCGCCGCGGCGGGGGCCGCACCCAGAGTCAGCACGACCGCAGCGCCGGACGCTGTGATCCAACGCGATACTTCGCGAGTCAAACGCATGTTGTGGGGTTCCTTTATCCGGGAGGTCGTCGGTCGGTGGCGGGCCGATGTCGGTCCACGACCATTATGGTCAACACGTGCTCATGAATCCCATCGCCTCATCCGGCGGCACAACCGTCAGATGAATGGGATTCATGCGACGATTCTTGTCACAGGCTACCGTACCGATGATGCAAAATCCATCCCGGAAAGGCATCGAACGTTGAAGATATGAATTTTGAAATTCTTGTGGGGCAGTGAGAATCATGACCATATGTGAGCGATCGGTGCCGATCGTGGGGATATATGGCGTCACAGGCGTCCGCACCGGGCCGGGATATCCACATTTCAGCGTTAGGCTGGGGAGTATCCGCGTCGCAGGCTGGAGGAGAAAGAGGGCATATGGACGACACGCAACGCTTTAAGCACTCCATCGAGGAGAAGGTCGCGGCAGGTGAACGCCTGACCTACGAGGACGGTGTGCAGCTGTACGAAGTCGACGACCTGGCCTGGTTGGGGCGTCTGGCCCACGGGGTGCGCACGGAGAAGAACGGCGATGTCGCCATGTTCAACGTCAACCGCCACCTCAACCTGACCAATGTGTGCGCGGCGGCCTGCTCGTACTGCTCCTTTCAGCGGAAACCCGGCGAGGCCGACGCCTACACCATGCGCATTGAGCAGGCGGTCGCTCTGGCCGAGCAGATGAAGGGCGACGCTCCCACCGAACTGCACATCGTCAACGGGCTGCACCCCACCCTGCCGTGGCGCTACTACCCGCGTGTTCTCAAGGAACTCAAGGAAACCCTCCCCGAGGTCAATCTCAAGGCCTTCACCGCCACCGAGATCCAGTGGTTCCAAAAGATCTCCGGACTCAGCTTGGACGAGGTACTCGACGAGCTGATCGACGCCGGGCTGGAGTCCTTGACCGGTGGTGGAGCCGAGATCTTCGACTGGGAGGTCCGGCAGCACATCGTCGATCACGACTGCCACTGGGAAGAGTGGTCCGAAATCCACCGCAAGGCCCATCAGAAGGGACTGCGGACTCCGGCCACCATGCTGTACGGCCACATCGAAGAGCGCCGCCACCGCGTGGACCACGTCATGCGTCTGCGGGAACTACAGGACGAAACCGGCGGGTTCGCGGTGTTCATTCCCCTGCGTTACCAACACGACTTCCACGACTCGCAGGACGGCAAGGTGCGCAATAAGATCCAGTCGCGTACCACCATGGCCTCGTCGACCGAGTCGCTCAAGACCTTCGCGGTCTCCCGTCTCATGCTGGACAACTTCGACCACGTGAAGTGTTTCTGGGTGATGCACGGCCTCGACGTGGCGTCGTTGTCGCTCAGCTATGGGGCCGACGACCTGGACGGTTCTGTGGTGGAGTACAAGATCACCCACGACGCCGACAATTACGGCACCCCCGACAAGATGACCCGCGAGGACCTGCTGGAGCTGATCCGCGACGCGGGCTTCAAGCCGGTCGAGCGCAACACCAAGTACGAGGTGATGCGCGAATACGAAGGGCCGCAAAGTCTGGCCGAACGCCGGGCGGTCCCCGGCTCCGTCATGTTTTAAGGATTGATGTCGCCTCTATGAGCACCGAATCGGATCGATCGCCCCAGTCCACGCCGCTCGACACCCTGCCCAAACTCGTGGGGACGGTATTGGCGATGCTGGTTCTGGGGTTTGTGATCCTGGCGGGCATCGACGTCCTCTTCAGCCTCATCGGGGGCCGTGGAATCGGATACGTCTCCGGCTGGGCCACGGCCTTCATGTGCCTGTTCACCTTCACCGAAGAGTTCAAACGGCATCGGGAGGCCCCGGCTCGAGTCGGGATTGCGGGGTTGAGCCTGGTCATCGGGGTAGCGGGCGGTATCGCCACCTATGTGGTGTTGCCCGACGGTTGGTTGCCGCTCTACTCCGGCGCGGTGGCCTCGGCGATCGGAGCGATCGTGTACGCGGTGGTATGGCACTTCGGGATCGACGCGTTTGGTTCACGCGATCAAGGCTAAGTATCATCGAAGGTAACGCCGCTACCGGGAAACACCTCCGGACGGACCGTGTGACGCCAGTGGCCAAGCAGCGTAACGACGATGCTGGTGGAAAGACGAGTTTATGAATCCGACCCTTACCTACATCGGGGCCCGCCTCGGGCTGTTCGCCCTGTTCGCGATCCCCCTGCTCTTCATCATTGAGGACGTCTTCCTCGCGCTGGTGATCGCGGTCGTCGCGTCGATGGGACTGTCGTTGTTCGCCTTGCGGCGTCTGCGAGAGAACATGATCACCTCCATCGACACGACCGTCAAGGAGCGTAAAGAGCAGAAGGCGAAGCTTCGCAAGGAGCTCGAAGGCGACGATTAGGGCGGGTGTGAACGTCCGCCCTGCTCGCCCCGCTTTGTGACGGCTTAAAGAACGTCGAAGACCTGTTTCTGGACGTCGTTGGAATACACCTCGTGCTCGACGAGCTTGAGCTTGGTGGAGTCTTTGTCCGTCTCGCTGAAGAGGCGCTTTCCCGCGCCGAGCAACAGTGGGAACACCAGAAGGTGATACCGGTCCACCAGGCCCGCGTCCGCCAAGCTCTTCCCCAGTTCGGCGCTGCCGTGAACAATGATGGGATCGCCGTCGGACTCCTTCAGCCTGGCCACGTCGTCCAGGTTGTCGAAGATGGTGGCGGGCCAAGCGGGGTCGTCCTTCTTCAGGGTTGTGGACACGACATACCGCGGCATGGCGTTGTACCGGGCGAACTCGTCCATCGAAGGCCAACTAGGAAGAAATTCCTCATACGACCTGCGGCCTAGCAACATGGCGCCGGCTTCTTCCTGTTCCCGACCCTTGATCTCGTACACGTCCTCGACAAAGGGCACGTCTTTAAAGGTCCAGTCGGCATTGCGATAGTCACCGCCGCCACCAGGTGCTTCCATGACACCGTCAAGCGAAACGAACGCGGAAATGATCAGAGTACGCATTGGTATTACCTTCCACAGCTACTGTGCCGTTTTCTTATTCGGATACGGTTGTTGTACCTGTATCGACGAGGGAGTAAGTGCGAAATCATCGCATTCGACGGGAAAACTTGGATCGATCTCGATGGTGACCATGGTTATATCAAAGGACGAGGGCGATTGCGCACAACCATGATTAGATATCGAGAGGTGTAGCTGTATCTCCTGTGGCGCCTCATAGCGCACGTCCGGAGGTCGGAACCGTTTCGGCTGTGGTGCACAGGCGTACTGTCTTGCGGCGTTCCCGGCTCCGACGCTTGCCACGTACCAGCGGGCGCCTATCAGGGCACCCGCTTTTCTACGTGCTGCGGCGGATTGCTTGCCGACGCCGTCTCGCTCGGCCCTAGCGGAGGTGTCGGGCCACGTCCAGGGCACCGTAGGTGGCGATCATGGAGGCCCCGGCCCGCTTGAGTGACAGGACGGCCTCGGACATGGCGGCCTGTCCGTCGATCCAACCGCGCTCCGCGGCCGCCTTGATCTGGGCGTACTCCCCGCTGACCTGGTAACCGGCGACCGGTACGGTCACGCGCCGGGCGGCAGCGGCGACGATGTCGAGGTAGGGCATTCCCGGTTTGACCATGACGATGTCGGCTCCCTGCTCGACGTCGGCGTCGATCTCCCGTAGCGCCTCGGTCGCGTTCGAGGGATCTTCCTGGTAGGTGCGGCGGTCGCCCTGCAACTGCGAGTCCACAGCTTCGCGGAAGGGGCCGTAGAACGCCGAGGCGAACTTGGCGGCGTAAGCGAGAATCCCGGTGTCACTGTGGCCGTCGGCGTCGAGGACACTCCGCACGTGGCCCACTTGGCCGTCCATCATTCCCGACGCACCCAGCAGGTCGGCTCCGGAGGCGGCCAGTACCCGCGCCATCTCGCCGTAGAGCTCCAGGGTGGCGTCGTTGGCGACGTTTCCCCGGTCGTCCAGTACCCCGCAGTGCCCGTGGTCGGTGAACTCGTCCAGGCAGAGATCGGGGATGACCACCAGGTCGTCGCCGACCTTGTCTTTGATCGCCGTGGTGGTACGGGCGAGAATGCCGTTGGGGTCGACGGCGGCGCTTCCGGTGGCGTCGCGTTCGGTGGGGATGGCGAACGGCATGATGCCGCCGAGCTCGGCGTCGAGGCAGGCGGCGGCCACGTCGGTCACCGACTCCAAGGTCTCTTGATACACGCCGGGGAGGGAGGAGAGGGCGCGTCGTTCGTTGAGGTTCTCATTGACGAACACCGGCAGGATCAGGTCGTTCGGGTGAACGCGGGTTTCGGCCACGAGATTGCGGAGGCCACGGGAACGACGCATCCGTCGTGGGCGCTGACTGGGAAATTGGCTCATGGTGAGCTCCTCGTGAAATTCTGTGTTCCAGATGCGAAGAGGGGCGATGGCCGAGAGTGGCGGTGTCCGAATGCCATCGCACCCGGACACTTTCCAAACTACTCGTCCATCGCCCCGTGACGTCACGATCGACGCCTGTCGTCGCCGTGACTTCGTTAACCGATTAGCGGAAACGCAGCGCCGTCGGCCCTTGGATCTTCTGCCCGCGTCGGGTCTTGATCGGGCCTTCGGCCAGGCGTTTCTTGAGTTCGTCGGCGTAATCGGCCAGCGATTCGATCAACTCGGTGATGTTGGGGTTCTCCGGTTTCGTGTCCACGCGCAGACCGAACTCGTTGGCCGTCTCCACCGTGGCGGGCCCGATGCAGGAGATGACGGTCCGCTGGTGCGGTTTACCGGCGATACCCACCAGGTTGCGCACCGTGGACGACGAGGTGAACAGCACCGCGTCGAAGCCGCCGCTCTTGATGGCGTCACGGATCTCGGCCGGCGGAGGCGAGGCGCGCACCGTCCGGTAGGCGGTGACGTCGTCGACTTCCCAGCCGCGTTCGGTCAATCCGGCCACCAGGGTCTCGGTGGCGATGTCGGCCCGTGGCAGCAGGACGCGGCCCACGAGGTCGAGCACCGAATCGTGCGGCGGGAAGACCTCCAGCAGGCCCTGTGAGGACTGCTGGCCGCTCGGGAGCAGCTCGGGTTCGATACCGAAGTTGCGGACCGCCTGGGCGGTAGCCTCTCCGATGGCGGCGATCTTAATACCGCCGAACGCACGCGCGTCCAGTCCGTGTTCCTGGAACTTCTCCCAGATGGCCTTGACGGCGTTCTGCGAGGTGAACACGATCCAGGCGTAGCGCCCGTCCACCAGACCCTTGATGGCCCGTTCCATCTGCGCCGGGGTCCGGGGCGGTTCGACCGCGATGGTCGGAACCTCGCAGGGAATCGCACCGTAGGAGCGCAGCTTTTCGGCCATGACCCCGGCCTGCTCCTTGGTGCGGGGGATGAGGACTTTCCAGCCGTACAGCGGGCGCGATTCCCACCAGCCGAGCTCTCCGCGCATCGGAACGCCGGGGCCGATGGTCAACACGACCTGACCGGCGTAGCCCAGCGCCGCTTCCACGAAGGTGTCGACCGCGGAAGTGGTGGTGTACTGCGTCTCTCCGGTCGCGTCACCGGTGACGGCCACCGGGGTGTCGCCCATGACGCCGCCGGCGAGCAGAATGTCGCGAAGGCTGGAGAGGTCGGAAACGTCGGCCGTCACCGTCAACGAGCCGCGCTTGACAGCGTCGGCGAGCGCCATCGGCTCCAGCGAGGCGATGTCGTCGATGTCGATGACGGTGCGGGTGGATTCGGGCGGCATTCCGGCGTAGACCGATACCGCTTGGGCGTGGCTCATGCCGGGGATGACCTCGAAGCGTGCTTCGGTCTCGGAGGCGGCTTTGATCTCGGCTTTGGCGTGGCGGTTGGGGTAGACGTCGCCGACGAAGAGTCGGCAGATGTTTTCCCCGTTCGCGGCGGCGTCGGCCATGATGCGTGCCTGGTCGGAGGGGGAGTTTTCAATCAGCTTGATCTTTTCTTCGCCTCCCGCGTGTTGGGCGGCGAATTCGTGGAGAGCCGACGGTAGGGACCGGTCATAGTAGACGTGATCGGACTCGGCAATCGCATCCAGGGCACGTTTCGTCAATAGACCCGGGTCTCCCGGTCCGGTTCCGATAAATCGAACTCGACCTACCAGCTTACGGCTCATCTAGTATCTCCATCAGTACAAGTAGCTATACAACAATTACCTTCTGGCGGCGTGGACGCTCACTTGAGAAGGTCGGGAACGCCGGCGTCAAGCGGTGAGGTGACGGCTGAATCGGTCCAGTCGCCGCCGTGCCATCGCGCTTTCCACTCACATGGGCCGTGGCGACCCATCCGTCGCGAAATCCGTCGGTCGGTCTCCGCGCTGCGGTGCGGTGTTATTTCCTCACCAGTGTCACGCCCGCATCGAGCAGTTCTTCTGCCAATCGAGTTCCAACCGTAGCGGCCTCCTCCGGTTTTGTCACCGTGGCTGTGACCGATAGCTTGTCCACCCGCGAACCGTCCTCGGCTGCGACCAAGGCTCGAAGATAGAGGTCAAGGGCCTCGGGGTTGTCCTCGTCCGCAGGGGAGGTGTCCGCCAGCGCGGCGACCGGCGCGGAGCATCCGGCTTCCAACCGAGCGAGAATGGCACGTTCGGCGGCGGTAGCGAATTCTGCGTTCCGGTCGTTGAGTTTATACAAAATCGCTGCGTTTGTCTTGTCCGTTTTGCGGCATTCGACCGCCAATGCACCTTGTGCCGGGGCGGGAAGCATGGTGAGAGGGTCGATGAACTCGGTTACTTCGCTCTCACGTCCGACGCGGTGGAAGCCGGCGGCGGCCAGAACGACCGCGTCCAGGTCTTTGCCGACGCGCGCGGAACGGGAATCGATGTTCCCGCGAATCGGTACGACCTCCCAGCCGCGTTCCATCGCCAGAAGCTGGGCGGCCCGGCGCGGTGATCCGGTTCCAATGCGGGCTCCGGCGGGCAGTTCGTCCAGGGTGCGATTCTGACTGCCCAGCAGAATGTCGCGTGGGTCGGCGCGCGGTGGGACGGCGGCGATCTCCAGGTCTTCGGGCTGGTCGGTGGGCAGGTCTTTAAAGGAGTGCACCGCCACGTCGATCTCGTCGTCGTGGAGGGCGTTGCGGAGCTGATTGACAAAGACGCCCACACCGAGCTGGGTGACCGGGGCCGACGAGGTGTCGCCGGTGGTGGTGATCTTTACCAGTTCGACGTTTTCGCCGGTGGCCCGTTCGATCGCGGCGGCGACCGTCTCGCTCTGGGCGACCGCCAGTTGTGAACCACGGGTTCCCACGCGGATGGTCATTGAATCAATTCCCTTCTTGCGCCGGGCCGGAGACCGGGCGGACTTTGAGTGCTTCGGCGAGCACGTCGTGTGAAGCGGAGGCGAGGTCGTCGCAGTCCAGCGCGAATAGTTCATTCAGGATCTGAGCGTAGTCGGGAGCGCCCGGCTGTCCGGCCAACTGGCGGACTCGGACGGTCGGCTCGTGCAGAAGCCGTCCTACCACTCGTCGTACCATAGCAGCCACCGTCGCTCGCTGCGCGTCGGTGAAATCGTCTCGGCGTGCCAGTTTTTCCAGTTCAGCGGTGACGATGTCGTCCGCCGCGCCTCGCAGGGCGGCGACGGTGGGCGTAACGGCCTCGGCCCTCAGTCGTTCGAGGTATTCGTCGCGTTCGGCGCGGATGATCTCTTCCGCCTGGCTCAGAGCCGTCTGCGAGCCGTGCGTTTCGGCGGCGTCGTGGAGGACGCCGAGGTCGATGACCTCTACCCCGGCTTGGGACGACACGTCCGAGGTGGTGTCGCGCGGCAGCGCCACGTCGACGATGAGGAGTTCGGAGACGCCGGAGACCATGGTGCGGTCGACGACCGGTTCAGGGGCTCCGGTGGCGGTGATGAGCAGGTCGGCTTGGGGAAGTAGTTCGCCCAGTTGTTCCCAGCGGCCCGATTCCGCCTGCCATTCCCGAGCGAGCGCGTCGGCCTTGTCGGGGTCGCGATTGACTATGGTGAGCCCTTTGGGCTCATAACGGGCCACGGTCGCGGCCGCCAGCGCACCCATCGCTCCGGCCCCGAGCACGACGACTCGAGCGTCCTCGAAGCTGAGGTCGTGGTGCTCTCCGGCGTGCTGGAGTGCGGCGGTGATGATGGACGGGGCGGTGTCTTCGATGTCGGTCTCGGTACGTACCCGTTTTCCGGTGTGCAGGGCACGTTGAAAGAGGTCGTGCAGTTGCCGGTCCACTTGATCGGATTCCACCGCGCGGTCGTAGGCGGTGCGAATCTGTCCGAGGATCTGTGCTTCTCCGGCGGCGATGGAGTCGAGTCCGGAGACGACTCGGAAGAGATGGTCGATGGCGTCGTGGTTGTGTCGGGCGTAGCCGACCGAGGCGAAGTCCAGCTCGCTCCACCGGCCTTGGAGTTCGTCGACGATCGCGGTGAGCGCCCCGTGGAACGTGGGTGCCGAGGCGTAGACCTCCACCCGATTGCAGGTCGACAGGATGACGGCCTCGGAAACCGCACCCCCGTCGATCAATCGCCCTACCGCCGCTTCGGCTTCGGAATCGCTGAAAGCGAGCTGTTCCAGCGCAGAGATGGGCGCACTGTGGTGGGAAAGGCCAACAACCAGGAGGTTCACGTTTTCAATCCTGTCTCACGGTTTCCGGATTCTTATGATGCTCGTGGAACGACAAAAGCTGCAATTCAACGGCCAGGTCAACTTTGCGCACCGCCACACCTTCCGGCACGCTGAGCAGACACGGAGCGAAGTTGAGAATGCTGGTGACGCCTCCTTTGACCAGCATGTCCGCTATTCGCTGTGCCGCGTGTTCCGGGGTGGTGATCACGCCAATTGTAATCTGGAAACGATCGATTGCCTCGGGAAGTTCACGCACGTCACGTACGGTGTGCGGCGGAATCCGCTTGCCGACCACCGCCGGATCGGAGTCGAAGGCGCCGATGATGTGGAAGCCTCGGGAACGGAACCCCGGGTATCGGGCCAGGGCTTGGCCCAGGTGCCCCATCCCGATGAGGGCGACCCGTGAGATTCGTGTGAGCCCGAGGACATTGAGCAGATGAACGGTGAGATTTGTAACGTCATACCCGATTCCGCGCCGTCCCGACGCCCCCAGAAGCGAGAGGTCTTTGCGAAGCAGGGCGGGGCTGACTCCGGTGTCGGTGGAGAGTCGATCGGAGGAGACGGTCTCCACTCCGTCGTCGGCGAGCGCCCGGAGGGCCCGGAGGTACTCGGGGAGCCGATTGACCGTGGTGGTGGGAAGAGAGGCGGCGTCGGTGCTCTGATCGGGAAGGAATGCGGCGGTGGGTGCGATGTCCTCGGTCTCTCGGCGGGAATTCTGGGAGGTCGCCATTGATCTCCTATCGACGGGATTCCATTCAGATGTTTCGGACCAGGATATCTGGAATCGCCGCCGCAATGTGATTGCGCGCCAGATAATTCTTCATATATAGCTAAGTGACTTTATAGAAATTGCCTGTACCGCGGTTCCGCCACCCGGGCCTGTTGTTAGAGATCCGCGATGAGTCGGTCGGCGTCCACCGACCAATAAGCGTGTTCTTTCCCGTCGAGGAGAACGACCGGCAGCCGGTCGCCGTATTCGATCGCCAGTTCCCGGTCCTGTGCGACGTCGATTTCCCGCCAGGGAGCCCCGGTCCGCGCGGTGACGGAATCCAGGTCCTGGCGCGCCTGCTCGCACAGGTGACAGTGCTCAGTGGTCAGCAGGGTGATTCGTTCACGCGGTGTTTCCGCTGGTGATTCAGGCATGTCACTCCTTGTTATCAGACGGACGGCGAGTGCCGTAACGGGATTGTCAGAAAATAGATCGCAATGTCGCACAGTGTGTGCGACACGTGCCGTACATTCTCGGTCACGATTGATCTCCACGACAGCTCGAATTTATCTCGTGAATGCTTTCCCGTCGAAAACCAACGACGAGATCCATTCGGCCGACTGCGCGGTGGGGCGCAGAGCGTGACACCTATGGGGCGCAACTTCTCCGAGGAAGGCGACGGGACCTCGGAACGCGGCCTCGTTTCAGGTATTACAGCACCTTAGTGGGGAGGGTGAAGGTGGGATACCAGCATACGCGGACACCGATCGTGCGGGCATGGCGATCGATCAGTCAGATGAATATTGCCCAACACTCACGACACGCCGGAGTGAAATGCCTCGGATTCGGCGCGACGGTTTTTAAGCTCAACGAAGCCAATTCCGGTGGCGACGATGGGTTGCGGTGCGGTAAGGCACCGGAATCGATCGACGATGACGCGAAGGAAGGTCGTGTATCCGTGCGGTGGAAGGCAAAGCACGGATGTCTGTGCAGCAGGGCACTCGCAGAACCGCAGGGGCCGACGTTTGCGGACGACGAACCCGGGGAACACGGTGCGAGGAGCCGACGGATTCGGCTGGACGGGGAAACATTCAGTGTGCCGCCGCCGAACCGCTGTCAGGGCATCCGAATTCGGGGCCGAAGCGAGGCGATCAAAACCATATGCCTGCCGCTCACGGCGTCACGACCTGTCAGGCCCAACCCCTCTACCGAGGAGGCCAATAGTGCCCGGTTATCAACCGAGTCTTCATGCATTCGACAACGTTTCCATGCCAGCGCTCAATGAATTCAGCGTTAGGGAAGCGGCCCGAAACCTGGGGTCGCTGAAAGAGGCCATTGCCATGTTGCTGCGGCTGGACACGGACACGCGTGCCGCGGCGCCGACGGTGACCGGCTCGCCCGTCACCACCAGGATGGGACAGGCGACGGTTCCCGGACCCGCTCAGCCGGGGCGGCATCGTCGCGACGATTCCATCGACGACGACCGCATCACCGATCTCGTGGAGCGCGCTCAAGCGGGCGAAAGCGAGGCCTTCGGCGATATCTACGACCATTACAGTGACACGGTCTATAGGTATATATACTTTCGAGTGAATTCGATCCAATTGGCCGAAGACCTCGCCTCCGAAACGTTTGTGCGCGCACTGCGCCGTATTACTTCTTTTAAATGGCAGGGTCGGGCCTTCGGGGCCTGGTTGATCACCATTGCCCGCAACCTGGTGGTGGATTACTATAAGTCGGGTCGCTATCGCCTGGAAATAGCCAAATCCGAGGTCATCGGGTCGGAAAAGGCCGACAGCGAAGGATCGAACTCTCCGGAATCCGCAGCACTGGACAAGCTCACCAACGCGACGCTCTTGACCGCGGTCAAGAAATTGAATCCCGACCAGCAGGAATGCATTGTCTTGCGTTTCCTGCAAGGGTTCAGCGTTGCGGAGACCGCCCGCGCCATGGGGAAGAACGAGGGGGCGGTCAAAGCCTTGCAGTACCGAGCGGTACGTACCTTGGCGCGACTGCTTCCGGAAGGATTCAACGGTTAGGAGCCACCCGTTTTGGATAACACCCCACACCGACTGCGCCGGAACACACGACGTCACACGCCAGGGATGTCGTCGACACGACACCGCACCAACACACAGTTGATGACCAGGGGATGAGCCGGTGACACAGGACTCCAGGATGAAGAGGACCGTAACCTCCGGTGCCCCATGGTCGTTGATAGATGTAAAGACCGTCTATCACATCGAGAGGAGGTGTGCCCGGTGATGATCAACCCAATGGAAAAACGACGCGCGGAGCAGTTCGCCGTGTTGTTGGATTCCGACGACCCTACCCACCTCCACTCGACCGATTCAGGTAACTCACTGGGTGACGCCGCACGAACAGCGCAACCCGAACGAACCGAAGACCCCGCCGCCGAACGGGGACTGCCGCCGAACTCACTGGGAAAGCTCTCCGACGGCGCGGCGGAAGAATTCGCCGCCATGCTGTCGACCGGGGAACGCCTGGGAGGACTCGGCACGCAGGTCCACGAGGCGACCGAACCCGATACCCAATGGCGCGATGCGACGCGACGCCGTCTCATGGCCATAGCCGCCGACGAAGGCATCGGCGTTACCGCCCGTGCCTCCGCTCGAGCACAAGTACCTCGTTCCAACGCGGCACCGGTCCAAGACGACCTCTTCGTCAAACGCCCCCGAGGAGGACGCCGCATCGCAGTCGTGTCCGCTCTCTTGGGCGGAACCGTAGCCGTATCCGGAGTATCCGCCGCCAGCGGCGACGCCTTGCCGGGCGACACGCTCTACGGAGTGAAACGTTCGACCGAACGGGCGCAGCTGGCGCTCGCCGGAAACGATATGTCCAAGGCGCAGCTGTACTTCGAATTCGCCTCGACCCGTATCAGCGAGGCCCGGGAGCTCACCGAGCACCCGGAGGCCGAAGCCGAGGCGCTGGAAGCGGCCTACGGCAATGTCGTGGACGGTACGGCGCTGTTTCACAGCATCGCCGTCGAGGACGACAACGTCATCGCCTTGGACCACGTGGATCTCTTCGTGAACGAGCAACGAGACGTCACCGAACAGCTCGCCCAGGCGAGCAGCGGAGAGGGATCGGAAGTAGCGGCCGATCTGTGGGAACTGCTCGGCGACGCCGGGCATCGCTCCCTGGCTCTCCGGGAATCGTTGAGCTGTGACGCGGAGTTCGCCGTGTTGACCGGCGAGAACACCGACCTTCTGGGGCCTGAACCCGCGGAGTGTCAGGGCCTTGGTACCGCCGACGCACCGGAATCCGACCGAGAGCCGGACGGCGATGCCCCGAGCGATCCGGAACCGGCCGAACCCGGGCGGTCCGATGAAACCGGTCGGGATACCGAAGACGACGACACCGACGACGACGAACCCACCGATTCCGACGACACCTCCGACAGCGGTAATTCACCGCAAAACGACGTTGATGACATCGATGAATCCAACGAGGACGAATCTGGAGAGGACGACGACCCGATTTTGGGTGAACTCAGCGATGTTCTCTCTCGTCTGCTCGGTTAACGTACTCGGTCACCCCGCACAGTTCGGCGGGGTGACCGAGATTCAAGCGAGATAGGCAACGCATCTCACAGCGGCATTCGTGCCCCGCTCTACACCGAATTCTCTCCTCAGCGGATAGCCTGGTGAGGGGCATTCGAACCGACTCCCACCGATGGCTACGACGACGGCAGAAGGGTTCATCCTGACTTCCATATCCGATTCCGAACCGCTCTGTACCAAGACCGCACAGGCGTCCGCGTTCTTCGACGTGGACAACACCCTGATGTACGGGGCGTCGATGTACTGGCTGGGCAAAGGTCTCGTCCGTCACGGCATCATTCCGCCGCGCGCCATCGCCCGTTTCACCTGGAAACAGATTCGGTATCGCTTCTTCGGTTCCGAGCACCGCGGCCATATGGACGCGGTCAAAGCCGCCACGCTGGAGCTGGTGGCCGGAACGAGCGTGCGGCGTCTGAAACACATCTGCGCGGAAATCGTCGATCGCGACATCACTCCGCGCATCCTGAATCCGGTGCGGCGTCTCGCCGAAACACATCTCAACGCGGGGCACGAAGTCTGGCTGGTCACCGCGGGACCGAAGGAACTGGCCGACATCATCGCCGCTCGCCTGGGATTCACCGGCGCACTCGGAACGATCGCCGAGGTCAGCGACGGGCAATACACCGGACAACTGCAAGGCGGCATTCTCCATGCCGAGCGAAAGGCGGTAGCGGTGGAGGAACTGGCCGCATCGCGCCACATCAGCCTGCGCGCCTCGACGGCCTACTCCGACTCGGCCAACGACATCCCGATGCTCTCGGCGGTTGGACAGCCGGTCGCGGTCAACCCCGACCGTAAACTGGGACGGCATGCGCACCGGAACAATTGGCCGACCTTCAATTACCGCAATCGCCTCTTCGGCTCCTGGTAATTCACGAACGCCGTGTCCTCAAATGACACTTATCGATGATCGGTCTGGTGATCGGCCACCCCCTATGTGGCGGTAACGTCGTGACCGGCCCGGAGATTCTGCCACTATGGGCCTGTGAATTCACCGAAGATAATGGGCATTCTCAATGTAACGCCGGATTCCTTTTCCGACGGGGGACGCTACCTCGGATATGACGATGCGATCTCTCATGCCCTGAAGATGACCGCCGACGGGGCCGACATCATCGACGTCGGGGGCGAATCAACTCGGCCCGGAGCCCAGCGAGTCGACGCCGCCACCGAAATCGACCGGGTCGTACCGGTGGTGGAGGCGCTGAGCTCGCGTGGCGTGACCGTTTCGGTGGACACCATGCGCGCGGCCGTCGCACGAGCGGCGATCGACGCCGGTGCGCGCATCGTCAACGACGTCTCGGGCGGCCTGGCCGACCCGGACATGGCGTCGGTGCTCGCCTCCTCCTCGGCGACGTGGATTCTCATGCACTGGCGAGGCCACTCCGCCGACATGCAGAAGCTGGCCCACTACGACGACGTCGTAGCGGACGTCAAGGCAGAGTTGGAAGACCGCGTCGAAGCCGCCACCGAGGCGGGAGTAGACGCCGACAGACTAGTCATCGATCCCGGAATCGGCTTCGCCAAGACCGCCGAACACAACTGGACCCTACAGGCGCACTTGGCGGAGTTCGTCGCCCTCGGCTATCCGGTCCTCTTTGGATCCTCGCGTAAGTCGTATCTAGGCCGGCTTCTGGCCGAATCGGATGAGAAGGCGCGTCCTCCCGCCGGTCGAGACGTCGCGACGGCGGCAACGAGCCTGCTGGCCTTCGAAGCGGGCGCGTGGGGAGTGCGCGTCCACGACATTCAGTCCACATTCGACGTGCGAGCGGTGTGGAACCGAACCCGAGCCGAAAGCGCCGACGACTAGAAGGGGTCGGCGTATTCGCTGATAAGAGCGGTGCCAATACTGATGACGCGGTTCCGGCTTCCGGTATATGGGAAGTTCTTGTCAAAGTGTGAACCCGGCACGTAGCATCCGAGAGGTACTTCATCCAGAGCAGTTGAGGGGACCGGCCCGTTGATACTGCGGCAACCACCTTGAAAAGGCAGGTGCCAAATCCGGCCCGTGCTGAGATCCAGATTTGAGCGGGAAAGATGAGGGAGGAGCCTCTAATGTCATCCGCACGTACTTCTTTCGGCCCGACGCCTGCCGTAGGTCTCATCTGTCGCAATTGCGAAAAAACCTATGATCTTATTGCGCAACATGCCTGTTGGCAGTGTTTCGGTCCCCTGGAAGTGGAATACGACTCGACCGCTTTGGCACGCGTGACACGCGAACAGATCGAAGCCGGTCCTCACAACATTTGGCGGTACGCCGGACTTCTCCCTGTGGGAAACATAGCCTCCGACCGTGTCAGTCTCAATCCGGGAATGACACCGTTGATCGAGGCCGACAACCTGGCCCGGGAACTGGGCATGCGAAAACTGTGGGTCAAGGACGACAGCGCCAACCCCACCCATTCCTTTAAAGACCGAGTAGTGTCGGTGGCACTCACCGCCGCCGGGTACCTCGGTTTCGACCGATTCGCCTGCGCCTCCACCGGAAACCTCGCCAATTCCGTTGCCGCGCACGGCGCTCGCGCCGGACGCGAATCGATCGTGTTCATTCCGCACGACCTGGAGCGTGGCAAAGTCATCACTACCGCCGTATACGGCGGTTCCCTGGTGGCCGTACGAGGTTCCTACGATGATGTGAACCGGCTGTGTTCCATGCTGTGTGAAACGGACGAATTCGAAAACACCGCCTTCGTGAACGTCAACATTCGCCCGTTCTACGCCGAAGGTTCCAAGACCCTGGGATACGAGGTCGCCGAGCAGCTGGGCTGGCGTCTCCCCGAACAGGTCGTGATACCCGCCGCGTCCGGCGAGTTGCTGACCAAGGTGCACAAGGCGTTCGACGACTGCGTGGACATCGGTCTGACCGACTCGGGGAAAGTACGTGTCTTCGGGGCGCAGTCGGCCGGTTGCTCGCCTATCTCTGACGCCTTCAACGCCGATACCGACGTGATCGATCCGGTCAAGCCCACCGGGATCGCCAAGAGCCTCAATATCGGAGACCCGGCAGCGGGACCGTACGCCATCGAGTCGGCCCGCTCCACCGGCGGCGCGTTCGACAAGGTCGACGACGACGAGATCCGTGAAGGCATTCGCCTGCTGGCGGCCACGACCGGAATCTTCGCCGAAACGGCAGGAGGCGTGTCGGTGGCCGTGCTGCGGAAGCTCTTGCGCGACGGCAAACTCGATCCGGACGCCGAGACCGTCGTTTACAACACCGGGGAAGGTCTGAAGACCTTGGACGCGGTGGGTGACCTGGTAGGCCCCACCCATACGGTGGACCCTTCCCTCAAATCCGCGAAGCAAGAGGGTCTGCTGGGCTAGGATGGCTCCACAACTCGCATTGAGCGTATTGCTCTCAACCGGGGCAATACGTTCTTCCGTAAGATCCCACCTGGAGGCGGGACGGTTAACGCGTGCCGAGCGTGCACTGGTCGGCGGTAGACTGACGTGGCGCTTTTGCAGGTGGGACCGTTGTTCGTCTCCCGTGACGACGAGGGGAGGCTCGGACCCACACGGGCCTTCCCTCGGACATTTCGACCGTGGAGGGTCAACCACACCGTTTCGGGTACTGAAATACCCGCGTGCTGTAGTTTAATAATGTTAAATTAGAAGAACCCTGAAACATAACCGATCAACTTGCAGCACAATACCTTTCTGTCAGCTATCCGACAGTTTTTCAAACTCGTTTGGCTTGACTTCGTCACGCACGGAGAGCAAAATACTGTGTGCGGGGGATTGTAGGGCCCAAGCGATATTCCCCGGTCGACCAAGCGTCCCGGGGTAAAGACTTTGTCGAGCAGCGCCAGCCGACTCGGTCCTACATCCCCCGACCAGGTTTGTTGGTGGGGGACCGCTCAGCCGTTCCACAGCACGTCGCCTAGCGGTGTTCTCAGAACCCGACGTGCTGAAGCACGCCTGGAACCTGAGAACCCCACTATTCAACGCACTGTGAACCGCCTGAGCTCCTCTCCAGCTCTACCGCTTCTACACTTCGTTCGAAGCTCGCCAGTTGGGTTGTCCTTGGGGGTAGTTTTAAGGTGCCCCGGCCACTAGGGCCGGGGCCTGTCGTCTCTGCCTACCTCACTTCGGCGGTTATGATGCCGGACGGGTCGACCTTCAGGCGGTAATCCTCATAGAAAGGACGACCCGCCACGAACCATGAGGAATACGCCCGCTCGATCTCATCCCAAAAACCCGGGTCTCCATCGCCCATGACCGGGTAGCGCTCGTCCTCGTCGGGCTCCAAACCGAGCAGCGCCACATCGGAGCCGCGCGTGAACATGTACACGTCGTCGTGAGGGTAGAGGGCAATTCCAGGAATCTGGTCGATGATCCAGAGGTCCGCCGAGGCGTACTCGCGGAAATACTGGGGGCTGAAATTCGTGGTCGTGCTGTAGGTTGCGGCGCTCTGGGTGCGCTTCGGTTCGTGCTCGGAGCGGTCGAACATGAACGCGCATTCGGCCGTCGCACGCCCTGTCGCCTGCCCACTATGTACTCGGAACTGTGCGACCACCTGTGAGCCGAGGTCGTTCTCCCACGGGACGATGACCAAACCGCCGTCGGCGATCTGCTGTAGCCATTCCGGTTCAAGACGATCCACAGCGTAGGTGACGATCAGGCGGTCATACGGCGCCTTCGACGCGTGCCCTTCTTTGCCGTCCCGCGTCAATGCCATGACCGACGGGTATCCGGCGCTGGACAGTTTAATCCGGGCCGACAGCGTTACGTCGGAGTCGATGTCGATGGACGTTACGTTCTCCGTGCCTGCGACCTCACAAAGCAGGGCGGTGTTGTATCCGGTGCCCGTCCCAAGCTCCAGAACCGTCATGCCGGGCTTCAACTCGAGGGTCTCCAGCATGTCGAGCATGACGCGCGGGTCGCTCGACGAGCTGGCCGGTGTCCCGTTCGTCTTCCGTTTCGTGACGATCGACCGCAGTGAGTAGGCCGCTTCCTTCCACTCGTTGAAACGGCGAGATTTCTCGATCCCATCGATGCGTGGAGGGAGGAAGGCGGCCCGGTCAACACTGGAGAACGCTTCCTCCCAACGTTTGGAGAGGAGGTAGCCGTCGCCCTTCAGTTGCGTGAGCATCTGTTTCCAGTGTTGATCCATGACTACTTACCGCGTTTGCCTTTCTTGCCGCCGTGGTTGGGGTCAACGAACGGGCCTCGTGAGCCTCGCTTGTGGCCGTCGGTGCGTGTCTCCTTCGAGTGTTTACCTTCACCCATGTCCCGGTCGTCTTTCTTGCCCATGGGATACTCCTTTCTACTCGTATTTTCTGTTGGGTTGGTGGTGGCCCGGGTAAACTGCCAGGTCGCCGGGCCACCGGTGCCCGTCCTGTGACTGCTGCCCCAGAGGGAGGCCTGGGCGGGACGGGCAGTCTCAATAGGGGCTCCCGGTGTCGGTCAGGAACCCCAACCAGCGCAACCTCAGTCCCCGACACGGGGTGCACCATCGGGATTAGGTCATTTGGCTGAAAAAGTCGTCTGGGAGCAGGTCAAGTGCTTTGCAGAGGAGATAGGTCTGGGAAGCGGGGGCGCGTTCGGCAAGAACCGAGTAGTACTCGACATCGCCTATTCGTCTACCCACTCTCAATTCCAGTTCTCCTTGAGGGGAGCGGAACTCCGCACCATCGTGATCAATAGTCACCTGCCAATTCATATGAGGACCTCGGAGAATTTACTGGCTATTGTGAGGTGACATTGCGTTCCACGGGTGTACTTTTCCTGTTCCATGGGTCTATGATTGTTTAAACATGTGATGCCGGTCAACGACTTAACTGCTAAGGACTGCTAATTACGATGGCGACCTTCCCAGAGACCTTGAGACGACTGAGAAGTGAGCGCGGCCTGTCGCAATCTGGACTAGCGCAGCGGTCGGGATGGTCGCGACAATATATCGGTTTCTGGGAAACCGGGAAACATGCGCCAAGTGGGCAACAAGTCCAGGACCTTGATAAGGCGTTGCGGGCCAAGGGAGAATTGATTGGGGTCGCTCACCTAGACAACATCGATGCGCAGGATATGCGACCGCTGGAGACCGTAGAACTGCTAGATCGGCTCAGGTCACGTGATACCTCCACGCAGACGCTTGATCAGCTAGAAGCAACCGTCTTCGAACTCTGCTGCCGCTACAAGAACACGCCTGCGCCCACACTTCGGGCTGAAACACAGCAGGTAATCACCGAGGCGTCAGGACTCCTACAACGCCCCATAGGTTTGAGAGAACATCGGGAACTTCTCGTCTCAGCAGGTTGGTTGGCCCTACTTTCGGGATGCCTTGAATATGACATGGGATTGCGCCGTGGAGCCGAAGCAACGCGACGTGCCGCTCGGGATCTCGCTAAGGAAGCAGGGCACCGGGAAATTGAAGCATGGTCGTTTGAGATGTCAGCTTGGTTCAACCTCACACAAGGTCGATACCGGGACGTTCTCACGGAAACGAAAGCCGGCCTCGGGGTTGGAAGAAACTATTATGTATCAGCCCAACTTCTCTCGCAGGAAGCGAAGGCACTTGCACGGCTTGGGAATGCCCAACAGGTGCGAACAGCACTGGATGCTTCGCGACAAGTAGTGGAATCAATGTCGATACCTGATCGGACTGACCACCATTTTGTCGTTGATCCGGCAAAACATAACTTTTACGCAATGGATACGTATCGTCTCGCTGGTGCTGACACCCTTGCTTCCTCCCATGCTTACGAAGTCCTGCGCCAAGGCACGGGTCGAAGTGGAGAGGATTTGAGCCCGATGCGAATGGCTGAGGCGCGTTTGACTCTAGGAGTTGTAGCGGCGCACCAAGGTGAGGCTCAAGAAGCTCATGCACTTGGAGTGCAGGCCCTTGAAGGGGCTCGAAAGAGTCTTCCGTCTTTGGTTATGGTTGCTGCTGAGCTGGAGTCGGCGCTTGACGAATGTTCCCCTGCGTTGGCAGAGGACTACACGGCCAGGATTGAATCACTCCGTGAGTGATATTATTGCTCCGGAAGCCAGCACGTAATTCCAGTGTGTGTGAAGGCTCTGGACTTCCTTGATACCAAGGTTTCTGAAGGCCTTTGACGGTCTTTCCGCAGGCTTACGGGCTCATTACATTATTGATGCTTCTGACCTAAATGCGATGGGTATTCACTTACGCTTTCTCTTCATATCGGTGGAGAACGAAGCAGACTGGATTGTCGAGTACCGCTTTCGAGCGGTGATAGAAGTTTTAGACGGGTATCCGGTCACCGAGGTTGCTCGCCGCTTCGGCGTTCGCGCGTTGTAGTCAGGAATCCAGTTCGTTCAATGCTGTAATAACACAAGCTATTAGCACAGCTGAAGCGTATAAGGACGCCATATAGGAGGCAACTTCATGGTCAAGACAATCATCCCTGTAGGCACATCGCTTGGGCCGTACTTCAATGAAAACCGTGAACTTGAGTGTTGTGAAGTCCAACTCGGCATGGAGACCGTAGAAGTCACAGATGAAGAATGGGCCGTTTGGCGCATCAGTCATCATAATGCCGAGCTACATAGCCAGCGCAAGTACGGGATCGACAGTCTTGTAAAGGATGTTCAATCAGAAAACGACCACTTGAATCGACTCGAAATCAAACGGCACTTCTTTCGATTGAAAGAACTAAATCTTCTCATTCAATTCGATTATGAGGCGGACTCTGTTGAATCATTCCTGCGGTCATTCAAGATGGCTCCTACTGCTGTGAGTTGGGGAAACCTTCCTGATTCACCTGACAAGTTCCGCATCGGTCCAGATCAAGAAAACTATATTGAGATCAGTGGTCTAAACAGAGGGGTCTGGATTCTAGCCCATAAGTTTGTATCTATTTGGGGGGCATGCGAAAAGATCGCAGAGATGGCGAATACCGCAGATGTTAAAGCGATTGCCACCGATTTCATGTCAGATATACCTTTGATGATTTCAATGCAATGTGGACATTTGGAGCCTGCTAAATGAGGGGCATTGGGAAACCTGAAGGACGAGGACAGCCCTCAGTATTTAAGATTGCTAAATCAAAGAACCGCAGTCGATTTGCTGGAGATTTCCTTCATAACATCGTGAGTGGGGTTTCGACGGCAGCTGGCGCGTTTAGTGGATTTAAAGCGCTTGGACCTGCTGGCGTGGCGGGAGGGGCTGCTGCTGGTGGAGCTGCTGCGGCTTATGCCAAGCATGCCGCTACGTCATGGGTGGCCGCACGATCGGGTCCGTCAGTTGGGAGTTCCGGTAGTGTTGCGGAACTGAAGTCAGCTGTATTCGACCTTGTTGACTCAGTTCGCACAGAATGTGATGCGCACGTTCAGACTGCCCGAGGACAGGTTGAAGAAGCGTTGGAAACGATCCAACGCGCGACGGAGGGGTCCAGTAGCAGTCTGGTAGATGACACCTTGGGGTCGTTGGAGGAAGGACTCGAAAAGGTGGACGAAATATTGACTGCTTCAGATTCGGCGAAATCAAATGCTGAGGTCTGGTCAAATGGCTTGTGATTGTCAGGCCGACTATGGGCAAACCAAGATTCGCCTCTGGGCATGTCGGAATCGTATTTGCAGGGTCTTACGTAATTAAAGGGCCCTATCGGAGTTGCCCACCTTCCAGAGCTCCGACAGGGCCTGGTCCCCCTCTCCCGCAGCGCCGGTTGTCAGGAGAAGGAAACCGGAGTAAAGACAATGCACGCCTCACGGCTGGTGGTATTTGTAGTGCTGTGTGACGTGGCTCGGTGCGATCACTTGGGCCGCAGCATCCGACGCGGTCGAGGTGGGTTGCCCGTGCGGGGAACCCTTGCTCGTTGGGGGTCGAGATGCGGCCCAACCGTCTTCTGGAGTGTGGCCGATAGGCGGTGTAGCCAGTTGGGATTGGTAACCGTGCGTTGAAACAGTTCGTCGTCGTAGAGCACGATGGTGGGCTTGATCAGATCGGCACAGTTGGCCAACACGTCCGGAGGCTCGCGTTCAAACGACATATCGACGTAGTCGGGGCCTCCACCCCAACCGTCGCTATGACCGGTAGGAACACTAGAAACAGCGCTAGACGTTGCAAGCGGTCCGGATCTCCGCACAGAATTTGGCGGGTGATCGTTGTCGGCTTCATTGATGTGGAACAGGAACACGTTCGAGGAACAAACATCCAGGCGTCCGTGGAAGCGATACTCCTCATGCGCGATGGTGCCTAGATTGAACGTACCGATCGGCATATAACGCACTGGCATGGTTAGCCGTCACCTCCCTGGGATCCGAGACCACCGAAGCCGGTTGGGTGCGATCATGGAAGATCGCCTCAACGTGGGCGATGAGGCGTTCGTTGAGCCAGAAGTAGTTGAAGCTGCCGTTGGGCACGAGGCTCTGGCGGGCTGGCGTGTCGGCCCAGAGGACGTGGTCGGAGTATTTGGCGTCCCATAGGATCGAACCCAACACGATTCTCTGTCCAGTGGCGGGGTGGACGGCGATGATGGTGGCCGACATGAGCGACACATACCGCACCTCGACTCGGTAGCCGAGGAAGCCCACGCTGGTCATCAATGGCCCGTTCATGGATCGGTGTGGGTCGGTGTGCGGAGTCAACCACCGCCGACGCGACCCCACAAACTGAGCCCGACCATCCGCCGACCAATCAGCCACAAGCGGGTGGGATACCGGCCGGTGGGCCGTAGCCAGATCAGTTACCGGTCGGTGGGTCTTCGATCGTCGGGTCGTGTATCGGTGGGAGACGTGACGGCGACCGGTCACCTTCCGACCCGTGCGGTGGGAGTAGGAGTCCGACCGACGCAACGCCCGGTGACGACCCGGGCTCTGCTTCTGACGGCCCGCACCCCAGTTGCGATACACCGAGCTCCAGACTCCCTGGGCCGAATCCTGTTCCCGATTGCCCCAGCATTCTCGGTTATCGGATCGATGCCGCTGGTGCCCCACTGTGGTTGCCGAATGCGGGCCGCTCGGGTCCATATGCTGAACCCACGCCTGCCGAGATGACGACGACCTGGTGCCATCCGACTCGGTGGATCGACCCATCGGCACTTGATCGTGGGTGTCGCTGCGGCGCAGTCGCTCCCAGAGTTGCCGAGGCCAGGCGGCACTTCCCTCACCTCTGCTGTGGTTGGGCGGCCGACCTCCGGAGGCTGCACCAGCAGTGGCAGGTTGAGCCTCCCACACCCGGGCTCGGAGGAGGACCAGTGGAGCGGCTAGTAGGTAGGCGATGAGGAGGACTTCGTAAATGGCGAAGAGTGTGGAGGTGTTGGTGTTCATTGGTCCGCCTCCTCACCGGTGCGGTGGAAGGATTGGAGAATATGCGCGGCGATCGCTTCGCGCAGTAGCCAGGTTTGGATGTCGTCGGGGATGGTCCAGCCGTTGTATGGACGGAGGAATTGACCGGTCACGTGGACAATTGCGGCCAGGTCGTTGTCAATGGTGATCCAGACGGTGTCGCGTCCGAAGCGTTGAACAATGTCGACACGGGAGTCGTCCCATGTCAGTGTGCCCAAGAGTTCAGGCATGATGGTGGGTCTCCATTCTCCCCGGGGATCGGAGGATAAGTGAAAAACGATGAAAAAGCACAGAACAAACAGTCGAGACCGGCCACCACACACCCAATGACCCCAGCCGGATAATCCGCGATTCTTCCCGTCCAGGCGCTGCCTATTGACGCAATGTCCTGCGTTACGGCATGACGGGGTAGACGAGTGCCCTCCAACGGCGACCACGGTCGACCGTTTCTAGACACACGCGGATAAGGAACTAGCTGGTATCAGTAGTGAATGTAGTGAATAAGCCGGTCAGGTGCGAGATCAGTAGTAACTGACGCGCCCAGCGACACCGGCTCGTGACTGGAAAAGACGCGCACGATGCATTACGATGTGTGAGAACACGAAACCTCCTTTCGGGGTTTTGTAGTTTGGGGGCGACTCGCCAGCACAAGTTGTCAGCTGTATCTGGCGAGTCGCTGGTTTCGGCAAATTGGATATTTACCAAAGACCCCCGGATGACCATCGGGATCACCCAGCGTGCGTTAGTGTCGCGCATCGCTAACTTAAAGTCAACAACCACAAACGCGTGTCGGCCAAGCCGAATGCGTATTCTGGTGTCAGATACTTGACTCTGGTTCCCAACTGCGGTTTCGCTTGTATCCGGGTAGATTGATCGGGTGCTGTGAAGAACAGTTGAAACGCAAAGCCCGAATTGAAATTCGATTGACCAATGGTGATCGGTACCGGAAACTCAGAGCATGGCTAAAGTCGCGCTCGATATCGTTCCACTTGACCCCAACAATCCCGGACACATTGATGACTGGCTCGACCTAATCAAGCTGGTTGAGGAAAATGACTTTTCCAAACTGCCGCCCGTGAGTGAAGCGAGCCTGTTGGCTGAACTTCTCGCGAGTGAGAAGTACGCTCGCACCAAACGTTGGCTTGGCTTCGTCGACGGAAAACTTGTCGCCTGGGCAAAGGGGTATCTGTCAGACGCCGACAATACCCACATTTTCGACTTCGAGCTGGAAGTCCATCCCGAATATCGTCGCCGGGGCATCGGTAGCCGATTCGTGGAGTTCTTGGAAAACGTCGCCCGCGAGGAAGGGCGCACGTCGCTGCAAGCCTGGGCCGTATTGCCCTACGGCGAGACCGAAGTACCCGACACGGCCGTTCCCTTCGGTGCCAAGTTCGGATACAAGGACGCCAACACCCAGGACCTCCGTCGGGTCGATCTGCAATCGGTCGATGAAGACGAAATCGAGCGGCTGAAGCTGGAAGCCGAACCCAAGGCGACCGATTACGACATCGTCAGCTGGGTGGGCATGATTCCAGAGAAGTATCTCGACGGCGTCGCTCGCATGGAGGAGTACCTACTCACCGATATGCCGTTGGGGGATTGGGACTTGCAGCCCGCCGACCTAGACGGAACCCGCATCAAACGCGAGCGCGTGGAGAAACTCCGGCGTGGAGACCTGGCTCTGCAGACGGTCGCGGTGCATCGTTCCAGCGATACGGTCGTTGCCGACACCAATATCTCGGTTCCAGCCGGTAGCGAAACCTGGGCGCACCAAGGCGATACGGTCGTTGACCCCGAACATCGGGGACATCGCCTCGGTTTGCTGGTCAAGATCGCCAATCAGCGGCTTTTGAAGAGCTACCGTCCGCGAATGAAGTACGTGGCCACCGGTAACGCCACGGTCAACGATCACATGATCGCGATCAATGAAGCGGTGGGATACCGCCTGTTCGGCAAGGAAGGCGTGCTTCAGAAGAAACTGGAGTGAGTCCAGAACGATTGGGTCGGCCGACCTTACGCATTTTGGTTGACCCAATCCAGGATTTCTTTGCTGAGTTGTTCCGGCCGTTCCCGTTGCGGGAAGTGGCCACAACCGCGAATCAACCGCCATTCGTAGGTATTGGTGACGTAGCGGCCGGAACCCTGTGCGGTGCGCGGCAGTACGCAGGTGTCGCTGTCGCCGTGCAATTGCAGAGTCGGCACGTCAAAGGGTTGTTGTATCAGTTTGACGAATCGCCGTCCTGCCAGGCCGACTGAGGTGCGGAACGGCCAGCGGAAGGCCTCCAAAGCGCAGAACGCCGCCTGGGGAATCTGCATCATGTTGCGGCACAGCCTCACATGTTCCCGGAAATCTTCGGTCTCGCGCCATTGCCGTCCCGACCAACGTCCCATGAGCCGCCCGATTTGGGCGGCGTCGTCGGCGATCAAGCGCCGGTCGTAGCGGGGGAGTTGAAATGCCAGCAGGTGTTTGGAGGCGGCCAGTTGACCGCGTGGGTCCACTGCTAGAGCCGCACGTTGCCGCAGTGGATGGGCGGCGCTGACGATGGTGAGCGACTGGAACTGTTGCGGATGAAACGAGGCTGCGGCAAAGGCCAGAATGCCTCCGAGGTCGTGCCCGACGACGTGCGCTTGTCGTTCGCCGAGTGCGCGTACGAGGCCGACGATGTCGGCGGCCATGGTGTAGGCGTCGTAGCCACGTGGTGGCTTGTCGCTGGCACCGTATCCACGCAGGTCGGCGGCGACGACGCGGTAACCGGCGTTGGCCAGCGCGGGAATCTGATGTGTCCAGGTACCCCAGAATTCGGGGAATCCGTGGAGCAGGAGGATCAAGGGGCCGCTTCCGGCTTCGGCGACGTGGAACCGCAGGCCGTTGGCGTCTACGAAGTGGTGGTTCCAATCGCCGGGAAGCAGGGCAAGGTTGTCGGAGTATTGCTGTAGGCGTTGTTTGGACACTCTATGAGTGTATCGATACGTCCGACATGTTGCGTGGCCGATGGAAGAGCCCCGGAGATCCGTTGTTGACGCGCGTCGGATCTCCGGGGCTCGGTTCGTTCGGTTGTTGGCCGTCTCTTGGGAGGCGGCGTTGGGTTTAGGTCGCCGTCTCTTCGGTTTCGTTCGCCTGCTTCTGTCGTCCGACGACGCGGGAGCGTAGGGCGAGGATGCTGCCGCCGACGATGGCGGAGATCGTGGAGCCGACCAGGACACCCGTCTTGACGAGTTCTTGCTGTTGGGCGAGGTCTCCGCCTGGGTACGCCAGTTCGGCGATCAGCAGTGCCACGGTGAATCCGCAACCACAGAGGATGGCGACGGCCGAAATGTCGGTCCATTTCAGGTCGTCGGACAGGCTGCCGAGTTTGAACTTGGCGGCCAGCCAGGCACCACCGGTCACTCCGACGAACTTACCGAAGAACAGTCCGGCCACCACGGCGAGCGCGGCGTTGTTGGAGCTGAATTCCTGCATGGTGTCGGCGTTGACGGCCACTCCCGCGCTGAAGAAGGCGAATACGGGTACCGCGATTCCGGCGCTGAACGGCTGTAGGGCGTGCTCGGCTTTGACGCAGGGCGTGTGTTCGGTGTCTTCGCCCTTATCGGGCTTCACACGGGTGGCGAGTCCGAACAGTACGGCAGCGATGGTGGCGTGTACTCCGGCTTCGTGGAGGAAGTACCAGCCGAGTAGTCCCAGTGGGATGTAGATCCAGACGCTGTTGATGCGGCGTCGTTGCAGGAAGATCCAGAGCGCCAGGGTGACGACGAAGGCTACGAGCGGCCAGAGCTCGATGTTGCTGTAGAGGAACGCGATCATGGCGATCGCTCCGATGTCGTCGGCGATGGCGAGGGTCAGTAGGAAGATGCGCAGGCTGGAGGGCAACGAGCGGGCGCATACGGCCAGGACGGCCAGTGCGAAGGCGATGTCGGTGGCGACGGGCACGGGCCAGACTTTGCCGACGTCGTCGGTTCCCCAGGTGATGGCCACGGCGACGAGGGCGGGGACGATGATTCCGCCGGCGGCTGCGATGACGGGGAGCATGGCTTTTTTGGGGTCGCGCAGTTGGCCGACGACGAGTTCGCGTTTGAGTTCGAGACCGACGACGAGGAAGAAGAACGCCAGCAGGAAGTCGGACGCCCAGTGCTGGACATTCATTTTGAGAATGCCGTCGATACCGAGGTAGGTGGCCTGGACGTCGGAATAGAGCTCGCCCCAGGGCGAATTGGCGACTATGACGGCCAGGACGGCGGCGACGAGGAGGAGTATTCCACCGGTGGTCTCGATGCGAAGAAACCTGAGAAGCTCTTCTTGGGGCTTGCGTACTTTCTGGGAGATTCGCTTCGGCATCGGGCTCCTTAATAGGGCAGGCTTGTTAGGGCCTGACGTCGGTTACGTTGGGATATCCCGGTGATACTTTACCGGAGTGGTCGATAAACGACCATAGTTCGTTTCCTGCTTCTATTTGGTGCGTCACCGGCGGGATCGCGGTCATCGACGGTGGTGCGGAGGCGCGATTGTCATCATCGGAATCCTTGGGTAGGAAGCTAAGGCGCTCACTTGTGGAGTGGAGTTCGCGTGAAGGTGCGTAACACAGTGAGTATATATCGCAATCGTGCGTTTTGCGGAGAACGCCGATTCTTTGAAAATTCTTAAAATTCCGGGGTACGCGAAAGCCGCTCCCCGAGATTCGAGGAGCGGCCGTGGTAGTGAAACCCTATTCGTCGGAACCGGTCGAGAGACCTTCCTTGATGCGGGACATGACGCTGGAGTCCTGCAAGGTGGTGACGTCGCCGAGCTCGCGGTCTTCGGCGATGTCGCGTAGCAGCCGACGCATGATCTTGCCCGAACGCGTCTTGGGCAGCTCGCCCACCATCATGACCTGACGCGGCTTGGCGATCGGTCCCAGCGTCTGCGCCACGTGATTGCGTAGTTCGCTGAGGTGCTCAGGGCTGGAATCGGCCTCGCCGCGCGGAATCACGAACGCCACGATGCCCTGCCCGGTCACCGGGTCGGAGGCACCGACCACGGCGGCCTCGGCTACCGTTTCGTGACTGACCAGCGCCGACTCCACTTCGGTAGTGGAGATGTTGTGGCCGCTGACCAGCATGACGTCGTCGACCCGGCCCAGCAGCCACAGGTCGCCGTCGTCGTCGCGCTTCGCGCCGTCCCCGGCGAAGTAGAGGTTCTCAAAACGAGACCAGTAGGTCTTCTTGTAACGCTCGTCGTCGCCCCAGATGCCGCGCAGCATGGACGGCCACGGTTCCCCGATGGTCAGGAAACCACCGCCACCGGCACCGACCGACTTGGCGTCGTCGTCCACCACGTCGATGCTGATTCCCGGGAGCGGGACCTGTGCCGAACCGGGCTTGGTGGCCGTCTCACCCGGAAGCGGCGAGATCATGATCGAACCGGTCTCGGTCTGCCACCAGGTGTCCACGATCGGGGCCGTGCCGCCACCGATCTTCTCCCGGTACCACATCCAGGCCTCCGGGTTGATCGGCTCGCCCACACTGCCCAGCAGACGCAGCGAGGACAGATCGTATTGCGCGGGAATGTCGTCTCCCCACTTCATGAAGGTACGAATCGCGGTCGGGGCGGCGTAGAGCGTGGTGACCTTGTACTTGTCCACGATCTCCCAGAACCGGCCCTTGTGCGGGGTATCGGGTGTTCCCTCGTACATGACCTGAGTGGCGCCGTTGGACAGGGGGCCGTAAACGATATAGGAGTGCCCGGTCACCCAGCCGACGTCGGCGGTGCACCAGAAGACGTCGCTGTCGGGTTTGGCGTCGAAGACCGCGTGATGGGTGTACGACGTCTGCGTGAGGTAGCCGCCGGAGGTGTGCAGAATTCCCTTCGGCTTCCCCGTGGTGCCGGAAGTGTAGAGAATGAACAGCGGATGTTCGGAGTCGAAACTCTTCGGCTGATGCTCGGACGAGGCGTTGGATACCGTCTCGTGCCACCAGTGGTCCTTGGAGGTCCACGCCACGTCCTGTTTGGTGCGCTGCACGACCAGAACGTTCTCGATCGTGTCGCAGCGTTCGACGGCTGCGTCCACCGTCTCCTTCAGGCCCGACGGCTTGCCTTTACGGAAGCCACCGTCGGCGGTGATGACCATCTTGGCGCCCGCGTCCTGGATACGGTCGCTGAGGGCGTCCACGCTGAAGCCACCGAATACGACCGAATGGACCGCCCCGATGCGGGCGCAGGCCAGCATGGCGATCGCGGCTTCGGGAACCATCGGCATGTAGATTACGACGCGGTCGCCCGCCTCGATGCCGAAGTCGGTCAAGGTATTGGCGGCGCGATTGACTTCAGCGGACAGTTCGTTGTACGTAATACGGCGGTCGTCGCCCGGCTCGCCTTCCCAGTACAGGGCCACCCGGTCGCCGTTCCCGGCTTCGACGTGCCGGTCCACGCAGTTGTAGGCGACGTTGAGCTCTCCGCCCACAAACCATTCGGCGAACGGTGCGTTGGACCAGTCGAGTACCCGATCCCACTTCTTCGTCCAGTCCAGGCGTTGCGCCTGTTTGTCCCAGAAGGCCAGGCGGTCGTTCTTCGCTTCCTCATAGGCGTCCGCCTTCACGTTTGCTGCAGCGGCGAAGTCGGCGTGTGGGGGAAAACTCCGGTCTTCATTAAGCAGGTTGGCAAGAGTGTCTTTGTTCTTGTCAGCCACCAGATGCTCCTTAATGTATCCACGCGATCACAGGTTTGTGAAACAAGTCTATGTTCTGTAACACTACAACCTTGCGTAGCGACTGTCATCTGCGCCCCCTTGAGTGGATAACGCGAAAAACGAACCCAAATGTGCAAAAAGCGTAAACATGTGCGCATGAAATATTGCCGATAATTAACAAGAGATTTATAACACCGGATTGTCGTCCATGCGCTTGCAAGGCTCTTAACTGGACTGATGGCGGACGTTTAATGAAAAAGGGTGTGTCGGGATCGGAGGATAGCGAGTACTTGTAACACGGTAGATGAAAAAAGTCCAGCTTATGGGCCATCAATAACACCACAAGAGAGACCATTGATATCAATTCGAGACATGACGGGAGTACTCTCGCAGCCGTGGATCCACTAGCACCACTGATGGAACTGTCCGAAGTCGCTGACGCGCTTGAGAACGCGCGCGCCACAGTCGAACGCATGATGTGGCACAAGAGCCTCGAAAGCGACCACACCGCCGTCGCCGACGAGGTAGCGCTCGCAGAAACGGCTGCCACCTTGCAGCTGGAAGGTTTTGAACTCGACGTCGACTCGCTACGGGCTTGGGACGGCAGCGATGCCACCGTGCGCGGGGCCATTCGGGTCAATGAGGCCCTACCGTCCTTGGTAGGCGTATGGCGCTCATCGCCGCGATACGTATTGGCCCGTCTGCACATGTTCGCCACCAGCGACTTCGACGTCTCCCAGGGGAGCCCGCAGCCGGGCCGCCCGAACCTGGACGAAACGGGTTCGGCCCGCATGGACGCGCTGTGTGCTCTGGTCTCCAATCCGACCAGCGATCTGCCCCCGACCCTGCGAGCCGCCGTGATCCACGGTGAACTGCTGTCCCTGCAGGCCTTCCCACTGGCCAACGACATCGTGGCACGAGCCGCGGCGAAGTTGACTCTGGCCGAGCAAGGCATGGACCCGCATTTCCTCATCGCCTTGAACCTGGGACACAAGGAACGCCAGCCCGAATACGTCGGCTCGTCCAAGTCGTTCAGCACCGGAACGCCGGACGGTGTCCGTAGCTGGCTGAAGCACTACGGCCAGGCGATGGAGACCGGTGCCGCCCGCACCCTCGCCATCTGCAACGAGCGCGCGGGCTAGGCATTTCCGATTGCCTCTTTACTGGTGATTGCAAACGTCGTCTTCGTCTACCACGTCGACTTCGGAGCCACAGAGCACCATGTACAGCTCGCTGTAATAGGTGTACTCGTCGTCATCCTGGGTCACGTAATCGACTTCGAACCCGTGGACGATCACACCCTCGCCGTCGGAATGAAAGGTCATCATCAGTTCTGTTACCGCCGAGTCCTCGGCTGCATCGGCGCAGGTTTTAGTGGTCGTCAATTCGCTAAACTCCTCGAGATCATTGCCGACGTCCTCCGCCGATTGATCTTCTGGTTCGTATGGGGTCCCTTTCATGCTTGTGATCGAAAATGGAGGTAGATCTCGTCTGGATCCGCGATCGAAGCGGCGAATAGTCAGATCGAACTCCTCGTTGCCGAATTCGAAATGGGGACGAACGTCGGTTAGAGTGATTTCGGAATCGTCGAAGTCGTCAAAAATACATGGCAGATACGAGCCAAACGTGGCCGAGCCACTGTCCTCATCGTCTATGACAACGCTGGTGAGCCCTTGAGACGGTTCGAGAAGTGACAAGGGGCCCTCTTGCTCTGTATGACGTCGCTCTTCACTGGAACATCCCAGCAACAGCAGGCAAACCAGAAGACCGCTTGCGATAGCAGTTGGTTTCATCAACACTCCTATACGGGGGTAGCCGATACACGACTACCCCTCAACGGTTTACAGCTCTCTGTGTTTGCCTGAGAAACCTATGCCCCGACTGTCGTTTCCACACATCTCTCGTTCGTATGGAGCGTTATAGTGAAGTGTTTTCTCGGTCGCGAAATTGGACTTCACGCTGAGCTTGAATCCCAAGTAATCCTGAATCTTCACTCCGCGACTGTTCGTATAGGCTTTCCCATCGCCACGATAACGAGACCAGATTCCTTTAGAAACAGTGGTGCAGTGATCGGAAAAACTCGGGTTGATGCTGAGGTTTATATCCTTGGTACCGCCCGTCTCTCGTATAGGACGCCAACGGTAATACGATTCTTCATCACCGTCGCAGTCGGTCCCTTTATAGTCGTAACGGTAGTAGCCGTACGCAACTTGCACTCGAAAGCTTCTCTTGGCACTTTCAGCCGCCCATTTCTGTCCCCAGGAGCCGCTCACCGTCCTCGTTCCACTGGACTCAAAGCCACCCCCGAAATTGACTGCCATTCCAAAAGTGGACGAATGGCTGTAACTCTTTGAGTATTCCAGCCAAGCCTTCGACTGGCCGTTCTCCTTGGGGTAGGCGGTGGAAATCGTCGCCCACACCGACTTTTCATAGAGTTTGGTCGGTGACGGTACACATACACATGCAATGCACGTTGGTGACTCGTCGCCGGAGGCGGTCCGACGATCCGAATCGCCAGTGGTTGTGGTCTCTTTCAAGTCCATATTGACTTCAAGGCCAACCGATTCCGGTTCAGAGGAGCGGCTTGCCGCAACGATTTCGTCGTATGCTCCAGCGTCTACCCAGGTGCCTTCGAGCTTACCCACACCAAGTTGAACCGTTCCCGTGGATTGACCGGCCAAATGTTGTTTTGTGTCTCGGACGGAGACCTCAATGTCGGCCATTCCTTGTTTATCCAGGTAGCCGTCCGGAATGTCGTCTGGATTGAGGTGTACCTCGAACAGGTTTGGCCGCTGTTGCTTTATCGCGGATTGGGGAAGCTGAACGAGTGGAACCTCTTCTCCATCTTTAACGTCAAGCACCTCTGTGTCACGGGGCCAGAGTGCGGCTGTGACCGCGTTGGCGGTCGAGACTTCCTGCGATAGCCGAACCGTCATTGCCGTCGGCTCGGATTCACTTTCATTCGCGGCGACAGATGATCCCATTACCACGGATAGAGCGACAGTACAAGTAGTTACGAGTGCGCACATCATGCTCCAGCGCAATGTGGATCTCGGAACCCGGTCAGGGGGAGAAAGAACGGGGGGTTGATTCATTCATGATCCTTTCAAAATTGGTTGCGAAATAGACACATCACTAGGTGTCTGTATGTAGGTATAACGTATCATACTTGTGTGTAGTCGGTTACTTCCTCAGGCTTCCAGTGCCTATAGCGTCAAAGCGCCATATTCGACTTGTAATCGATACTGCTCCTCTACAATGCCGAGTGCCTTGGAGTCAGGCACCGGCGGATGACGTCATGGATTCAGTGCGGCAAAGGGAGCGGTCACGGCGACAGGGCTTGATATTGTGTTATCTGTCTATGCTGCGGGGTTGTACGCCAGGCGATGGAGACCGGTGCTGCCCGCAGCCTCGTCTTCTGCAATGAGCGGGCGGACTAGTCGCTTTTGTTTTAATAACGTGAATATTACTGAGGGGTAGTGTGTCCTAGGGCCCTCCGGGGCACACCACCCCTCATTCTGTTGAGTAATAAAACATCGAGATTGACGAGTTGCCGCCCCTTGCGTACTTGAGCGATTGAAATCGCGCGCCAAAGCAACAATTGTGCTTATTTTGCGCTCAAATGCGCACACTTCCGCTATAATTCCGAGACTTGCTACACAATATATCCATTGCTCGTGTTTGAATGATGCGCGAATAATCCCCCGAAAGGTATTGTCGGGTTAGCACCGTTGATCCGAGGATTGACGGCCAGAACGCAAAGCGCAGGGGCTATGCCGCCTGAAGCGGAACCGGTTACCGAAGGTAGGTTCGGCGACCGGTTTGCCGTGCGTGCGCGTTCGGGTTCTAGCTGTTTTCACCCGTGGTCCAGCTGAACTGCCATCCGAGCCAGCCGACCGCGACTGCACAAAGGAGTGACAGTGAGCGATATATCCAGCGCTACCATCGTTACCGGCCTGAAAAACCCTCCGACTCAACACGAACGGCTACTGGCGTGGGTAGCCGAGGTTGCCGAACTGACCACTCCCGATCAAATCGTGTGGTGCGACGGTTCGGACGCCGAATGGAAACGCCTCACCGGTGAATTGGTCGCATTCGGGACCCTGGAGCCGATTCCCGAAAAGCCGGACTCCTTCCTCGCCCGTACCGACCCCACCGACGTCGCCCGAGTGGAAGAGCGCACCTTCATCTGCTCCACCGAGCCCGAAGACGCCGGTCCCACCAATAACTGGACTTCTCCCGAATACATGCGCGAGACCATGACCGAGCTCTACCGAGGCTCGATGCGCGGTCGCACCATGTACGTGATCCCCTTCTGCATGGGCTCTCTCGAAGCAGAGCGCCCGATGTTCGGAGTCGAGCTCACCGACTCCGCCTACGTCGCCATCTCCATGCACATCATGACCCGCATGGGGACCCATGTCCTCGAAGCCATGGGTGCCGACGCCGACTTCGTTCCGGCACTGCACTCCGTCGGCGCTCCGCTGGAGCCGGGCCAAAGCGACGTGGCCTGGCCGTGCAATGACACCAAGTACATCTCCCACTTCCCCGAGAGCCGCGAAATCTGGTCCTACGGTTCCGGCTACGGGGGTAACTCCCTGCTGGGCAAGAAGTGTTACTCGCTGCGCATCGGATCGGCCATGGGACGTGACGAGGGCTGGCTCGCTGAGCACATGCTTATCCTGCGTCTGACCTCGCCGGAAGGCAAGGTTTACCACATTACCGGCGCCTTCCCGTCCGCCTGCGGTAAGACCAACCTCGCGATGTTGGAATCGACGCTGCCCGGATGGAAGGTCGAGACGCTCGGAGACGACATCGCCTGGCTCCGCTTCGGAGAGGACGGCCGTCTATGGGCGTCCAACCCCGAATACGGCCTCTTCGGCGTGGCTCCGGGAACCGACTACAAGACCAACCCCAACGCCATGCGCACCCTGGAGAAGGGTCACACCCTATACACCAACGTCGCGTTGACCGAAGGCGGCGACGTGTGGTGGGAAGGCATGGGCGAACCGCCGCTCAAGGCCACCGACTGGAAGGGCCGCGAGTGGACCCCCGACTCCGAAGAGCCCTCCTCGCACCCCAACAGCCGGTTCTGCACCCCCATCAAACAGTGCCCGATTCTGGCCGACTCCTACGAGGACCCGCGTGGAGTACCGATCGACGCGATCCTCTTCGGCGGTCGTCGCGCCACGACCATTCCGCTGGTCACCGAAGCGCGAGACTGGGTCCACGGCGTTTACATGGGTGCGACGCTGTCGAGTGAGACCACCGCTGCCGCCGCCGGAAAGGTCGGTGTGGTGCGGCGTGACCCGATGGCCATGCTGCCGTTCATCGGCTACAACGCCGGGGATTACTTCAACCACTGGGTCGGAATGGGCAAGGAAGCCGTCGACGAGTCCAAGCTCCCGTCGGTGTTCTACGTCAACTGGTTCCGCCGCGATGAAGACGGCGACATCCTGTGGCCCGGCTTCGGGGAGAACATCCGCGTACTGAAGTGGATCGTGCAGCGCATCGAAGGCAACGCCGACGCGGTGGAGACGCCCATCGGATTCAACCCGACGCCCGAATCCATCGACGTATCGGGGCTCGACCTCGACGAAAACGACCTGAAGAAGTCGCTCAAGGTCGACGTCGACGAGTGGAAAGAAGAGATTCCGCTGGTGGAAGAGTGGTTCTCCAAGATCGGCGAGCGCCTGCCCACCATGCTGTGGTCGGAACTCGACACCCTGAAAAACCGCCTCGGCATCAACGTCATCGACGAAAACAAGTAGATTCTCGGTGCGGCGCGAGCCGCACCGACCCTGGCCTCTGCGGTTCCGGGAGACGGAGCCGCAGGGACATCGGCGTCTTTTGGGCAAGCGCGCCGAGCGCGGACGTATTCGGGATTACCCGAATTTCCGTTTCACGTATGCAATCGAACTGGATTCTTCGGCACGTATTCGACGCGCCGGAGGGGACGGCACCCCGAGTTAATGCCGCGATCGTGCGGCATGACATTTGGATTATTCCCTGTGGGTATCCCGAATACGTCCGCTTATTCAGCTGAGGGAAACGTCATTTTCCGAATTAATCTCAGAGTCACAGTGTCATTTCCGACATCTCATTGGTCTCCAGATTCCGACACCGCTTCATCGATTTCCTCGATTGATCGCAAGATGAGCTTCCAACCCAATGCGCATATGTGCTGGTAGACACGTATGTACGTCGAGGGAGAGCCAGACCACCGCTAACTCAACCGGCGAGCCACTAACAGCGCGAAGTTCGTGTATTCGGCGGTCGAGCTGCCTGTTTTGTCCTCAAGAGCTCAACCGCCAGACTGGTCCCACGGATAAGCCAACCGGCGAGCCGCAAACGACGCGCCGTAGGCGCGGAGTACAGCGGCGGTAGAGCTGGAGAGCAGCTCAGGTTGTTCCAGGTGCTGCAGATTTGCGCGAGGAGGAATCGTAGCGACCTTCAGGTCGTGAGAATCCCCCGCAGCGCAAATATGGAGTGCCTGGGACAGGCTGAGCGGTCACCCACCAACCAAAGGCGGCGTGGTGTGCAGGGGCCTGAGCGGTCACCCACCCACCAACCAAAATACAATGGGGGTGTGGTGTTCTCTCAACTTCTCTACAGAATCTACGAACGCCGGCTCACCAAGGAGCTCGCGGGTCGTACTTTGCCGCAGCACGTCGGCGTCATGATCGACGGTAACCGTCGCTGGGCGCGCGATATGGGGTACAAAGACCCGGCGGACGGGCACCGTGCCGGGGCCAAGCACGTGAACCGCATGCTGGCCTGGTGTGATGAAGTGGGCATTCGCCATGTCACCATCTATCTGCTGTCGACGGAGAATCTGTCTCGACCGAAGGACGAGGTCGAGCCGTTGCTCGATATCATCGCCGAGTTGGCGGACGAGCTGGCCGAACCCCAGCGGCCGTGGAAACTGCAGGTCGTTGGCGCTCTGGATCTGCTCAACACCGAGCACGCCAAGACTTTGAAGCAGGCGGAGAACCGTACCGCGCACAAGAGCGGGGTACGGGTGAATTTGGCGGTCTGTTACGGCGGTAAGCAGGAGATCGCCGACGCGGTGCGTTCGTATCTGGAAGGTGAGGACGCCAAGGGCCGTTCTCTGCGGGACGTCGCCGCCGACATCAATGTCGAGGCCATCGCCTCGCACCTGTACACCAATGGGCAGCCGGACCCCGATCTCATCATTCGTACCAGCGGGGAACAGCGCATCAGCGGTTTCCTGCTGTGGCAGTCGGCGTATTCGGAGTTCTTTTTCTCCGACACGTATTGGCCGGGTTTCCGGCGGGTTGACTTTCTGCGTGCGCTGCGGTCGTTCGCCACCCGTAATCGACGCTACGGGAAATGAGCGTTTAGGCGATGCTGACGCCTTGTTCGCGGAGGTCGTCCAGGGCGGTGGTCTTGGATTCCTCGGCGACGGCGGCCGTGTAGTCGACCAGTACCGTCGTGTCGAATCCGTTGTCGGCGGCGTCGGCGGCGGTGGCCTTCACACAGTAATCGGTCGCGATCCCCACGATGTCGACGGTGTCGACGTCGTTTTGCCGTAGCCAGTCGTTGAGCGATACCTCGCCCCGGTTGCCTTCGAATCCCGAGTACGCCGCGTCGTAGGCGCCCTTGTCGAAGATCGCTTCGGCCGCCTCGGAGTTGAACGACGGGTGGAACTCGGCTCCGTCGGTGCCGACGACACAGTGCGGGGGCCAGGAGTCCTGGAAGTCGGGCTCCGGCGAAAAATGGCCGCCCGGATCGATGTGCCAGTCGCGCGTGGCCACGATGTGGTCCCAGCGCTTGGGCGAATTGCGGATCAGGTCGGTGATGGCCTCCGCGACGGCACCCCCGCCGGTGACGCCCATGGAGCCACCCTCGCAGAAGTCGTTCTGTACATCTACGACAATCAGTGCCTTACTCATGTCTTCAGCATAACGCATGAGGCAATGCCGTGCGTACGACGCGAACGGGGGTCCCACCGACAGCGGTGGGACCCCCGTTCGCTCTGCTCAGACCGTCAAACGCCGCCGAGTTACTTGAGCGACGGCATCATCGGCGTCTGCACCAGCTGTTCGCCGTCCTTACGGGTGACGAGGGTGCCTCGGCCCGGAGGCTGCGGCTTCGGGCGGAGCTTGTTGACGATGTTTCCTTCTTCCTTACGACCACTCATCACGTAGACGGGACACTCGGCGTCCTTGATCTTTCCGAGCACCGGGTCGGAACCGGAGCGCGCGGCACCGGCCATGCGACGGGCGATGATGAAGTGGAAACCGATGTCGGTGCCCTGCCCGATGAAGTCCGAGAACTTGGCCAAGGGGTTGGTGCGTCCGGAACCGGTCGTTTCGTAGTCGTCGACGATGACGAACAGTTCGGGGCCCTTCCACCAGGACTTGTCACGCAGCTGCTGCGGGGTGACGTCGTCGCCGGGCAGTCGGCTCTCGATGAGGGGCGCGATGCCCTCCACGGCCTTCTTCATCTTGTCGGTGCTCATGACGTAATCCAACAAGGTCGGCTTGGTGATCTGTTCGATCATGTCGCGCCGCAGGTCGATGTTCAGGATCTTGGCCTTCTTCGGGTCGTAGTTGTCCTGAATGTAGCGACCGATGTGGCGTAGCAGGTTGGTCTTCCCACATTCGGCCTCGCCGAAGATGAGCAGGTGCGGGTCCTGACTGGGGTCCCAATGCACCGGCTTGAGCCCTGCTTCGTTGATGCCGATGGGAATACCCGGCTTGGCGCTGTTCTCGGCGACCTGCAGCAGCTCTTGCGGCGGCATTTCGCGTGGCAGCAGACGCAACGGCGGGGCAGGCTCGGCCTGCCAGGCCTGTTTGACCTGCTTGACCATGTCCTCCACACCGGGCGACAGGTCGTCGGCGTCGCGGATGCCGTCGATGCGCGGCGCGGCGGCCATGGAATGCAGCTTGTTCAACGTCAGACCGCGTCCCGGGCGGTTCTTCGGCACGTTCAGCTGCAGTTTGCGGTCGACTTCGGACTCCATGTTGTCGGAGAGCTTGAGCTCCAACTTGGTGCCGAACATGTCGCGCATGTTCATACGAATGTCGCCCCAACGGCTGGCGGTGACCAGCACGTGGATTCCCATGGAGAGACCACGGTTACCGATGGTGCGGACGGTGTCGACGAAGTTGTCGAAGTCCTCGCGGACGGTCAACCAGTTGTCGATGACCAGGAAGATGTCGCCGCGTGGGTCGTCGGTGAACTTACCTTCGGCTTTTCCACGCCGGAAGGTACCGATACCGTCGATGTTGTTGTTGGTGAAGTATTCCTCACGCTCGTTGAGGATCATCTCCACTTCCTGGAAGGTACGCCGGATGCCTTCCTCGTCGCGGCGGCCGAAGACTCCGGCCACGTGCGGGAGGTCGGCGAGGCCGCGGAGCGTACCGCCACCGAAGTCCAGGCAGTAGAACTGAACTTCGCGTGGAGTGTGCGTCAGACACAGCGAGGAGACCATGCTGCGCAGCATGGTCGACTTACCGGACTGCGCCCCACCGACCAGGGCGAGCGAACCACCGGCACCCGAGAGATCCACGGTGAACGGCACACGCTTCTGTTCGCGTGGACGGTCTTCCTCACCCACGATGGCGGTCAGCTTGTTGTTCAGCGGGAAGTTCGGCACCGACAGGCCACGCTCGGGAGTGGCTTCCAGCGGCGGGAGCAGCTCGTCGATTGTGGGCGGCTTGTCGAACGGAGGCAGCCATACCGCGTGCGCGGGTTTGCCCTGGCCGCGAACGTGATTGACCAGAACTTCGAGTTCGGACAACGGCTGCCCGTCCTCGCCCATGATCTTGACGACCTCGTCGCCGTCGTCCTCCGGCTTCTTCTCCTGCTCCGGTTCGGGCGGAAGTTCCACGTGTCCGGGCAGGAAGCGCTGGACGCGGTGCTGTACGGCCGCGGCACGCTCTTCTTTGGACGTGTGGCGCTTGTAGGTTCGCTTGTAGTCGCCACCGACGTAGGAGGCGCGGAAGCGGACCAGTCCCTCACTGGGAATCTGTAGGTAACCGTGACCGGGTGCCTGCGGTAGTTCGTAGGCGTCCCCGGTACCGATGACCGTGCGGGATTCGGAGGCGGAGAAGGTACGCAGCGCGACGCGATAGGACAGGAAGGTGTCGAGACCCTTGAGCTTTCCCTCTTCCAGACGCTGCGAGGCGAGGAGCATGTAGACCCCGATGGAACGCCCGATACGTCCGATCTGCAGGAACACGTTGATGAACTCGGGTTTGGCCACCAACATTTCGGAGAACTCGTCGGCCACGATCATCAAGGCCGGCAAGGGCTCCAGGTCGGCTCCGTTTTTACGCGCCTTTTCGTACTCGGTGCGGTTGGTGTAGTTACCGGCCGCGCGCAGTACTTCCTGGCGGCGCAGCAGCTCACCCTCGATGGCGTCGGCCATACGGTCGACCAGGGAGACTTCGTCGGCCAGGTTGGTGATGACGGCGGAGGTGTGCGGCATGACGTCCAGGGACGCGAAGGTCGCACCACCCTTGAAGTCCACCAGAATGAAGTTGAGCTCATCTGAGGAGTGGGTCGCCACCAGCGCACCGACCAGGGTGCGCAGCACCTCGGACTTACCCGAACCGGTCGCACCGATCAGAAGTCCGTGGGGACCCATACCGTTCTGTGCGGCTTCCTTGAAGTCGAGTTCGATCGGAGCCCCGTCGGCGCCCGGGCCGATGGGAATCTTCAGGAAATCGTAGAGCGGCTTGTCCTTCCAATGCACCTTCGGGTCCATGTCATCGGGGTCGAAGCCGAGGAGGTCGGCGAAGTTCGTGCCCTCCGCCAAGGGAGACTGCGCCAGTTCCGCACTCTCCAACTGATCGCCCAAACCGGGTGCCGGACCGACGGTCATGCGCCACTTCGACATGGAACGGGCAATACCCTCGGCTTCGCCATAGGACAGTACGTCCGGCGCTCCGAGCTTGCGGTGCTTGTGATTCTGGGTGGCCGTTACGTCCTCTTCGTATTCGATCAGCTTGTAGCGTGGTCCGGCCTTGCGGGGGAGCTCCCCCTTGAAGTCGAAGACGGAGACGCCCGCGAGGGTGCCCGCGCCGATCGGATCGTCACTGGTGACGTCCCCGCCGTCGACGACCACCACGACCATCGGCTGCTCGTCGGGAGGCACGGAGGCAGGGCTCCAGGCTCCTCGGCCCTGCAATTGGTCACGGAGCGACTTTTCCAGTTCCTCGGCGGAATGGAACATGAGTCGTACCTCGCCGGCCCCGTCTTCGGTCGACGGATGTTGGTTGTGCGGCAACCATTTCAGCCAGTGCCAGTCGCTGATTCGGTCGGGTGCGGCAACGACGGCGATCAACAGATCGTCCGGTGAATGCAGAACCGCCATATGGCACAGTTGTGCCCGGACGTTGCCGGCCACCACGTCGCGCTGGCCACGAAGCATGTGAATGGCCGCGTGTGTGATGTTGAGCGCTCGAGGCATGTCGTGAACACTGGAGTGAGCGGACACAAAGCGTCGCAAAGCGATCGACGACATCGGTTCGAGGTCCTCGACCGGTTTCGTTTCCGGCGGAACGATCTTCATCGACAAGCGGTGCTTCCCGACCCCGACTCGCGACATCCAGACGTCGTCGTCGGTACGACGGCGCTCCCACATGCGGCGCGTTCCCACCAAGGACCACAGCGCCTTCGGGTCGGGCAGGGTCCAACGAGCCGAACGCCACTGCTTCTCAGCACCGTTACGCGCCCGGCGGCGCACTTGGCTGAGGTAGCGCATGAAATCGCGACGTTCGGCGTCGAACTCGGCCTTCTTGTTGTTCTTGCCACCGGCGATGTTGGTGATCATCATGCCCATCATCGAGACACCCATGAGACCACCGGCCAGCATCATGAGCTCATTGCCTTCACCGCCGCCACCGCGCATACCGCGTCGCGACATCATCAGCATCATCGACAGGCCTCCCGCTACCATCGGGATGACCATCAGGTACTGGGCCAGGTTCTTCGGTTGGGCCTCCGGCATGTCCGGCGGGGATTCGAGAATAATCTCCCCACGGGGCATGGGCGGGCCGTACTTTCGTTTCTGGCGCCGGAAAATCTTGGTCGTCACGCTCTAACCTCGAAGCAGCCGGGAGTTCAAACGGTCGTTCAATCAATCGTGACCGGTCGGGCCGGGCCTCCGCGCACGGCGGAGAACACGGCACCACACCAGGTACACCGTATCCATGAGGCCGGATAAGTCGGTCGTCCCGCGTTCCGATGTCGCCGTTTCCATGCCACGATGAATCCGGTATCCAGGACATTGCGAGGACTGTTCTTAATTCGGCCTCCATGTATTCCAGGATAATCCAGGGCCACAAACGCCGACACCGGTGTCGTCCAGGACCGGATATCGCTTCCCTTCCTCCACGACGATCGCGGGTCCGCCCTCGGGAAACCCGATGCTTCGGCCCACCCGAACCCCCGGTGAACCTGGGCGTTTCCCCGTTTGCGGCGTGTCGGTATGATGAGAGACAACGGCTCACAGTCAACCCGCATGGCAATGGAACCGACGGCATACCCTGTCGCCCACCCCTTTGCGCATCCAGTGACATGTGATTGGCACCCGGGCCGTATTCTGTTGCTATTCCCCGGCACTGTCGTAATTCACACGGAGGTCATAAACGGTGAGCAGCCAATCGGCGACTCTCACTAGGGTCACCATTATCAGCCCACGCAGTCGTATCGACCTGGCATTGCCTTCGGACGTGCCAATGGCCGACATGCTCCCCACCGTCCTTCAACAAGCCGGGGAGTACTACATCGACGAGGCACTGGACAGCGGAGGCTGGATTCTCAGCCGCCTCGGAGACGACCCGATCGACATGGGTCAGTCCTGTTCTCAACTCGCCGTTCACGACGGCGACATACTTTATCTCAACCCGGCCAACTCGGCGAAGCCCGAAGTCGTCTTCGACGACGTCATCGACGCCATCGCCACCGCCACCGAAGCACGCACGGACAAGTGGAACCACAAGGCCACCAAACGATTCGCCACCGCGCTCGGCACCATTGCCCTGTGCACGGGGGCGCTCGCGGTGCTGCTGGCCGGTCCGCCGCACTTCCCGGGAGCGACCACGGCCCTGGGGGCCGGAATCGTTCTGATCGGGGTGGCGGCCATTCTCTCCCGCGCCGTCGGTGAGGCACGAGCGGCGACGTACTTCGGGATCACGGGTGTCTGCTACGGAGCCGTGGGTGGGCTCCTCATCCTGGCGGGCGATCACTCGCTCTTCGAGCTCGGAGAACCACACCTGTTCATGGTGGCCTCGGTCGTGGTGCTGTATTCGGTGATCGGCATCGTGGCGATCGGAACCATGAGTTCCGCCCCCGTCTTCGTGACCACGATCTTCTCCGCTTTGGTGCTCGGCATCAGCGTGGGAGTCAAGATGCTCTTCGGGGAAGGCGGCGACGCGGCCCTGGCCGCCTCCATCGCGGCGGCGCTGGCGCTCAGCCTGATTCCCTTCGCACCCAAATTCGCCCTGGGAATGGCGAAGGTTCCCGTGCCCACGCTCCCCAACACCAGCGACGAACTGAAGAGCGCCGGGGAAGAGAACGTCGACGGCAAGAAGATCCTCCAACTCAGCCAGTACGCGGGGAACTTCCTCGCCGCGATGTACGCCTTTGTGGCCGTGGTGGGATTCGTTTCCGCTCTCACTCTCGCGTTCTCCGGGAAGCTCCCCGGTTTGATTCTGGCGACGGTGATCTCGTTGATTCTCCTGAGCCGGGCGCGGACGATCGAAACGTATTCGGCCCGACTCGCGGTCATGGCCGCCGGTCTCGGTGGACTGGGAGCGACCCTGGCGGCGATCTTCGTGGCCGGGTCCCTTCTGATCAAGTTGGTGGCCGTCCTGGGTGCCTTGGTTCTGTTGACCGTCATCACCATGGGGTACGGACTGGCCGTGTCCGGCAAGAAACTGCCCCCGACCTATGGCCGTATGCTCGATATCTTTGAGGCCCTGATGATCGTGTCCTTGATCCCGCTCACCGGCTGGATGGCGGGCTGGTACATGTGGGGCCTCGCGATCAAGGGTTAGGTGAGAATTACATGGCACAACTACGCTCGCGGCGCGAACAGGTAGAGGCGCACAAGTTCACCACGACCCGTATGAACCTGGCCCTCCTGCTCGGCAGCCCAGACTCCCTGGAACGCCCCATGCGGCGTATCGGGGTTTCGATCCTGGCCTCGGTCGCCATCATGGCCGTGATCCTCGGTATCTTCGTCATCGTCGCCATGTTGGACAAGGGGCGCGACGAACCGCAGCTTGGCTCGATCATCATCGATAAAGAGTCCAATACCGTCTACGTCTACATGAAACCGCCGGAGAGTGTGGACACCGAGGAAGAGGGCGGCCTCCTGTTCGAGGTGCAGAACTACACCTCGGCCCTGCTGATGGTGGAAGACACCGGGGGACAACCCAATGTGCAACGGCTGAAGCCGGAATCCTTCTCCCACATTCCGCGCGGTTGGCAAGTGGGAATCGTGGGCGCGCCCAGCAGTCCGCCCACTGAGGACCAGATTCTGAAGAACTCCGACTGGAACCTCTGCAACATGCCGGCGCGGCCGGACACCGACACCTCCCTGCTCCAACTGGGGATCAAGGACCTACCCGAACCGGACACCTGGATCGACGGTCAGGATTGGCTCGTCGTCCGCAGCGCGGAGGAGCGGCTTTTCCTCATCGCCAACGGTCTCCGGCATGAAATCGTCGATCCGGAGACGATCGGCGGTCTGCACATCAATGAGGACAACATCGTGGAGGTGCGCGAACACTGGATCGACGCCGTGGAAGCGGGCCCCGACCTGGAACATCCCGACGTTCCTTCGCTGAGTAAGGATTCCGGAGTAGAGGTCGACGGTGCGGAGCTCAAATTCGGCAGTGTGGTGACCTCGGACGACAACTACTATGCACTGGTTCCCGACGGTTCGGGAGGGGCGACCTTCGCTCCCATCGGCGCGGTCAGCCAGGCTCTACTGGCTTCTGAGTACGCCTTCGGGGAAGCGAGCGAGATCAGTCGAGCCACGTTGACCGACCTCGGCACCGACGGTGAAGTGGAAAAGGCCGGCATGCCACAGGAACTCGGCGAAGCCGTCAAACTGGACGGCGGTCAACCCGCGGTCTGCGGTATCTTCAGCCCGGGTGAAGACGTGGAAGAGCAGCGGATCAACATCGGCGTGTTCGAGCGTGCGCCGGAGACCCTACGGGAGGCCGCCGACAATCTGGCCACCGATGAGTTCAATGGCGAGCTTCCCAACGGAGCACCGGCCAACCTGGTCATTGAGGGTAGTAAAGCCGTTTTGGCCATGGAGACTCAGCTTCCCGGACAGACCTTGAAATCCAATACCTTCTTGATCGACGAGATCGGCGTTAAATACGGTCTGGTTGACAGCGAAGGGATCGCGGGCGGAACCATGTCCCGACTCGGTTACGACGAGAGCATGGTAACCGAGGTGCCGGACGTGTATTTGAACCTCATCAACAATGGGGCGGACCTGGACCCGGTGGAAGCACGGCGGCAGATCAATCCGACCCTGTCCAGCGACGACTTCAACTCCGAGCTCAATCAACAGGACGACAACGACGATTAACGGACGAGCGGGCACGCTGGAGACACGGCGTGCCCGCCTGCCGTTCTTGAGTTATAGGACCGTTTCGATCTCGGCGCTGAACTCGTCGACGGTGATCGATGCGTCCGCGTCGACATTAGCGGAGGTGCCGACGAATTCCACCTCAGCTTCGGCCTGGAGGGTCGCACTCACCTCCGTCTCGTCACTGACGTCGTATTCCAGCTCCAGCTGGACGTCCTCTGCGGAGGTGTATACCTCGGCTTCGGTCTCTCCGGTCGCCAGGTCGTAGTGCGTGACCTCGAGACTCATCGTGACCGGATCCCCCACTTGGTGGCTGGTGACGTCGTCCTGCTCCAGAGAAGAGTCGGTCGTGCTCGCTCCGGCGGCGGCACTGCTGAAGGCGTAGACGGTGACGTAGCCGTCCTTGTTTTGAATGGGAACCGACGTCAGATTCAGGGCTCCCAGCATGGTCGTGATGTCCCCGGAGCCGACATCGCTGACGTCGTCGGTGGTGATGGAGCCGGTGTCGGCCTCCAGCACTGCCGTGACGTTTCCCGACAGTGCGCCGGTCTCCAGACTGACGTCGGCGTCGGTGACGAGTTGGATTCCGTCGGAGCTCAGATCGAAGTCCAAAGGAGTACAGAGGTATTCGGTGATGTCGACGCCGTCGTCGATCGGTTCGGTCTGGAACGGATTGGCGGCGGTAGCCGCCGGGGCGGCGGCGAATACGGCCAGCGGAGTCGCGGCGAGACCGGCAATTGTACGTTTGACGGAATGGCTCAGTGGCATATGGACGTGCTCCTCACGATTGATGCCGATGGGACTGTTGATTTCCTCGTGCGATTCAGTCGGAACGCGCACTAATCGGACTATAAAGAAGAATCATCGCCTCCGTGGGGCGGAACGTGAAAATGCCGTGAGAAGAGACGGATAGGCGACTAAGGGTGGAAAGGGCGCGTTGGACGGAGAGAAGTCGCTGCGGAGAGGCGGAAAGTGAATCGGTCGACGCCGTCATGTCGCGCCGCATACCGAATAGTAATGTAACGAACGCCACAATTTGCACATCATCGCCTCGACGGCAATGCGTGGGCGAACATTCCTGGCCAGGGAACGGCGGCAGTCCATAATGGCGTTGATACGCCGTAGCAAGGCCTCGGGCGACATCTTCGTCGCCGCCGCTCGGGTGACGTCGGAGACGTCGGTGTGTACCAGTCGGACCGGAGCTCCCAAACGCGTGACGAGCGCGTCGCGATAGAAATCGGCCAGATCGACCAGGGCGCGGTCCAGAGAATCACGTTGCGCGCGGGTATCCCGCGTTTTCTGCTTCTTCTCCAGATCCTTCAACGCCCCCGCCGAACCACGGGCGGCCTTGGTGGCGCCCTTACCGGTACCACCTTTACCCAGGGCGGTTTCCAAATCGGCACGCTCCTGGTCGGACTGCTCGGCGTAGCTGTCGGCCGCTTCCGCTTCGGCGGTTTCCACCAACTCCGCGGCCGCGGTGAAACAGGCACTCAGTCCGGAGAGAGAGCGGGGGATCGCCAATACCGCGTCCCTCCGCGCCTGTGCCGTGGGATCGGTGGCCAAACGCCGTGCCCTGCCGATATGGCCCGACGTGGCACCGGCGTACAGCCGCGCCTCGCGTTCGGAGACACCGTCACGTTCCATCAGGAGGCGGCTTACCGCTGCGACCGGAGGCTGCCGCAGGGCCTTGTGGCGGCAACGGGAACGGATGGTGATGCTGATTTCGGCGGGGTTGTCCGAGGGCGCGCACAACAGGAACACCGTCGCACGGGGAGGCTCTTCGATGGCTTTGAGCAGGGCGTTCCCGGCCGCTTCGGTGAGTCGATCGGCGTCCTCCACGATGAGAACGCGCCACGGTGCCGACGTGGGGGTGCGAGAGGCGCCTTGAATCAAACGGCGGACACTGTCCACCCCGATGGAGAGCCCTTCGGGTATCACTCGGGTGACATCGGAATGGGTGCCTCCCAAAACCGTATGGCACACGGAGCAATCGCCACAACCGCCGCGCGGACACTCGAGCGCGGCGGCGAAGGCCAACGCCGCCGTCGACCGTCCCGATCCGGGCGGACCGGTGAAGAGCCAGGCGTGGGTCAAACCGACTGCGGAATCGGAGGCGGCAGCGCTGAGAGTATCGGCGAGCTCAACCTGGCCGATGAGTTCGTCGAATACGGGTGCTGCCATTGGTACGCCCCTCGCTTCAGATATCGCTAGTGATCCGTGCCGTCGTAAGTCATCGTCGTTGCCTTGACATCACCGTCACGCTCATGTGGAGAATGACGCGTGCCGTTGGAACGCGAACCGTTGTTCGGTGTGGAGAACGAGGAGTCCAAGTCCGGCCAGTCGGATTGTCCGGCCCGACGCAATTGCTCCATGTTCAAGCGTTGCCGCACGTCGTTCAGGATATCATCGGCTATCGCGCCTGGATCGCCCGTGACGGGAACGACGAGGTAACGTCCGGGTCGTTTGCGAGCCAGAGCCAGGAAGCTCTCGCGAACGGTGGTATGGAAGTCAACGGTTTCCTGCTCGATGCGATCCCCCGTGCTGTCTCCTTTGGCGCGTGCCACACCGACGGCGGGATCGACGTCCAGAAGAATGGTGAGATCCGGTGTCAACCCGTCGGTGGCCCACTTGGACAATCCGGCGATGTCATCGGCCCCCAAACCACGACCGGCGCCCTGATAAGCGATCGAGGAGTCCAGGTATCGGTCGGAGATGACGACCTTGCCCTCGGCCAGAGCCGGCTTGATCACGGTGTTCACGTGATGGGCGCGATCGGCGGCGTACAGCAGCGCCTCGGCACGGTCGGACGGCGCGTCGGAATTCTTGGCATCCAAGATGAGCGAACGAATCCGACTGCCGAGCTGGGTCCCGCCCGGTTCCCGAGTGTGGACGACGTCGTAGCCGGACTGCTTGAACCAGGCGACGAGCTTGAGGACCTGAGTGGTCTTACCGCTGCCTTCCCCGCCTTCGAAGACGATGAACACTCCCGGAGCGTTGGCCGAACCGGTGGGAGCGCTGTCCTTACGCGTGATCGAACGCCAGAGGTCGCCGAAGAGGTTCACCCCCGGTTTGTCGTCCATCCGACGGAAAGCGTAGACGCCCAGAATCCCCACCAATAGCGCCGCGACCAACAGTAGGACACGGCTGGGGCTGATATATCCGTAGCTCAACCAGGTGGTGGCCCAACCCGCCAGCGGGGCGGAAATCACCATGGCGGCCATGAGGACCACCCGCGCGGAGATGGCGATAAAGGAGAACATGCGCCCGCGGACGTCGTCGTGCACCTCACGTTGCAGCAAGGTGATTCCGGCCAGGAACGCCATTCCCGCACCCAGACCGATGACGAACGAACCGATCAGACCGAGATGCAGGATCGGAGCGAGCGCGTCGGCGACCAGACCCAACGCGGCCACCATGATGGATACGGCGAACCAACGGGGACGCGACAGCGAACCCACGAGCTTGGGGCCGAACACGATTCCCGATCCCAGACCGATGAAGAGGACCGCGGCGAGCGTGTTGAACGCCGCGCCGCCTCCGCCGAGGTCGATGGCATAGGTCTGACCCACGCCGATGAGAATACCGGCACCGCTGAAGGCGCCCAAGATCCCGATGATCAGTCCCCGCACCAGTTCGTGGCCCCGCAGATAGCCGAGGCCGTCGACGAAATCGCGCCACATCGACTGCGGTTTGGGGGTCTCCTGGCGGTCACGGCCGGAAATCTCGGGAATGAAGAAGAAAACGGTAACGGCGGCGATGAGGAACATTGCCGCGTCAATGTAGAGCGCCAACACCATGGGTTCACCGAACATGCCCCAGGCGGACCATTGGGAAGCACCGCGTTCAAGAAGAGCCAAGACGCCGAAGGCCAGAGGCGGAGCCAGCCCGTACGTCGTGGCCAAGGTCAGTTGATTGGCCGTCTCAAGCTTACTGTGCGGCAACAGATTGGGGATGGACGCTTCCTTGGCGGGCATCCAGGCCATGACCACCAGTTCGATGAGGATCTGAGCCACCCCCAGCCACACCATGGTGAAGGCGACGTTCTCGGTGAGGACATAAACCGTTGGGGTGGAAGCAATAAGGAGGAAGCGCAGCACATCGCAGGTGGACATGGTGATGCGCCGATCGAATCGATCGGCCAACACGCCCGCGATCGGTCCGAACACCAACGACGGAAGCAGACGCAGAACAATGACACCCGCGAAGGCCAGACCCTTGGCGGTGGGGTCGTCGAACAGCGACTGCGCGAATCCAGCGGTAGCGAACAGCCCCAGCCAGTCACCGAAAGAGGCCAGCCCCAGTACCGTCCACAACTTTCGGAATGGCCCGATGCGAATTACGGTACGGAGATCAGCTGCGGCATTGGCCATGGCTTCCCTTCCTTCTGCTTTGGTTTAATGGTGACCGCTCAGCTTTCCCCAGGCACTCCACCTTTGCGCTGTGGGGGATTCTCACGACCTGAAGGTCGCGACGAATCCTCCGCGCGCAAATCTGCAGCACCTGGAACTACCTGAGCTCCTCTTCGGCTCTACCGCCGCTGCACACGCGCTACGCGCGTCGTTAGCGGCTCGCCGGTCGGCTCGTCCCTGGGGACAGTACGGTGACTGAGCTCCGATGGAACCACAGTTTGCTCTACTGCCGCTGCGCTGGAAACTCGCCGGTTGGCACTATCGCAGGATCAATCGGGTATTTGGAACTACAGCCGACTCTGCCGCTGCGTCACATTCTGCGTGATGCTAGCGGCTCACCGGTTGCAGCAGGGGTGCATGGTGGTCGAGTGTTCCTGGAGGTGCAGGCAGCTCCGTTACGGTACTAGGCGTCTATTCGGTATTGCCAATTTGTAGTGGGCCACTGAACCGTCCACGATACTCGGCTACTCAGACGTATTATATTGCAGGACTAGTGAGTTGCCTGGATCACCTATCGGTTTGGGTGGAGAGAGGCCCTAGATGACGGGAAGTGGCGGACAACAGGAGGGGCCTTCTTTATTGGAAGGCCCCTCCTGTGAGGTTCGTAGCGAGAACCAACGGTCTCGGTGATTTAGTCGTTCAGACGACGCTCCAAGTAGTCGCACACCACTCGCTCGGCTTCGGCGAGCGCGGCGTCGTCCCCGGTCTTGTCCCGACGGAAGGCCAGTCGTACGAGCGCCTGTCCGGTTTCCACCGCGACTCCGATCGTTTCCCGCAAGTTCGGGGTGATGCGAACGCTGTAGTGGTCTTCCAGCATGGTGGCAATGTGACCGGCGATGACATCGGCTCCGGTGGCGATGGTCGATCCTTTGCCCGGATCAATGGCGTCGGCCAAGTGCAGGACGCGGAATCCGGGAGCCGTGCGATACATGTAGGTGTATTCCTTGAAGGCCGCCGCTACTCCACTGCGCCAATTATCGGGGTTGTCGGTGTTGAGGCGGACCTCCAAGCGCTCGAAGTACTGTTTGATATAGCGCTGGCTGAGTGCCTCCGCAAGGGATCGTTTGTCACCGAAGAACTGGTACACCGAGCCGATGGCTACGTCGGCCTTCTGAGCAATCGCAGTGGTGGACAAGCGGTCGTAGCCGACCTCCTCGATCAAGTCCGCGGCGGCGTCGAGCATGCGACCCACTCGGGCCGCCGACCGTTCCTGTACGGGTAGACGCCGCAGCGCATGTTGTCCGGTGTTGTGGGCCATGTCGTTGGAGCGGGAAAGCCCGGTGGCTTCTCCGGCGCTGTCGGCTGGTCTAACTGATGGCACAATTGCGGTGCTCATAGTGAAATGTCTCCCCCTTATAGTTGTGCGATCGACATTGAAGGCACAACGACATTCGTCTTAGTGGCTGCGTGTCCGAAACGTCGGTTCGCAGTCGTGTCTATAGCAATGTCGAGTCCTTGGGCGGGCCCGCATCGGTGCTCCATCACCTTGTGTGGAGCGGTGATCGACGGTAAGGCCCCTGGGCAGGACTCGAATATCAGGAGTGCGGAAAACGAGTCTGGTGCGTTCGCCGCGATTCCTTGCGCGCCGCAATCACTCTGTGCGGTGGACTACGGGCGCTTAGTTACATCATGGCCGAAAAATCCAGTTTTAGGGGATTTTCCGCCTCGTGTCGCGAACAAATTTCTGGCTCTCACCCGATCGAGGCGCGCCTCCTATGCCACAGACGGGAGTAGGCAGTCCCTTATGACCTGGAGTTCTTGGCCACGCTCTAGACGCTCAGGAAAAGTTGCGAGATAGACTCGCCAGTCGGGAAATATCCAACTCCTTTTCGCGTTATATAGGCGTCTAACGAAAAACCATCCGAAAGGACACCCAATGAGCCCACGACGGAGACATAACACACAACTCCGTCGCGTAGCGCTGCTGTCGGTGCACACCTCTCCTTTGGCCCAACCGGGAACCGGAGACGCCGGCGGAATGAACGTCTACGTTCTCAACACCGCCAAGGAACTCTCCAAACGTGGGGTTGAGGTTGACATCTTCACTCGGGCCACGGCGTCCACACAACCTCTCTCCCATCGACCCATGCCGGGCGTCACGGTCTACCACGTACCCGCCGGGCCGTACGAAGGACTCAATAAGAACGACCTCCCCAGTCAGTTGTGCGCCTTCACAGCAGGGGTGCTACGGACCGAAGCGCACCGTCCGGAACACCACTGGGACCTCATCCACAGCCATTACTGGCTGTCCGGACAGGTCGGATGGGTGGCATCAGAGCGGTGGGGGGTACCACTCGTCCACACCTTCCATACCCTCGCCAAAGTCAAGAACGCCAGCCTGTCGGAAGACGAGACCCCCGAGCCGCAAGCGCGCATCATCGGCGAACAACAGATCACCGACATCGCCACCCGACTGCACGCCAATACGTGTTCGGAGGCCCGCGAACTCCACAGTCACTACGGTGCCGATCTACAACGCATCGACATCGTGCCTCCCGGAGTCAATCTCGACACCTACCAACCGCGAACCCACGATCGGATAGCCGCCACGCGACGCGCACTGGGCCTGGACGACCACCACATCGCGATCGCCTTCGTCGGACGCATTCAGCCGGCCAAGGGCCCCGACACCATCCTCAAAGGCATCGCCGACCTCAGCCGCCGTCGTCCCGAACTCGCCGGACGTCTGGTGCCGATCTTCATAGGCGGCCCGTCGAACAGCGATCCCTACTGGCTTCCCAAACTCGCCGCCGAACTCGGGCTGTCGGACTCGGCCATGTTCTTGGATCCGCGTCATGGCAGTGCTCTCGCGGATCTGTACGGGGCGGTCGATATGGTCGCCGTGCCGAGTCACAACGAGTCGTTCGGTCTGGTGGCTCTGGAAGCTCAAGCGGGAGGCACACCGGTACTCGCCACGCGCACCGGCGGATTGACGACCGCGGTCGCCGATGAGTATTCCGGGCTATTGGTCGATGGGCATCATCCGCGCCGCTGGGCGAACGCGATAGAGGCACTGGCCGACAATCCCTCATGGAGGCATCGCCTGGGGCGGGGAGCGCGGGAACATTCGCGTGGATTCTCCTGGAGTGCCACGGCGGGTAAGCTGATCGATTCCTATGGTGAAATGTTGCGGGAGCGAGCAGCAAGCCGCGTCATGACTTCGGACCGGTTGTGAGCCGAGGCAGACGCAACAAGGCGGGTTCGAGAATCCCGACCCGCCGACAAGAGCGTTACGGTCGGGGTGCTCAAACCCGCCTCAGTTTCGTCGAATGGATTGACGATTATCCGAAGGACGAAGCGTTGGCCTGCTCGGTCTCTTCGTAGGCTTCTTTGGCCGCGGTGACGGCCTTACCGATCGCGGCCAGGATTTCGTTGATCTTGTTGATCGACTGGTCCCACTCTTCGCGAGCGGCTTCGTAGGCCTCACGGTCGGAACCCTGCCAGTCAAGCTGGTCCAGCTTGTTGGCCAGGTCCTGCAGCTCCGAGTTGATCTCTTCGGAGTTGCTTTCCAACTGCTCAGCGGTTTCTTCCAGCTCTTCGTAGCTGAGGCGAATCGCCATGATTCATCTTCCTCTCAAGTCTTAGTCGGGGGTGTCATTCTGCGCTTTGGGGTTTGGCGCTAAAGGTGTTTCCCGGAGCATCGGCGTCGATCGGGGAGTCAAGGAGATAGTCCGATATGGACGTCGATGCGAGGAAAACCGAGAAGCTCAATTAACCCATCAGTTCAGAGGCGTACTCGTTCAGTCCTTCTTGACCGGCGGCGTCGGCCTCTGCGGCGTTGTAAGCGCTTTCGTCGAGAAGCTGACCAATGGTCTCGAGCTGCTCCAACAGGTCCTTGGCCTCTTCGTCCCAGACCTCCATGAGCTCCTCGAACGTCTTGGCCGCTTCACCTTCCCAGCTGCCGAGAACGTTGTCCACGACGCCCTTGATGGTGCCGAGGTTGCCCTCAACGGTCTGCTTGGTGTTGAAAGTGTCCTGTGCTGCCTGGTGGACTGTTTCTTCGTCCATTCCGACTGCGGACATCTGTCACCTCCGTGTGTATAGCTTGGGCGTTCGAATGCGGATTGAGAAGCGCCCAATGAGTGTATGGCTGACTATATATCCATGAGCATACCTGGGTATGCCCACAGTTTTGTAAAGAGGACAGTGCCGTAACGGGAGCAGGTGATCAGCTCGTCACAAGCGTCTGTCACCCAAAGAAAGCACGATTGATCCTTCTTCAGTATTAAGGATATACGATCGCTGCCAGCTCTGGGAACGCGAATATGGTTGTTGTCTATTACGAGAATACAACCCTCGCACCAGACTTTTATCCCCACATCGTGCCAACGCCAAGTCGCCGATCTTGATCCCCGTACGGGTGTCAGTTCGCCTGGGGCGCTGAATCGTGCGTGATTGGACGGTGTATCGGTTCATGGACGTCGCATTCCTTGACGTGAGGTTTCGGCGTCGTTGTCGTTGCGGCACTGGGCGCTCGTCTGGAGGAAAGTGGGGGAGGTAGATATGCGCCCTATTAAGTCGGGTATCCGACACTTTGGTGTTGTTCGTGGCCGAGCGGTGGATACGGAAACCGTGTCACGGGATTGCAGACGACTGTGGGGCGGACGGTTTCGACCGTCCGCCCCACAGTGTGAAAGCGACCTGTTATTGAAGTCGGGTTAGTGCCCGCCTTCGTCCTTCACGAGATGTCCCCACTTCTCATCGAAGACCGGACGCTCCGAACGGATGCGCGGCAAGCGGTCGAAGTTCCGCAGTAGGGGCGGGTTCGGTGCCGCCCATTCCAGACTGCCGCCGTAACCCCATGGGTCACGGGATTCGACCACCCGGCCGGTCTTGTAGGACTTGAAAAGGTTCCAGATGAACGGCAACGTGGAGGCGCCGAGGATGAACGCCCCGATCGTGGAGATCATGTTCAACGTCGTGAAGCCGTCTCCGGGCAGGTAATCGACGTAGCGGCGTGGGAAGCCCTCGTTGCCCAGCCAGTGCTGCACCAGGAACGTGGTGTGGAAGCCGATGAAGGTCAACCAGAAGTGGACCTTGGCGAGGCGTTCGTCGTACATCCGACCCGTTACCTTCGGGAACCAGAAGTAGACCCCCGCGTACACGGCGAACACGATCGTTCCGAACAGCACGTAGTGGAAGTGCGCCACCACGAAGTAGGAGTCGGAGACGTGGAAGTCGATGGGCGGGCTGGCCAGCAGAACACCGGACAGACCACCGAGCAGGAAGGTGACCAGGAAGCCCAGGCTGAACAGCATCGGTGCCTCGAAGGTCAACTGGCCGCGCCACATCGTTCCGATCCAGTTGAAGAACTTCACACCGGTCGGTACCGCGATCAGGAAGGTCATGAGCGAGAAGAACGGAAGCATGACCGCGCCGGTGGCGTACATGTGGTGAGCCCAGACGGCCATGGACAGACCGGCGATGGCCAACGTGGCGGCGACCAAGGTCTTGTAACCGAAGATGGGCTTGCGGCTGAAGACGGGGAAGATCTCGGACACGATACCGAAGAACGGCAACGCCACGATATAGACCTCGGGGTGCCCGAAGAACCAGAACAAGTGCTGCCACAGGATCGCCCCGCCGGTTTCGGGGTCGAATACGTGTGCGCCGAAGTTACGGTCGGCCACGACCGCGAGCAGAGCGGCGGCCAGGATGGGGAACACCAGAATGACCAGGAGAGCGGTAATGAAGATGTTCCACGTCAAGATCGGCATACGGAACATCAGCATGCCGGGCGCGCGCATCGTCACGATGGTGGTGATCAGGTTGACCGCACCGAGGATGGAACCCAGACCCGAAATCGTCAGACCCACGAACCACAGGTCCCCGCCGACTCCGGGAGAGTTCACGGAATTGGCCAAGGGCTGATAGGCGAACCAACCGAACGACGCGGCACCGCCGGGGGTGAAGAATCCGCTGACGACCATGAGGGAACCGAAGAGGTACAGCCAATAGGCGAAAGCGTTCAGACGGGGGAACGCCACATCGGGAGCCCCGATCTGCAGCGGTACCAGATAGTTTCCGAACGCGAAGACGATCGGAGTGGCGAACATCAGCAACATGATGGTGCCGTGCATGGTGAACAGCTGATTGAACTGTTCCTCCGATACGAACTGTAGTCCGGGCTGGAACAATTCGGCGCGAATGACCAGCGCGAGAATACCCCCGATGCCGAAGAAGGCGAACGAGGTAATGAAGTACAGAATACCGATTTGCTTGGCATCAGTGGTACGCAGTGTCCGGGCCAGCCAGGAGCCCTTCGGCTCTCTTCGGACAGGCCAGGGACGCGAGACGATCGGTTTCGGCTCGACCTTGGGCTCAACCGTGGTCACCTAGGGCCTCCATTTTCTTGTTCCAGGTAGCTTTCGCAGAATAGCGGTTAAAGCTGAGGCGTGTGCGGAGGGGCAGCATTTATACCGCGTGGCATTGGGTATCGCTATCGTATCGTTCGGTAGTCCGTGCTGTTCAATCGGGAGTCAAACGATGTGGGACGGGGGTCGGAGAAGTTGATTCGCGTCAAATTCGTTTCCGACCGTGAGCAAGATCCTATTCAATGGAATGGATCTTATTGGCGAGCTTCGGGCTCCAGTGCTGCGTGTACCCGCTTCACCAAGACGGCGGTTTCGTAACCGACCTGGCCGAGGTCGCAACCGGATTCGGCGAGCACCGCTACCTGAGCGCGATCGCCGACGCTCATGAGCAGGAGGACCTGTTCGTCCATGTCGATGACCGACTGGCGAATACGGCCGGCGCCCAACACCTTTGACGCTCCGGTGGTGAGTGAGGCCAGGCCGGAGGTGATGGCGGCCAATTGATCGGCGCGGTCGGTGGTCAGCCCCTCCGAGGAGGCCAATGCCAGACCGTCCACTGAAACGGTCAGAGAGTCGGTGACGTCCGGGACCTGTTCCACGAAGTTCGTCATCAGCCAGTCAAGTTGTCCACGGGCTATGGTCATGTTGTTTCCGTTCTAATCGAGCTTCCGAATTATTGTGAATCATGTTCAAGCGGGGAGGCTCAGGTGGTCCACACGACGGCGGACCGACCACACGATTCCCAATTCCCTTCCAGCGGAATGCGATTGAGCGCAGTCGGCGCTTATTGAGTGTCATGTCCCAACTCGTCGTCCGCAGCCGCGATACCCGAGGCGAACCCGGACAGTCGGCTTCTGATCTCGTTGGGATCGAGGGGTGCCGCGGAGGAGTCGTTCGCCCCGCCACCGTTCGACCGGGGAGGAACGGCATTGTCGGGGATCGACCCCGGCACCAGCCGGGAACCGGGATCACGGCGCGGGAGGTTGTCTGGTCCTTGAGGCTGCTGCGCCTCCTGTTGCAATGTCATGTTCACCGACTTAAAGGTCACGTTGATCTTGGACGGAGTCTCGGAGGTGGTGGCCACCTGTGGTTGTTCGACGCCATTGATCCGGCCTCCGGGGCCGGACGCCGGTGGCAATTGGGCTGCCGCCGGACGCGAGGCGGGCTGACCGCCTCGGCTTCGCTGGTCGGGCACAATGGGGTCGATCGCGGTGGGCACTTCCGGGTCGCGTCCGGTTCCGGCCATGGGAACGTTGGCGGCGTGGGCGGCCAGGGCAAGTCGGGCCGGTGGATGTTGCTGCATGGCACCTGTGTGATCGGTCGTGTCGATCAGGGTGTGGGCGGGGAGGGTGACGACCGCCAGGGTTCCCTTACCGAACGTAGAGTGCAGTCGGACCTGAATATCGTGTTGCGCGGCCAGACGTCCCACCACCAACAGACCCATCGTGGCGGTCAATTCACTGGTCAACTGGGTCGGTTCGGAGAGACGTTGATTGATGGCCTCGACATCGGACGGCTGCAGACCGATACCCTGATCGGCCACCGACAGAACCAGGTCGGATCCGGAACGTCGGGTGACCACCTGTACCGGCGTCTTGGGCGGCGAGAAGCTCGCGGCGTTGTCGAGGATTTCCGACAGGATGCGCACCACGTCGGAAGCCGCTTCGGGCGTGAGGCTGGCGGTGACCGAATTGTCGATGTGGATCCGGTGAGCGGATTCGATTTCCGCCGCACCGTCGCCGATGACCGTTCCGAAGTCGGTGGGGTTGCCGTAGCGTCGGGCCGGGTCGCCGCCGGCCAGGAAGAGCAGGTTCTCCTCGTTTCGGCGCATACGCGAGGCAAGGTGATAGAGCGACTTCCACTGCTGTGGGATCTCGCTGTCGTCGTGCTTGTCGACTGATTCCTCCAGCATGTCCTGCTGACGCCGAATCAGGGTGTGACCTCGACGAGCCAGCGTACGCATCATCGCCTGCACGTCCAGTCGCAGTAGCGCCTGGTTGGCGGACTGGCGCAAGGCTTGATAGTGCGCGGTGCTGAAGGCGGCCGCCAGGCTGGACAGCTCGTCGCGACCGGAGTCGCCGGCGATTTCGGAGTGGCGGTTCTTGGCCCGTTCCAGCAGTTCGTCCACCTGCTTGGGGCTGGTGGCTCCGGCGACCGAGGCGACGGTCTTGGGCAGTTCGTCGTAGGCGGCACTGAGAGTGTTTTCCCTGACCGTATCGATACGGTCGGAGATGCGGCGCGCCAAGCTGATTGCGGTGGCCACGGCGAAGAAGCTGAGCAAGGTCAATACACCGACCGTGGTCAACAGGGACGTGGTGGCCGAGACTTTCTTGTCGTCCACCAGTTCGCTGAGCTCCTCGGCGTTCTGCGTCTGCACCTCGTGCAGTCCTGACACCGTTTCGGCCTGGGCGATCATCCAGTCCTGACTGGAAATCTGCGGTACCGAACCCTGTAGGTAGACGGCGAGCGCTTCGCGGGCGGTGGTTGGACCTTCGCGTTCCCGGAATTCGTCGTAGGCCTCTCGGGTGGAGGGGGAGGCTTTGGTGTGGAACTGGTTGATCTGTTCGTCGTACGAACCGGCGAGCAGGGCGGCCTCGGCCAGTCGATTGCGGTTGACCAGACCGGAGTCGTCGGAGACTTCAATGTCGGTCATGATGCGAAATTGCAGTTCCGCACCGTAGCGCCCGGCTTGCAGCGCGGCGGCCAGGGCGTCGAGTTGGGCGGTGACTTCGGAGTCGTCGATGAGTGTGGTCAGTTCGAACCCGAGTTCCACCAGGCTGTTTCCGCTGTCGCGGTATACGGCGTAGGCCTCCTGGGCGACGGTTTCGTCCGTTGACGTGTTTCCGGCGAAGACGTCGTCGAGAATGTCGCGTGCCCAACTCAATTGATCCAGATTCGCGCTGACGGTTGAGACACTGTCGTCCAGTTCGGGATAGAGCTCGACGAGCGGATCGGCCTGGGATCGGAATTCGGCGCTCAGCTCATCGGTCTCTTTGCGCAGTCGATCCATGTCGTCGAGTGTGATGTGCCCTGCTTCGAGTGCCCAACCGACTTCGCTTTGACCGCTGTCGACCAGGTCGACGAGGGTGTGAGCCATGTCCGATACCTTCTCGGCGTCGCTGGACTCGTTGTAGTCGGCCCAGGCTCCGAGGAACTGTATGAGCGCGAGGATCAGCAGGCCGGTGAGCGCTGCGGTGACCGGCAACAAGAGCTGAGTGCGCATGCGCAGCCGGGGGATGCGGTTGCCCTTGTGACGCTGCGCCCGAGTGGTGGGGGCGGTGCCACTCGGCGTATCCGACGGTTGTGATGTGGCGGGCATGTGGTTCGGCTCCGATCGCGTATAGACGTGTCGGGAGTTGAGCGGGGCGGAATACCGCGTGCGGGTCCCGTGGCCTCGCACGGTCGCCAACACACGAATTCTACTCAACTCTGTAGAGTAATTACACTCTACTGGGTGCTTCGCGGGTGCCTGGCTGCCAGGTCATACCTCGGGCGTTGTATCGAACCCCCGCCAGGAGTCATAGAGCGACTTAGGCGAATCGATGCTAACCGACCAACGGGCGGCCCTCGGGGAAGCGGTAGCGCCGCTGCCGGGTGCGAATGGCCAAGGACGTGGCAAAGAGTACCGGCCCGATACGCCCCACGTACATCAAAAAGATCGCCACCGCCTTGGAAGGGCTCGACAACTCCGCGGTGATTCCGGTGGACTGGCCCACGGTGGCCGCCGCCGAGGTCGCCTCGAACATGATTTCCTGCAATTGAAAATGCGGATCGATGATCTGGATCGACAGGACCCCCACCGCGATGAGGGCCACGTAGATCAGCGCCACCGACAGCGCCTGACGAACGGCGGTGTCGGGGATGCGGCGCCGGAACGCCGACACGTCGGGGTCACCGCGCAGTTCCGACCAGATCACCCAGGCCAGCAGGAAGAAGGTGGTGACCTTCATGCCACCGGCGGTCGACACGGACCCGCCCCCGATGGCCATCAGCACGATGGCGACCAGAATCGACTCGGTGGTCATTGACCCCACGTCGATCGAGTTGAAACCGGTGGAACGCGGCATGACCGCCTGGAGTAGGGCCGGGAGGATTTTCTCCTTCCATCCGAACGGCCCCATCGTGGCGGGGTTGGACCATTCGAAGGTCAGAAACACCACGAAACCGAGAGCGAACAGCAGCGAGGTTCCCACCAGGGTCATTTTCGTGTGCAGCGACCAACGGTGCCGTCCCCAGCCACGCCGCGACAGTTCGAACAGCACCGGCATTCCCAGGCCACCGATGATGGCGGCCGTGACGATGGTGAGGATGATCCACGGATCGTTGACGTAGCCTTCCAACGAGTCGGCGAACAGGGAGAAACCGCCGGAGTTGAACGAACTCACGCCGTGGAAAAGCCCGTACCACAAGGCGTCGAATTTGTTGAAACCGTACGCGTGGTAGAAGCGAAGCGAGAGAACCAGGGTGGTGGCCGCTTCGACGATTCCGAAGATCGTCACCGCTTTGATGAGGATGCTACGTAGATCGCCCATGTCGATCGTGCGATTCAACTCCGCTTGAGTCAGCAGACGACCGGTCAAACCGATCCTCCGACTCACCAGTAGACCCATGAAGGCGGCACTGGCCATGATGCCGATTCCGCCGATCTGCATGGCGATCATGATGACCGCCTCCCCGAACAGGGTCCAGTGCGTCGACGTGTCCAGGGTGATCAACCCGGTCACCGTGATCGCCGAGGTGCCGGTGAACAGAGCGTCGAGAAACCCCGTGGAGCCGCTCTGCCGCGACGCGATCGGTAGCAGCAGGCAGGTGGTGGTCACCGCGATCCCGATGGCGAAGCCTACCGGGACCAGGCGAACCGGGTGTCGGGTGAAACTCTCGCTGAAGTGTGCCATGGTCAGGTCTGCGAGGCGAAGGCCTCGACCTTCTTGGTCTTTCCGGAGACGATCAGGGTGTCGCCCTCGTTTACCAGGGATTCCGGCGTCGCATAGGTGAAATCCTCACCCGGTTGTTTCAGACCTACAACGGTGACGCCGTATTTCGACCTGAGGCGCGACTCGCCGAGCGGCAGTCCCACGGCCTCCGCCGGGGCCTTCGTCTTCACGATCGCGAAACCGTCGTCGAACTCGATGAAGTCCATCATTTTGCCCGTTACCAGGTGGGCGACGCGCTCGCCCATGGCCGCTTCCGGATAGACGACGTGATGGGCGCCGACCCGGTGCAGGATCTGGCCGTGTTTGGCGGTGATGGCCTTCGCCCAAATCTCGTTGACCCCGGCCTCTTCACAGGCCAGGACCGTCAGCACACTGGCTTCGATGTCGGTCCCGATCGCGACGACCACATGATCGAATTCGCCCATCCCGAGCTGTTTGAGGACCGTGGAGTCGGTGGCGTCGGCCTGTACCACGTGGTCCAAAGTGTCCGACCAACGCTGGACCACGTCCTGGCGTTCGTCCAGAGCCAGCACCTCATGCCCCAACCGGGTGAGCGAATGGGCGACCGCGGAGCCGAAGCGGCCCATCCCGATCACGGCGACAGCGTCCTCTTCGGCGAGGTCGTGTCGGCTGAACAATGCCATAGTCGCTGTTCCTCATGTATCGCAATCGTCAACGAAACCCGATAGCGGGCCCCGAATTCTTGGCCTGACCGGTGCAAGAACACGGCCTACTATAGACGAAGCCACGGTCGGCGCGAGAGTGTGTCAAGCGTAGGCCCGACACCGATGCGCCCTGCGGCACCGACGCGTGACCTTACGAGTCTCACACCGGGTTTCCGCGTCACACCCGAGCTTCTGAGATTTCGCACAAATAAGAGGCCGAACCTATAGGCTGGGCGCACTGGTGTAGTGAGGTAGGCGACGCGAACGAGGGAAGCGCAGAATGGCTCAGGCGGTGTCGGCGCGAGCACAATCGCAGAAGAGCGGAGAGCTGTCGCTGACGCCCATGTCGGGGATGCCTCGACGGACCGGCCGATCGATAACGCTCCTCGTGCTCGCCATGGTGGTTATCGTGGTGTTCGCCGTCGCCATCGAACTGGGGGAACACGGCTTCATCGCCTCGAACGCCTTGTTGCTGGCCGGTGTCCTCTGTGTCGTGCTGCTGGTCCAGTGGTTGGCGGTGCGTCGCTTCGCTCCCTATGCCGATCCCGTGATCGTGCTGGCGGCCGGTCTCCTGTCGGGTATCGGAGTGCTTTTTCTGCGGCGTCTCTCGCTGAGTCAAAGCACGGATCCCGTCGCGGCGGACGCGGGGATCTTTTCCGGAAGCGGCGGGCGGCAGTTGGTGTTCGTCCTGATCGCCACCGTCGTCTTCGCCGTCGTTCTCATGGTGTTGACCGATCATCGACTCTTGCGTTCGGTGGCCTACACTCTCGGGTTCGGAGGTATCGTTCTCGCTGCGCTTCCCGGGCTTCTACCGGCGGCGATCTCCGAACGCAATGGAGCGAAGAACTGGATCATCGTGGGGCCGTTTTCCTTTCAGCCCTCCGAGTTCGCCAAGCTCATGTTGTTGGTGTTCTTCGCTTACTACCTGTACCAAAAGCGCGACGTCCTGGGAATCGCCGGGAAGAAGTTCATGGGTCTACAATTCCCTCGCCTACGCGATTTCGGTCCGATCATCATCATGTGGTTGGCGTCAATGGCGATTCTGGTGCTGGAAAACGACCTTGGCAGTTCACTGCTGTTTTTCGGGCTGTTCATGGCGTTGCTGTACATGGCCACTCGGCGACTGTCGTGGATCGTGATCGGTCTGCTTCTGTTCATGGGCGGTTGTGTCGCCATCTACCCCTTCTTCGCCCACCTGCAGCTGCGGGTGCGCATTTGGCTGGATCCGTTCAACCCGGAACTGGTCGACAATCAGTCCTATCAGCTCGTGCAGGGACTCATAGGACTGGGATCGGGCGGACTTCTGGGAACGGGCCCGGGGCAAGGAGAGCCCAATATCATCCCCTTCGCCGGTTCCGACTTCATTCTCGCCTCCTTCGGAGAGGAGATCGGCCTGGCCGGGTTGACCGCGATTCTGGTTCTATACGCGATCCTGGTGGAGCGCGCCTTTAAGAGCGGTGTCACGGTCAAGGACGGTTTCGGCAAACTCGTCGCGAGCGGGCTCGGATTCTCCATCGCCTTCCAGGTCTTCGTCGTCGCCGGAGGAGTCAGCGGGCTCATACCGCTTACGGGTCTCACCACCCCGTTCCTGGCCGCGGGCGGCTCGTCGATGCTGGCGAGTTGGATTCTCATCGCCTTGCTGGCGCGTATTTCGCATGCGTCCCGACAGCCGTGGAGCCCCTCGTACGGATTGCGGAAGGTTCAGCCACCGCCGGATTGGAAGCAACAGTACGGCCACAGGCCCGTCGCCGCCGTCGAGGAATCCGGTGACATCGCGCCCGCGGGAGTGCAAGACACGCAGCTGATTCTGGCGGCCGATTCCGGTGAGATCGTCTCGCCCGACGTCAGCGAAGTCACCTCGGAACCCGACATCGTGGATTCCGAGACCGATGAAACGAGCGAGCATCAACCCGACGAACCCGCCGACGACGCGGAAGAAAAGAGGGAACGGTGAATCCGGCACTGCGGCGCACCGGCATCATCGCACTGGTTCTGCTGGGCGCGATCTTCCTGCAACTCAATAAAGTACAGTTCTTCGACGCCCGTGAACTGTCCAACAGCGATCACAATGCCCGGGTGCTGATCGAGGAGTACGAAGTACCGCGCGGCCAGATTCAGGCCGCCGACGGTACCGTCCTCGCCGAATCTCTGGAAGCCGATCCGGACCGGCAGCTCAAATATTATCGGAACTATCCGGAGGGGAGCTATTTCGGAAATCTCACCGGATACAAATCCATCGTTTACGGCACCTCCGGATTGGAGAGCACGGAGAACGAAGTCCTCAACGGCACCGGTTCACTGTTCTTCACCGAACAGGTGAAGGACACCTTCACCGGTGAGGCGGTGCTCGGAGGAAACGTCGTCACCGGTCTGGACGTACCGCTGCAACAACAGGCGTACGACGCCGTTTCCGACACCGGAGTGGACGGCGCGGCGGTGGTGCTCAACCCACAGACCGGCGAGATCCTCGCCGAGGTGTCGGTGCCCGGCTTCGATCCGACCCCCATCTCGTCCAACGACCGTGACACCTCCGCGGCGGCGTGGGAGGAGGTGACGGCCGACGGTGAGGAGGGCAGCACGAACAGCCGACTGTTCGACCAGTCACGTCAAGGGGTCTTTCCTCCCGGATCAACGTTCAAGACCGTGACGGCCGCCGCGTTCATTAAAAACGGCCACGGCAACGCCGACACCATGGTTCCGGCGGGCAATTCGTACGAGCCGCCCGACACCGACCACACGATCACCAATGAGGCCGATCAGTGTCCCGAAGAGGAACTGTCCCTGAAAGAGGCCTTCGCGCGGTCGTGCAACACCACGTTCGCCCGTCTGTGCGTCGACACGTTGAGTGCGAAGGAAATGAACGACATGGCCGCCGACTTCGGTATGGGGGAGGCCTTTCAGACTCCCTTGGAATCGGCGACCTCTGAGATCGGCGATGTGTCCGCCCCCGCCTTTCGAGCGCAATCCTGCTTTGGGCAGCAGGACGTACGCATGAGTCCACTGCAGAACAGTGTTATCGCCGCCACGATCGCCAACGACGGAGCCCGAATGGACCCCATGTTGGTGACGGAGATCTCCGATCAGGAGAGTGGGGCGACCTTGCAGGAATTTCAGCCGCAACGGGCCGACGACATCCTGACGACCGGGCAGGCGCATGAGATGAAGATTCTCATGCGGGAAGTGGTGAACGGGCCGAACGGCACCGGAAGCAACGCACGTCAACCCGGCTACACCATCGCGGGAAAGACGGGTACGGCGGAGAACACCGACGCCGAGGGCACCGACCGTCCCTCGCACGGCTGGTTTATCGGCTGGGGGCAAGGTGACTCCAACGCCCCAGCGGTGGCCGTCTGCGTATTCTTGCAGAACTACGGCGACGGCGGCTCGGGTGAGGCGACTCGTATTGGCGGGCAGCTCATGTCCACTGTTTTGGACGGTTAGGTGGGCGGTCGCGCCGGACGCCTTGAGCGGGCAACAATGAGAACCACACACGTTAATCCCTGTGGTGGCTGTGCCATATGCTTAGGAATGACACAAATGCCGCCATCGGTCGGTAAGGGAGGCACGTGGAACCGCCTCGTCCGGAAATGATCCGGGTCCGCACCGATCGATGCCGACACAACCGTGCGAAATCACAGGTGACAGCCGGTGGACGGTGCCTACGTCCACTCCGGTTACGTTTGGGTGCCGGTGGGCACGATCACCTGGCGTTCGCGTGATGCCGTCTGCAGGGGAGCCCGACTATGTTTAGCCCGAACACCGTTCTGGGGCAACGATACCGACTCACGTCACCCATCGCCACCGGCGGAATGGGAGAGATCTGGAAGGCGTCCGATACGGTGCTGGAACGCACCGTGGCGGTCAAACTGCTGCTACCCAGCCTGGTGACCGACCAGGAATTCATTCAACGGTTCCAGGCCGAGGCGAAAACCGTCGCCGCTCTCGACCACCCCAACATCGTGTCGGTCTACGACTACGGCGAAACCCGAACCGAAGACGGATCGGACACCGCCTACCTGGTCATGCAATACGTCGACGGGCAATCGCTGGCAGACCTCATCGAACAGCGCGGTACGCTCCCCGCCGAAGAGATCCTGCCGGTGGTGGCCGCCATCGCCCGCGCCCTGCAGCACGCCCACGGACACGGCATCGTCCACCGCGACATCAAGCCGGGAAACATCCTGTTGCGACAGGACGGACAGGCCCTCCTCACCGATTTCGGTATCGCCCGCTCGTCCAGCAGCGCCGACCTCACACAGACCGGTGCGGTCATGGGAACGGCCTCCTACATCGCTCCCGAACAGGCCGAAGGCCACGGGGCAGGAGCCGCTTCCGACCAGTACGCCCTGGGAGTGGTCACCTATCACGCGCTCTCCGGGCAGCGTCCATTCGTGTCCGAAAACCCCATCGAAGTCGCCCTGCACCATATCCGCACCCAGCCGCAGCCGCTCGGCACCCACGTGGCACCACAGGTGGCGCAGTTCGTCGCCACCGCCATGTCGAAAGACCCGGCCGGACGTTTTCCCGACGCCAACGGATTCGCCGTGGCGGCCGAGGCCGCCCTCCATCCGCAACAACAGCAGAATCCACCCACCAGCGTCATGCCGCAGGCGGCGCCCGCCGCCATGCCGAACGGACACCACGCCACGGGCACGGTGCATGCCGACACGGGCGCGCCCGGGATACCAACCCCCACTGGGCTCACGACGGACGGTAATGCCGATACGATGGCACCGAAACCTCGTTCGTCCCTGACCCTCGTCGCCATCGCCGCCGTCGTCCTCGTCATCGCCGTGGCCGGGGGATTGGCCTGGTACTTGACGGCGGATGACGGCAGTGACAACGACGGAGACCAGATACAGACCACCGACGAACCCTCCGGCGAGGAAACCACCGGCTCGGACAACGACGACGAGAACGACGACCAGGAGAATCCCGGTGACGATACCGACAACGACCCGCCCAACGGGGACGACGATCCCATCGGCGGTTGTATCGACCCCACCGACCCCGACTGCGATTGACGTGCGAGGTGAGGTAGTCGACCCGTACGTCGAACCGGTCATTCAGGGGCAAAGCGATAATTACTCCTCATAGAAGCGAATATCCCGTCGAGCCAGTCGCTACAATCAATCAAGATGCACAACAGCGAGGAAGATCGAGTCAACGATGAGTGAAGAACCCCGCCTACTCGGCGGACGCTACGAGATAGGTGAGACGGTCGGCTACGGCGGCATGGCCGAAGTTCACCGAGGGCGCGACCGCCGCCTCGGCCGCGAAGTCGCCATCAAACTGCTGCGCTCTGACCTGGCCAACGATGAAACCTTCCTCGTGCGATTCCGGCGGGAAGCCCAGAACTCCGCCTCCCTCAACCATCCCAACATCGTGGCCGTCTTCGACACCGGTGAAGAAAACGGCATTCCGTACATGGTCATGGAATACGTCGACGGCCGCACTCTCAAAGAGTTCCTCCTCGCCGACGGGCGTTTCGAACCCAACCGCGCCTGCGAAGTCCTGGCCGACGTCTGCTCCGCACTGGACTTCAGCCACAAACACCACATCATCCACCGGGACGTCAAACCCGGAAACGTGATGGTGACCAGTACCGGTCAAGTCAAAGTGATGGACTTCGGGATCGCACGCGCCCTCGCCAGCGGCCAGTCCACAATGACCCAGACCTCGGCGGTGATCGGCACCGCGCAATACCTGTCGCCCGAACAGGCCCGCGGCGAAACCGTCGACGCTCGCTCGGACGTGTACTCCACCGGCTGTGTGCTCTATGAAATGCTCATCGGGCATCCCCCGTTCACCGGCGACAGCCCCGTCTCCGTGGCCTACCAGCACGTTAAAGAGGACCCCACCCCACCTTCGGAATTGAACCCCAGCGTGCCGCCCGCCGTCGACGCGGTGGTCATGAAGGCGCTCGCCAAAAACCCCGACAATCGCTACCAGTCGGCCGGGGAGATGCGCGAAGATCTTCTGCGCGCCGTACGCGGGGGCGACGTGACCGCCCCCATGGTGATGCCGGCGTCGATGGGAGCCGACGGTGGTGCGGGTGAATCCACCGAACCGATCGCGCCGATCGAAACCCGCAAAAGCCGCAAACGCGGGCCGCTCATCGCTTTGCTATTGATTCTGTCGCTCTTGCTGCTCGGCCTCATCATATGGGGTCTGTGGGCGTTCACCGGCGATTCGGAGGAGATGGTGCGGGTTCCCGACGTGACCGGCGATAGCGAAGAAGTGGCCACAGAAACGCTGGAGGCCGACGGGTTCGAGGTCACTAAGGACTCCGAGACGGCCGAGGATCCCGACAATGAGGACATCGGCACCGTCATCGAGCAAGATCCGAGCGGAGGCGGCCAAGAAGCCAAAGGGTCCGAAGTGACCATTACGATCCTGCAAGCACCGGGCCAGGTCCGAGTTCCCGACGTGCTCGGTGACGACTACGAGACCGCCGCGCAGACTCTGCGAGACTCCGGATTCAGCGTGAAAAAGGAGGTCGACTCCGACTCCACGGCCGATTTCGATGAAGTTATCGATCAATCGCCCGACGGCGGCGACCAGGCCGATAAAGGCTCGGAAGTCGTTCTCACGGTTTCGGAAGGCTCCCAGGCGACCGTTCCCAACGCGGTCGGAATGGGTGAAGACCGAGCCCGATCGGAAATCGAAGGCGCCGGTTTCGAATTCCAGGCCGAATATGTGGACGAAGGAACTCCAGGCGGCGTATCGGTCGATCAGGACCCGGACGACGGCAGCACCGCTCCGCGAGGCAGCGTCGTCACCGTGTACTTCCCCGGGGTCGCAGTGAACTACACCTTGGAAGAGACCACCCTGGAGGAATTCCGCACCATTGAAGGTATTGAGGTGCAATGCGACGGTGAAGGCTGCGATGATCCGTCCAAGACTCTTAAGAGCGTGGACGTGGAATCCGGCGACGTGGTCAAGCAGGGAACCACGGTCGTGGTCACCGTTGAGGAATCGACAGGCGATGGTGACGGCGACGGAGACGGTGGTGACGGTGATGGTGGCGACGGCGGAGAAGACGGCGACGTTCCCGAAATACCGTAGAACTCAACCACCGAACCAAAACAACGAACAGCCGCTGGGACCGGGAGCGCTCCGGGCTCAGCGGCTGTTTCGGTCTTATGGGTCCGACTTGATTACCGAACGGACTGGAAACATAACCTAAGGGAGTTCTGGGGGTTCCCAAGGGCGACAAACTGTGTCAGCATGACGCTTAACGGACACTCCGTCACGTGACGGTCAGAGCCGTAACGACCGACTTCGTCGCCACCCCAACCACAAGGACGGTCCCGCCATGAGCACCGAAGATATTGCGACACAACGAACTCCGGACGCCACCGACCCAGCGCGACCGGCCCACCGCCTCGACGCCACCCGTCTCGGGTATCCACCGCAACGTTCGGTCAAATGGCTGTCGCCCACCACCTTGGTCGACACCGCGATCCGCCTCGGTGCCGCCCGCGCCTTCGGGGCCTACCTGGACAAGCGGGAACTGGCGGCCTTCTACCCCCAAGACGCCTTCGACTACAGCGACCGAGACACCCTCGGACTCGACTACGTTGCCGACGTCGGCGACGGGTTCAACGCCACCTACTCCATCGCCCATCTCATCTCCCAGCCCCGACTGGCCGTCGCCGGTACCGATACCGTTCCCGGCGGCGACATCCTTGTCATGGGCGGCGATGAAGTGTACCCTGCCGCCAACTGGCGCGAGTACGACAACCGCACCCGAGGCCCCTACTCCACCGCCAACCCCGACGACGCGCGCGACCTCTACGCCGTTCCCGGCAACCACGACTGGTTCGACGGCCTTACCGCCTTCAGCCGCCTCTTCCTCCGTGGCGATGGCTTCGGCGGATGGACCACCCCGCAGTCCCGCTCCTACTGTACCCTCAAACTCCCACATCGCTGGTGGCTGATGGCCATAGACGGCGGTTTCGACTCCCATATCGACCCACCGCAACTGGCCTACTTCCACGACACCGCGCGCGAGATTCAACCCGGTGACCACGTCATCCTCTGCGTCCCACAACCGGCCTGGGTGTGGACCGAACACGACCGCCAGGAGTTCGACCGCATCAACTTCTTCATCGACCACATCATTCGCCCACGCGGGGCCAAGGTCCCGCTCATCCTCACCGGCGACCGCCACCACTACGCCCATTTTCGCGAAGACTCGCCCGACGGCGCCACCCTGCCACGCCAAAAACGCCGCCCCGGCAGCCGATTCCACCCCAGCACACGGCACTCGCAGAGTGATGGCAACGCCACCAGCGCACCACCATCCGAGTCCTCCGGCGAGATTCGACACCTGGTAACGGCGGGTGGCGGAGGCGGCTATCTGTCCCCGACCCATAACCTGCCCACTCACATCACCGCGCCCCTCACCGGTTCCTTCGACGATCCCGAGGCACGTTCCCGCGACTACACCCTGCGCACGTGCTACCCGTCGGCGCGCCGCTCCTGGCGCTACGGTTTCGGCATCTTCGGGCGTCTTCCCTGGCGAAACAAGGGATTTGTGATCCTCCTTGGAGTGGCGCAGCTGTTGGCGGCCGTGGCCATCATGCAGGGAGCGGGGACGACCGTGACCAGTGCGGCCCTGTTGATCACGGCGGCGAGCGCCTTCGCGCACTCCACCGGGCGGCGGTCGACGAAGCACTATGTCCTGGGCGTCGCACATGGAGGGACGCACACGCTTCTGGCATGGTGGGGCACGCAAGTCCTGTCCGAATACGCGGGTTATGGAATCTGGCCCTATATCGCCTATATCCCGGTGGCCGGATTGGCGGCCACGTGGTTGGTGGGACTGTATCTGTTGGTTGCGAACCGTTTCGGTGTGAACGCCAATGAACTGTTCGCGGGACTGTCGATCATCGATTCGAAATGTTTCCTGCGGATGCGATTGGATTCGCGCGGATTGACCGTTTATCCTGTCGGCGTCGACAAGGTGGCGCGGAGCTGGCGTTTCAATGAGCCCGACGTGGAATCCCCGTCGCGCGTCGTTCCAGAGAAGCCTCTGAAGCCGCGCTTGATCGACGCTCCCATCGTCATCGACAACCCGAGCGCGGAATCGTTAACGGCGTCGGCACCGGGCGGCGGCATGGTTTCGTGCCGTCGACGTCTGGAGGCGGTTTATCGTATGCTGCTCCAGATGCCGGTTCTGCCCGCCTCAGTGGCGACGAACAGTAGTTGGGCAGCATACTCATGAGACCTGAAGGGATTCCATATCCAGGTCTCTAGTACGGTAAGAGTCGACGTCGCGATGGGGAATTGTCGCGTAAGAACACAGAGGAGCTTATTGTGACCTCCGATTCTCAAGCAACGCCTGGGAAAGAGCCAGGCCAAGAGCCGGAAGACGTACCTGCTGAAAAGCCTGACAATGAGGCGGCTTCGACGACGCCTGGGCAGGACTCCGAGCCGCAGCCGGAACCCCGGGCCGACGCAGAGGCCGACAGTGCCGATGAGGCGACCGACGCCCCCGAGAGCTCTACCACCAGCAGTGATACCGCTGAAGTGGGAACGGTCAAGCTGACCCCCGGCGCGAACGCGCAGAGTGAATCGGCGCCGGCGTCCGAAGCGACGACCTCTGACAACACTCCCCAGGAACAACCGGAAACGGGTACCGGGGACGCCGCCGCTCAGACCGATGAATCGGACGACGGCACCACGAAACTGAACATCTCCAATGCCGATGCCTCGGCACCACGTCCCGGGGAAGAGTCGACCGAAGTCCTCCCCCAAGCGGGCGTCGGGTTCAACCCTCCTCCGGCTCCGGCGGGTGGATCACAGCCGTCGGAATCGTCACCGCAGAACGGCGGTTGGCCCTCGGCTCCCCAAGCTCCCGGGATGAACGCCGAATCCGAATCGGGACAACCCGCGCCGGTGACTCCGCCCGCCGCACCGTCGGCACCCAACGGCGCACCGGCGGCGCAGCAGCCCGCGCCCGGCGCGGACGACACCCATCGACTTCCCTCCGCCGCCTCGTCGGCAGGAGGATTCCAGCCACCGAACGACGGCTCCGTACCGCCGGCCCCGGGGATGCAGGGCGCGCAAAGCCCGCCGCCCCCACCCGGAGCGATGCCGCCGGGACAGCCCGCCCAGCCTGGGCCGCCCGGCCAACCGAGTCAGCCCGGGCAACCGGGCCAGCAAGGTCAGTTCGATCCCAACGCCGGTGCCGTTCCTCCCGGAGCCGCCGCGCAGCCGGGAATGGGAGGACAGCAGCCCTATCAATACGGCCCTCCGCCACAGAAGAAAAAGAAGGGCTGGGTCCTTCCGGTGGCGATCGTGGCCGGAATCGTGGTGCTCCTCGGAGTGTCGGGTGGACTCTTCCTCCTCCTGAAACCCGCGCCGTTCGAAGTGGGCGGTTGCGCCACGCAGTCCAACGGGGCGGAAGCCACTCCGATTTCCTGCGAAGAGGCCTCCGACGACGACTTCAAAATCGACAAGGAAGTCGACGAGCCCGGTGAGTGCGACGAGAACAGCGCCACGTTGAGCACCGACGACGAGAAGTTCTACTGCATCTCGACGCTGAACGAATCCACTCCCGACAGCGACGAGGGTGGCGACGAAACCGACTCCGGAGACGGTTCGGACTCAGAAGACGGAAACAGCGACGAATAAACTCATCATCGGTCCGGGAGAGACGCCTCTCCCGGACCGATCTGTCATGTCAGCCCGTCTTCTTCCGCCCTAGGCGAATTGGCACGCCTTTTATACAATGTGTTCCATCCGGAGGGAGGCGCTTCCCTGCGGCGATAAACTTCGGTACCGGGGCGAGATCGGGCCTATGGAGCAGATTCGCCCCAGCCTCGACCGTGGGGACGTCAAGGAGGGTTCAATGGATCGCGATCACATTCGGGCATCGGACGGCGACCGCCAAGTGGTGCTGGATCAACTGCGAGAGGCCGCCCAGGACGGACGCCTCGACATGGTGGAGTATCAGGAGCGAATGGAAGCGGCCCTGCAAGCACGGGTATTCTCCGAGCTCGACGTTCTGGTCGCCGATCTACGACGTTTGACCCCGCCCGGACAACCACAGGTGACGCGCATGAGAGACCCGTTTTCCCACCAACGCGACTCAGACGGCTCGCAGGAACGCGGCAAGCGTCTGCGCCTGATCGGAACGGGTGCGCTCGCCGCGGTGGGTATTTCCGCCGGATTGATATTCATTTGGCCCGAAGTCTTGGTCTACATCGTGGTCGGGGTTCTGGTGGTGTTGGTTCTGTTCATCGTGGCCGCCGTGTTGGGTCTCTTCTAGGTGCCGTCAAGGGAGTCGCGTATCGTACCGCCACGTTGTCGTGTGGCGGGCACGACGCGGACACGTCATCGTTTATGGTTGAGGTATGGATCTCAATGCCGATCTCGCCGAAGGGTTCGGGCGGTGGCAGCTCACCGATGACGAAGCGCTTTTGGACATCGTTACCAGTGCGAACATCGCCTGTGGCTTCCACGCGGGCGACCCTTGGACCATGCGATCGGTCTGCTTTGTCGCCCAACGACGGGGCGTCAATCTGGGTGCGCAGGTGTCGTACCGCGATCTCGCCGGTTTCGGACGTCGCGAAATGGACGTTCCGCGTCGGGAGCTGACGGCTGAGATCATATATCAAATCGGAGCCCTGCAGGCCTTCGCCAGAGCAGCCGGAGACCGGGTCGCCTATGTCAAACCGCATGGGGCGCTGTATCATCGCGCGAACCGAGACCAATCGCAGGCCCGTGCCATCGTCGACGCCTGTCATGAGACCGGTGTCGACACTCTCGTATGCGCCCCGCACTCGCCGCTTCGTGAGCTCGCGGACTTCCGAACGGTGAGTGAGGTGTTCGCCGATCGTGCTTACGATGCGACGGGATCCCTCGTGCCGCGTGGAACGTCCGGAGCGGTGTTGTCGTCCGCCGACGCGGTGCGGCAGGCCGTAGGGTTGGCGAAGGACGGAAAGGTCACCACGGTGACCGGAGAGAGACTCACACTGACCGGCGAAACCCTCTGCCTACACGGTGATACGCCGGGGGGCGCCGATACGGCGCGACTGATTCGCGATGAACTGGACAGACACAATCTCACCGTGGAGCCGTTTTTATGGTAACCGTCCTACCCGCCGGGGCCGAAGGGTTGTTGGTCGAATGCGCCGACTCCTCCGAAGCCACCGCCATGTACCAACACCTGCAACGCGAGCGCGCCGTAGGAAACCTTGACGCCCGTGACGTGATTCCGGGTGCCCGCTCGGTTCTTCTGGACGGGGTCGACGATCGCGACGGATTGGCCCAGATCGCCCGAGCGTGGCGACCGGTGCCCGAAGACGAACCCGAACCACGACACGTCACGATTCCGGTGGTGTACGACGGTCCGGATCTGGAACTGGTGGCCCAGGATTTGAACGTGTCGGTCGCGAAGTTGATCGAGCTGCACAGGAATACGGTTTTCACCGCCGCCTTCGCCGGTTTCATGCCGGGATTCGCCTATCTTGAAGGTTTTCCCCATTCCGTTGCCCGTCACGGTGAACCGCGTACCCACGTGCCTGCCGGGGCCGTAGGACTGGCTGCGCAATACTGCGGTGTCTACCCGCGTGCGACGCCCGGTGGTTGGAAACTCATCGCCACCATGACGCGACCGGAGACTTTGTGGAATGAAAATCGCGAACCGACGGCCCTGATCACGCCGGGCACGACGGTTCAGTTTGAGGAGGCGGTCTGATGACGACCGGTGCCGCGGCCATTGAAATTCTCCGCGCGGGAGCGTTGACCACGTGTCAAGACGTCGGACGTGCGGGTTGGGCGCACTTGGCGGTGCCTCCGTCGGGGGCCGCCGACGTTCCGTCGTGGCGTTTGGCCAACCAGTTGGCGGGAAACACGCCTCACACGTGCGCGTTGGAAACGACTCTGAACGGCGTTACTCTGACCAGCGGTCGTACGGTCGCGGTGGTGGTGGGTGGTGCCCCGTGCCCGGTGACGGTCAACGACCAACCGGAACCGTGGGGACAACCCGTCACCGTGCATCCCGGCGACGTCTTGGACGTAGGAGTGGCCGAACAGGGAGTGCGCAGCTATGTTGCCTTTTCCGGTGGACTCTATCCCAAGGCCAGTCTGGGTTCGCATTCCACCTGCCTTCTGTCCGGTCTCGGACCCGACGTACTGCGGAAGGGCGATCGGATTCCCTTGGGACCACGTCCTTACCAATTGCCCTTGCCGACGCAGTGGCCCGCGCCGTGGCCGGGGATCGAATCGAACCTGGTGTTGAAGCTCTACCTGGGTCCGCGCCACGATTGGTTGACCGCCGAGGCGAAGGATCTTCTGTCTCACGGGGAATGGCGCGTCAGTGAACATTCCAATCGTGTGGGCCTGCGGTTGGACGGCCCGGCTCTGGAGCACTCCCGCTCGGACGAATTGCCCAGCGAGGGTATCGTGACCGGTTCATTGCAGTTGCCGCCCAATGGGAAACCGGTGCTGTTCGGCCCGGACCATCCCACCACCGGCGGATATCCCGTGGTCGGGGTGGTGGATCGGTCCGGAATCGCGGCGGCGGCGCAGGCGCGTCCGGGAACTCGGGTTCGTTTCGCCGTCATCGACCCACCGTTGTGGGTGGAATAGGCCCATTAACCAGAGGTACCGACGTCAGTCCTCGCCCGCACGTTGGTTCAGGCGCTGCAAGTAGGCGTTATAGGCCTCGTGCGGATCGTCCTCCGGACGTCCGTTGTCGGCGGCCCGCTGTGCCACCCGGTCGATGCGGCGGCCTTCCCGTTCGTCCGATCTCGCCCACTGCCGAATCAACGCCGACAGCACGATGATCGACGGAATCTCACCGAATCCCCAGGCGATGCCGCCGCCGACCTGCTGGTCGGCCAATAGCCCCTCGGCGCCGTCGATCCAGGGAACCTCGAGGCTGACAAACCAGGTTTCGGCGATGACTCCCGTCCCCATCATCAAAGTGACTCCGAAGATGGCGTGGAAAATCATCGACACGAAATACAGGAGAGTCTTGGCCGGATAGGAGAGACGCCGTGGCTTGGGGTCGGGGCCGATGATCACCCAGAAGAACAGGCAACCCGACATGAGGAAGTGAAACATCATGGCCAAGTGGCCCAGATGTGAGCCCATCGCCCATTCCAAGAGGCCCGAGAAGTACATGATGTAGAGGCCGGAAAGATAGATTCCCAGGGCGACAAGCGGTATCGAGACGAACCGGGAAAATCGCGAATGCACCAGCCCCAGCAGCCATTCTCGGGGGCCGCCTCGCTTATTGGTCGGTAGCGCGCGCAGCGCCAAGGTCATCGGCGCGGCCAGGACGAGGAAGATGGGGGCCAGCATGTTCAATACCATGTGCTGCACCATATGGGCGCTGAACATGACCAGGGAGTATTTACCGAGGCCACTGGATGTGGCGACGATGATGGCAGTCCAGCCGAGTATCCACATGGCGGTGCGCGGCCACGGCCAACGAATCCCACGTCGCTTCAGACGGCGCACCCCGGCGAGGTAGCCGACGGTCAAGCTGACGGCCAGAGCGCAGAAGATCACGGACGGATACCAGTCGGTCAGTACCTGCTGAAGACTGTAGGGATCCGGCATGGGGTAGCCCAGAAGCGCCAGTGTGGGATCGGAATCGGTGTTCTCCGGCGGAGCCGTGGTCGCCAAGGTCGCGGCCATTCCGACCACGACGGCGAAGAACACCAATTCCACGGCAGCGAGGCGAATGAAGGCGTTACGGTCCGGAAGGCGGGGGATGGTGATCCGTCGGTGCATCCAGCCCAGGACGCCGATCAGTACCACGGCCGAGAGTTTCGCCAGGGCCATGTACCCGTATTCGGTCGTCCACAGACTCTCGACCGGTGCGTTGGCGACAAAGGTGATGAGTCCGGACAATGTCACCAAGCCGAGGCACACGCCGGCGACCGGCGAGTAACGGCGCACGGTGGCGGTAATGTCGGCGCGGGCGATGAACAGAGCCAGCAGACCGCCGATCCAGACCGTGGCGGCGACGATGTGAATGATGAGACCGTCCAAGGCGATCTGGTGATTGCCGTTGGTGGCCGAGTGACCGGTGAAGATCGGCGGCAGTAGGCCTATCGTGCCGATCCCGGCCGCCCAGAACAGTCCGTTCACCGTGAGGCTGCGTGCGGCGACGATGGCGCAGGCGGCGGCCAGGATCGTGGTGAAGCCGAGCGACTGACCGACGTTGTAGTCGCTCAAAAAGGAGATGACGCCGTTCACGCTGACGTCGTCAAAACCGATCGTCCAGGTATAGGCGTAGTTGACCACGATCCGGAAAGCGGAGACCAGCGCCCAGCAGAAGGCGAAGAGAGCCGCGATTCGGGACCATTTCCACGCCTGGGCCGTCGTCTTACGCCGGTCGTCTCGATGGCCGGGGAGGAAAAGCGCTGCAGCGCACAGCAGTCCGACCGCGGCTATGGAAACGATGTCGTAGATGTATTTGGTGAAGTTGTAAGCCGTCAGCACCGTGGGGTCGGCATTAGTGAGGCCGTCGAGCTCGACGACGGTCGTCGCGCCGGTCGCGTCGGCCGTCCAGGCGGCCACGACCGCACCGATCAATGCGGCCAAGATCACCACCAGCCATCGCGTGTATTGCGGTGGCTGGTGCGATGGCGCGGATAGAGTGACCGGCTGGGTCTCCACGGTCGATGTCATGCCCTTATTCTCGCGTAATGGTCCGGCTCACCGAGCATCAGGTGACTCCTCATGGTGGGTGATCACGAACCACCGTCGGGTGAGGCCTATGATGCGATACAGCACCCGGTTGTCTTATGGTGCAACACGGGCGGAAACCGTCGCGGGGGACGGTTACCGTAGAACTTTATAAAGACTCTCCCAAATTCGGTACCGACCGAAGGGCCTTGAGAAGGTGGCTCGGAAGGGACTTGTTGAATACGGCTCGCTTAAGCGCATACAAGTCAATGAGAACCGGCGAATTCGTTAACGTGTCACACGGTGTGTGGCGTCCCATGACGGTTGACGGGGAATGGAGGCCGTCCGTTCAGGTACACGACCACACGATACGAAGGCTTCGACCTCGACACACAGACCATCCCGGACGGGGGATCGGCCAAGGAAAGGCGGAAGTTTCATGTCGATGGGTCACGACCGACACCGGTTGTGCGTGACCGGGCAGTCGACCGCCGGATTTCCTCCGGCAGTGGTCGACGGCGCCGATCGGGCACTCCCAGCGGCACCGGCGTTTCGGTGCGGAACGCCGGACGATTCCAGCACACCGGCTTCGGCCGTACAAGGCGATCTCCGGCGGATACCGGCTAAACGGGCGCAGCCCGGTAAGGCAATGTGATATGACATGACTTTGATCGAACAGCGCGGTGATTTCATCAATATGTTGCTGAATGACTCAGGTATCGGACACTTGCGCTTCAGCCTCGAAGGTACCGATGATCCCGCACACGTACTCAATCTGCTCAGCCTGCAGAAGTTCGCCGCGGGAGCGGAACCGTATGCGGTGATTAAGAACCTACAGGGAGTGGAGAACGACACCGACCTGATTCCGGAGGGGGGTAAGCTGCTTCGGTCCGTCGTCGGACAGGTATCGGTGCAGCTGGTCGAGGGGCCGCAGTGGACTCTGCGGACCATGCGTTGGAAGGACGGATCGAGCCAGGTTCTCATCACCGCTGAGACCGAGGAACTGGTGAAGGAACTCACCGAATTCACCTCTGAGGTCGGAGTGGTGGAAGAACCCGCCGCCGACGCGGTGGACATGGGTTTCTGGTACCGCTCGGCGCGCGGCCCGTTCCGCTCGAACCGAACCATTACGTCACCCGCTTGGGACGATATTCAGGAGAATTACTCCGCCTCTTCCAAAGAGGCGTTGAGCTCTCTCATGAAGACCCGTTCGTCGGACGTCACAGGTCGCTTGCTGCTACTTCACGGTCCCCCCGGGACGGGGAAGACCACGGCGCTGCGATCCTTGGCACGGGAATGGTCGGATTGGTGTCAGGTGGACACCGTATTGGACCCGGAAGCCTTCTTCACCGACCCGTCATATCTGATGGACGTCGTCGTGGGTGCCGATCAGGAACTTCCCTTCGCACCGCCGGAAGAACAGCAGCCGCGTAAATGGCGCTTGATGATCATCGAAGACTGCGATGAACTCATTCGCGGTGAGGCCAAGGAATCGGCCGGGCAGGCGCTTTCTCGTCTGCTGAACCTCACCGACGGGCTCCTGGGGCAGGGGCGCGAAATCCTCGTGGCGATCACAACGAACGAACGACTTGACCGACTTCATCCGGCCGTGGTGCGTCCGGGACGGTGCTTGGCGCAGATCGAAGTGGGAGAACTGTCCAAGAGTGAAGCGTCCCAATGGCTTGAGGGACAGACGGTCACCCGCCCCATGACGCTGGCCGAGCTCTATGCCCGCAAGACGGGTGCGAGCCAGACGCATGAGGCGACCATTCCCCAACAACACGTGGGGCAGTATCTATAAACATCGATCGGGCCCCGGCCATTGCGACCGGGGCCCGATTCAGTGGTTGTGGACGGTGGTCACGATTCGCCGGGTTTCCACCCGCGTCGCCGTCCGCTGGGAATGACCTTCACAAGCGCATAGATCACGGCGATCGCCAGAACGCTGCCTATCATCACCATGTAAGCGACGTCCCGTTCCGATTTCCATTGGTCCACCGGAGCGGGAATCTCACCCATGAGCTGACCGTCCGCATGAATCGCGGTGTTCTCGTTTTCTCCCGGACTGAACTCACCGTAATCTCCGATGGCCGTTAGCGCGCGGTGAATATTGAGGGCGCCGTGCCCCTGAAAGGCGTTGTGGCCGCAGCCGGAACAATCTTCGAAGCCGCCGGGCGCCGCCGAAGTGGTACTGATCAAGCGATCCTTGATCCATCCCGGTGTCGCCTTGTCACCGAACTTTCCGATCAACAGAGCGACCGCGCCGGTAACAAAGGGGGTCGCAAACGACGTTCCTCGGCTGGTGTAGTAACCGTCGCCTTCGGGGGCGGGGAGATGCACATCGTTGCCAGGCGCCATAATGTCCACGGTCGTCCCAAAATTGCCCTCGTCCCAGTAGCCTTCTTCGTCGTACGAGGTCACCGCTATGGTCTTGTCATAGTGGGCTGGATACACGATGTCGTCGGGATTACCCAGCTCGGCGGCGTACTGCATGTTCATACCGTTGTTGCCGGTTGAGGCGACAATCGGGATCCCTTCGTCCCAGGCGCGATCTACCGCGTCCTTCAACTCGTGTTGGGATACCGCAGTAATAGAGATATTGATGACATCCACCTCTTTGTTTATTGCGGTGTGGATGGCCCAGGCCATGCTGGCGGAGATCTTTGGGTCTGCGTCGGTGATGTCTTCGGGGAAGAGGCGGAAGGAATAGATTTCGGCGTCGGGCGCGATCCCCATAAAGCGGGTGTCGTCATGCCCCCCGGCGATAATTCCGGCGACAGCGGTGCCATGGCCAACGCTGTCGCAGAGCCCATCCTCGGAGTCGTCCCAGGGGTCCATAAACTCGTTGACCTGGTCTCCCAACGTTGGATGCGGATTGACTCCGGAATCGATGATGGCGACTTTAACCGGGTCCCCGTCTTCTTTCAATCCGGTGTTCTGGGAGTGGATCAAATCGAGATTCATATTCTGCTGTGGCCAGGGAGTCTCCTTGAGCTCCGGTTCCTCACCCGTTGCCGGGTCGCAGGGAACTTCGTATTCTTCGCCCCAATCGGTGTCCGTGTCGAATTCTTCAGGAGCCATAGGTAGTGCCGCGGCTTGGGACGACGGCGTCATGATCGCCAAGACCGCCGTTGCCAGAATGACGGCGACCTTCCCTGGGGAGGATAGTGAAGCGCTGCGCATACAAGTAGTCTAAGACAAGGCCGCAACTCACACAACGTGGGACGATGTACTTGGGCAACAGAGGATCCCACGGGGATACGAAAGGTACCCACAGATGATGTCTCCCTGGACGCGACCTTTTACCATAGAGGTATCTGGCTTCTGCCATAGAAGTATGTCGGCGCTACCGGAACGAAGCAGGCACTAGATGACCATTATGGAATCACAACAACAGGCGCTCGGGCGGGCCGTGGTATCCGCTGACGCAAGCGACGAGGTGGATCCACGCGCGGTCTCATTCACCGCACGTGGATCGGGTCGATTGGGGCCCTTGACTCTCGCACAGCTCGTTATATTCGAACTGGCGGCCCTACTGGTCGTGGGTGGGCTTCAGCTGGGTCTCATACACTTGGCGGTAGGGAGCGGAATCGCTCTGGTTCTCGTGGTGACCATGTTGTTGCGCAGTGGGGATCGTTGGTGGTACCAGACGATTCCATTGAAGCGCCGTCTCCGCCGCCGTGTCTACAGTCTCGACCCACAGCAGCACACCGATGTATTGCACCGTATCGCCCCCGATCTCGGTGTCAAAGGTGTCGAGGTGCGCGATGAGTCCGTCGGATTCGGCCAGGACGCCGGTGGCTGGTTCACCATCATTCAGATCAACGCCACCGACGACGTGATCCAAGAGATCCCCCTGGAACGACTGGAACGACTCTTCGACGGTTCGACGACTCCGGTAACGTCCCTCCAACTGGTCGGACACACCACTCCCGTCGGTCTGGCCGCGTACTCGAACAACCCTGCGGCACAGTCGTACCGGGAACTGTTGGGAAACACCCCCGTCGTCATCCACCACAAAGCCTGGCTGGCCGTGCGCCTGGGCGTCGGCGACGGTCTTTCCATTTCCGACGATCGTGGTGGGGGACCCGAAGGGGCGATTAAAGGACTGACCGCCGCCACACAGCGAGTCAGTAAGCTTTTGGCCAACATCGGTATCCCGAACCGTATTCTCAACGCCGAGGGTGTGCAAAACGCCCTGCAGCAGTCGTTGGGTGTGGCCTTCGCTCCCGTACAGGGTGAGCGCACGATGGAGGATTGGGACCATTGGTACGCCGACGGTTTGCGCCACGTCAGCTATCGCATTACCCAATGGCCGTCCGACCCACAGAGCCTGCGACAGGTCGTGGACGCGTTCGCCGCGGTACCCGCCGTTTACACGACCGTGTCATTGATCGTGACCGGCACGGAGGGCGGACAAGTCAGCGCCGACGGTCGGGTCACCGGTAAACAGCTGGCCATCGATGCGATCGTCCGTGTCGCGCTGGATGAAACATCGTGGGATTCGGCTCAGAACCAAGTCCTGAACGTTGCTGACGACCTCGGTGTGAAGCTACAACGTTTTGACGGAGAGCAAGGCCCAGCGGCCTATGCCTCCGCGCCCACCGGAGGAGGACCTCGATGAGTAACCGCGACAACCCGCAGCAGCCGGACAACGACCGTGGTCGAGGCCGGGCTCAACCGCCGGGAAACGCTTACGGCCGTCGACCGGCCCAGCAGCCGCCCCCTGCCAACGGCGAACCGGAACGCCGCGACGAGGAGGAGGCTACCGGAACCGCCAAAGTAGGGCGCCATTCAATGGAATACCGTCAGGCCCCACCACCCGGATCTCAACCACCCGCTCGGGGACAACAACCTCCGGCCGCGGGACAACAACCGCCGCAAAACCGTCCCGCCACCGGTCAGCGCCCACCCCAAAACCGCCCACAACAGAACCCCCCACCGGCACCACCCGCACGAGGAGGCGCGCAGGTCAATCCGCCTGCTGCCGGGCAACAGCCGCCGCAACGCCAGCCAGGCAATCCGCAAACCGGTGCGGGCCGGGCGCAACCACCCCAATCGCAGCCACCACCGCGTACCGGCCAGGCAAATCCGCGTGCGGGTGCACCGCAATCGGCCGCTTCCGAACGTCCACCCGCCCGTGGTGGGCAACAACCTCCTGCCGCGCCGCCGAACTCACCCCCACAATCGGCACAGCGGCCGGCACCGGCGTCGGGTCGGCAACCGAATCAAGGGCAACAGGGCGCTCCAGGGGCCGGACAGCAGGCCAGTCCACAGGGCTTGCAACCACAACCGCAGCGGCCTCAGAACCAACCTCCGCCGAATCAAGGACAAGCGTCCACCGGACAGCGCCCCGGTTCAGGACCTCCAGCACGTCCGGCTCCTCCACAGCACCAAGGTGCTCCACAGCAAGGCGCGCCGCAACAAGGGACACCGCAACAAGGGACACCGCAACAGGGTTCAGCCCGACCGCAGCCTCCCAATAACCAGAACGGGACGGCCGGACAGGCACGCCCACCCCAAGGACAGCAGCCACCGCCGCCGCGTCCCGAGGCGCAACGTCCAGCACCTCCACCTGCTCACGGAGGCGCCGCACCGGTCCCACCCGCCGCGTCGCAGCCGCCGTCGCACCCTCAGACGAGCGGCTCGGGTCCGAAACGTGAGGAACCGCAAACCGGTTCGACTCCGACAAGTGCCCCTCCCGGCAACGGATCTGGATCCGCTGGGGCCGCGGCCCCCGTATCCGCCGCTCCGGTATCGGCTCAACCTGTTTCGGCCCAACCGATTTCAGGACAGCCGATCTCCGGGCAGCCCGTTTCGGCCCAACCGGTCTCCGGGCAACCGGTTTCGGGACAGCAGGTGTCAGGGCAACCGGTCTCCGCGCAGCCGATGTCAGGACAACCGATGTCAGGGCAGCCCATGTCGGCGCAACCGTATTCCGGGGTCCCCATGTCGGGTGCGTCGTTCAGCGCCGTTCCCGCGTCCGCGGAACTGTTCGGAATCGAGCAGGTCACCACGGGGCCATCGGAAGGAACGGTATACGGACTTCCGGTCACCGACCGTGCCGTGGAGACCATCGACGATGCCGGTCAGCCGGTCGACTCGATTCGCCCCGCACCCCAACTTCCCACTGCCGCGGCACTGGAACTCCTCACCAGTGCCAGCCCACAGGCGGGATTGGTCATCGGCAAGGATGCCGAGCATTCCCCGGTCGTCGCGCCGTTCTTCCGGCCGGAGACCACCCATATCAATCTCATCGGTGGGGTGTATCTAGCGCGCCTCCTGGTCTTTCGTGCGCTCGCTCTCGGCACCCGTGTAGCGGTGTGTACGAACCGCCCGCAGGAATGGGACCGCTTGGGAGAATGGGCCACCAACCGGCAAGACCGGATGGCCGTGCTACACGGAGACCAACCGGTGACGATCGAGGCCTCGCAGCACCAGCCGGCGCTGTTCGTATACGACGTCGGGGAGACCGGACCGAGGACACAGCCGGTATTGGGGCCGTGGCGTACGCAATTGACCGTCTTTCCTCGCTTGACGAATTTCTTTCCTCCCGAAGCGCAGAAGGCGGAAATGACCGTGCTGCAACGTCTGACGGCGGAGGAGTCCGCCATCGCACGTCGACATCTGCGCGTCAGCCATGATGTACTGCAGTTGTTCCAGGCGTTGAAGGACGACATGATGGCGATGTTGCGGACCGGTTCGAAGGAGAAATATCTGTGGACCGCTCCGACGAATATGGAGTTGCAGATGTTCGGGCAGCCAATGCGGACGTATTAAGCCGGTGCCGTAGCGCGGTTCGAGAGATGCGTATCGAGGAACGCCGTAATACGGACCTACTCGACACCACCTGGGCGGACAGTGTGCGGGTTCATATCGCACGGACTCATGCCGTCCGGGCTTATGCCGCACCGACTCATACGACATAAAAAAGAGCCGAGGGCCGGGCGCTACGCGCCCGGCCCTCGGCTCTCCGGTCGATTATTCGCCCTGGCACCGAATGCGGCATGTCGTCTTGCGACCTGATTGCTGCACTACCGTGTGATGAGGTCGACCCGAGGCATCAATGATCGACGGTGTCGCGGACCGTCGGCCTGGCCGCTCACAGGACGGTTATCCGTCGCTTTGTATAACTCGTTTTCTAGTCCCATTCGGACAGATACGAGTTCGCTATTTCTTCGGCCCAGGTCGCCAAGTCCTCCACAGAGCTGTCAGCGCGAGTGACATAGAGTTGCACATTCAGAATGGCGTTGTCGTGCACCATGAACAGCTGGTAATTAGCTGAATCGCCCGACTCGGCGGGGGCGTAGTAAGCGACGCTGTCGTCCTGCCCGGTGTCCACGCTCTCCCAAGCGCCGTTTTCGTCCATATCGGATTTATAGGACAGCCTTACCTCGGCGGAACCAGGGGAGCTGTGCAGACTCGCCACCGTTGTTACCTGAGCGTAGGCGCTTTCGAGGTCTCCAAAGGCGACGACACACGTCTGTTCCTCGCCATCGGAGTCGACGTTTTCGGTGGACACCTCCCGTTGGTCCAAATTCACCACATCGCTTAGTGGGGCGCCGTCGACGTACGAGCAGGAGTCATCGGCGAGACTGAGACCCTCAACTTCTTCGGGTTGTTCTTCCTCTTGCGATAGATACCACCACGCACCGCCACCGACGACGGCTAGAACCAGGAGAATCACTGCCGCTTTGGCGAATGGATTGCCCTTCTTGGCGCGTTTCCAGGCTCGCGTGTCGTTTTCGCGGCCCCGGCGCCGAGACGATCCTGGTTGGCGGTCCTCTTTAGGAAGGTAGCCAAGCTTGCCGATGACCTGTGTGTGTTCTTTTGTCGACCAGTCGTCCACTGTGTGATCGTCGAAGGCTCGTTCTTCAAACGGCTGTGATGCCGGGGAGGGCGGAGGCGTCCCCCGGGGCCCGGACGGCGGCGGAGTCGGGCTGGTCGGCTCGGGCCGTCCGCCCGCGGCCGGTTGTTGTCGACCGTAGTTATTGGGGTTGGGCGATTGCCATCCGGCTTGTGGACGGCCAACCTGCGGTTGTGGCCGGGAGGGATCCGAATTTCCGAAGCCGGCCTGAGGCTGTCCACCGGCGGACGGCGCGCCGGCCTGTGGCCGTCCCGGGGCGGGTCGGCCGGGGTTTCCGTTCCAGGCCCCAGCGCCCGGCTGTGGTTGCCCACCGGCGTTGGGATATCCCGGCTGTGCTTGCGACTGGTGGTCGGGGCGGATATTGCCTCCGACCGGAGGATACTGCGCAGATGGAGAGTTCCAACGATCTTCCGAACTGTCCCCGGGTCGTGGCCGCCTAGGTGGCTGCTGTGGCGAATTGAAAGACGATGGAGAGCTCACAATTTTCCTCCACAAGATTGCGTTGTCGCGTGAGTGGCGTTGGTCTATAGCGTTATGGACTCGTCCGTGGTCATTGGGCGGGTGGCCGTCGGCTTGGCATGGTCACTGGAACCGAGGCGGTTCCTATGGCGTCCTGCCGAGATACCGTCGGGCCTCCCTTCGAAGCTTGCCGATCCAAGGAGACTCCATCCCGAGATCGTGTCGGCATTGTTACCTTTGGCGACCTCGACTTATCTGAAAAAGATTCCAATGGTCTTAGCTTAAACCGCCGCGTTCAACCATTGTCGCGTGGGAGAGCGGAGATGATTTCTTTCCCAACCGCAGCGGACAGATCCTCGCCGGAGTCGTCTTCCGGTTCCATACCGCTCAGAGTGACATGAATCGAGACGGTGGCGTTTCCGCTCAGCGCGATCCAGCGCCAATGCTGCTGTGCGTCATCTTCGGTATGGGACAGAACGACCTCGTCTCGGTGTTTTCCGCCCGACAATTCCGTCGTCTCGCGACCTTCCGCCGCTTCGATCTCCTTCAGGCCGCTGTAGGCGCGTTGCGCCTTATCGGAGCGAGGAAATACCTCAACGGCGCTGAATACGGTCAGTTTCCGCCAAATCTCCTCGTTCTCGGACTCGGCGGAGTACATGCAGTCAAAGCCCTCCGAGTCCTCACCGGAGGTCGTGGTGGGTTCCACCAGTGGTTCCTCCGTCGGAACCCACGTCTGAAAGCGTTCTTCGTCCACCGCCGCCGAGCACACGTCACCGATCTCGGCGGCCACCACATCGGGAGTCCCGTCGTTCGGGTCGATCAGCCACCACATCACACCGCCACCCACAATGAGCAGCAGTGCGACCGCTCCAATGACAATGCCGACATGTCCGAATTGGCGAAGTCGATCGATACCACGGTGGCGACCCGAATATTGTTCCGGCCGGTCCTCGCGGTCGGTGTCTTCCTGGTCTTCAGGTCGGTCGCTCTCCGAATCGCTGACGCGCAGTGCGATCGTGAGCACCTCCTCAGTCAAACTAATCGCTCTTTAACGACGCTCATGTCGCCTGACAACACGATTGTCATCGTTTATATCGGAATATCGCGGTTACGAGTCCGGCTGATTTCGGCAATTACCGAAGTCCAGACACAATACTCTGCTACGTCAATACCATGCGAGGCAACCCTCAGGCAGAGAGACGAGGCCGGTGAGCGAGCCGGAGACATAATCCACTCCAAGGTGGTAACAACGGACTGTGGTTCGGGTGAACGCGCAGGTCAAATACTCGGATATTGTCGCACTGGTGTCGTTTACCAAAGTGTTGACTCCCTCTGAAAACCTCGCGAAGTCGGCAGATCAGCGTATGTGTGCGATACTTAAGAATGTCGTATCGAGCACTGGATGGGACTAAACGGTGTTGCGCTGGTAGCTCCGGTGGTCACATCCATGCCCGAAGAGAGCGTCGGCAGTGTACCGCACTATCGCCTAGAAGGGGTGATATGCGGCGAATCCGAAGCTCTCAGCCTCAACCGGTGGGACGACGGATCGGGGAGACCGGTCCGCCGATGCCACCGCTTTCGAAGCGCAGCGGCTGTGCAGCAGCCACCACACCCTTCGACCGATGTTGAGCGATGGTTTCCCAATGGGAACGGTGGACCTGACAAACGACACACCGATGAGTCGTTAAGGCGGCATCATTGGTGGAGCCGACAAGGTTCGAATCGAAAGCTTTAACAAGACGGCGGGATCGCAGATCCCCGTCTGAGCGCCGACCTGTGCGGCTGCGAGCACCAGAACACTCGCGCCCGGGACTCGGCTGGAATGGAGAGAGTATTCAGATGCGCGAGGACGAACCGCGCGATAAAAGACCGCCTATTTCGGTCAGCTTCATCGCGCCACAAGGCAGCAAATCGGACCCCGAGCCCGAGTCCAAACCGGTGAAACAGGAGCCGGCGGGTAAGGCCGTACCGATGTCCGATTCGCTGTTCGCACCGCCCCCCAAAATCGAGCCCAAACCGAAGTCGGAGTCGCCGTCCGATTCCCGCGACGACCGTCGTAAGGACAAGGGCGCAGTCGCCGACGAGTCCGAAAAAGACGACGACTCGGCCGATATCGAAGCGGATGACGAGGATCGTCCTAGGCGTCGGGGACGACGCGGGCGTCGTGGACGCGGTCGTGGAAAGGGAAGCGACAACGGAGACGGTGCCGGTGGAGACGAAACCTCTGCTCAGCAGGAAAAAGACTCTGATTCGAACAAGTCCACCGCAGAAGTCACCCGTCGTCGGCGTCGGAGGCGTACCCGGGCCGGGGCCGTCGAGTCGGACCGGTCGACCAAGAGCGATAAGTCCGGTAAGGACAACGGCGAAGTCGTCGTAAAGGTACGTAAAACGCCCAAACAGTCCGATGCGGACGTCGTGCAAGGCGTAAGCGGTTCTACCCGCCTGGAGGCTAAGCGGCAACGTCGGCGCGAGGGTCGTCGTAACGGCAAGAATCGCATGCACATTGTCAGCGAAGCCGAGTTCCTCGCCAGGCGCGAATCGGTGACCCGTGAACTTATCGTGCGATCGGGAAGCACCCGCAGCCAGGCAGCCGTCTTGGAGGACAATATTCTGGTGGAACACTATGTGTCCACCACGAACAGTCAAGGCCTCATCGGCAATGTCTACCTGGGGAAAGTGCAAAACGTGCTCCCCAGTATGGAAGCGGCCTTCGTTGACATCGGTCGCGGCCGCAATGCCGTCATCTATGCGGGTGAGGTCAACTGGGATGCCACTGGTCTCTCCGGGAAGTCCCGTTCGATCGAGCAGGCATTGAAACCAGGCGATACCGTGGTCGTTCAGGTGACCAAAGACCCCATCGGCCACAAAGGCGCGCGTCTTACCAGCCATATCGCCCTATCCGGTCGGCACCTCGTCTATGTTCCGAACGGCAACGCTTCAGGGATCAGTCGAAAACTGCCGGACCGGGAGAGGACCAGGCTGCGCAGTGCGTTGAAAAAGCTGGTTCCGGAGGGATCGGGCGTTATCGTTCGGACGGCCGCCGAAGGCACCGGTCCGGAGGATTTGGCCCGCGATATCTCACGACTCCAGATCGAATGGGAAGAGATCCAGGAGAAGTCGAAGAAGGGCAACGCTCCGGCGCTGCTGCACAGTGAACCGGACGTCATCATTCGGGTCGTTCGCGATATGTTCAACGAGGACTTCAAGGAACTGTTGGTAGAGGGCAACGACCTCTACGATGAGATCTACGGTTACCTTGAGGCGGTCTCACCGGAGCTGTTGCCACGCTTGAAGCGGCACACCGGGGCCAAGGACATTTTCGCGGACCGGCGCATCGATGAACAGTTGATCAAGGCCCTCGACCGCAAGGTCTATCTACCGTCCGGGGGTTCGCTGGTCATCGACCGCACTGAGGCGATGACGGTCATCGACGTGAACACCGGTCGGTTTACCGGTGAAGGCGGAAACCTCGAAGAGACGGTGACGCGTAATAACCTCGAAGCCGCCGAGGAGATCGTGCGGCAATTGCGCCTCCGCGACATCGGTGGAATCATCGTCATCGACTTTATCGATATGGTCCTGGAGAACAACCGTGAACTGGTACTCCGTCGCTTGACGGAAAGCCTGGGAAGGGACCGTACCAAACACCAGGTAACTGAGATAACGTCACTTGGGTTGGTGCAGATGACGCGTAAACGCGTTGGGCAGGGCCTGGTCGAGGCGTTCTCTGAGACGTGTGACTGCTGTAAAGGTCGCGGCCTTCAGATTCACACCGACCAGATCTTGAATCCCGAGTCGACTTCGTCGAACGGGAGCAAGAAGAAAAAGAAGAAGAAAAAGAAATCGTCCGACGGAGACGGTAACGCGAACAAGCAAGCGTCGGGAAAGGCCGGTTCGGATCAAGCTAAGCAGTCCGACACCGAGTCCGGTGACACGAAGGCCAATACCTGAAAGACCGACTGACGGTTCGTGAGGGGGCTCGGGCGGTTTGCTGCCCGAGCCCCCTCGGCGTTCCCGGGAACGCCGAGAGCGCTGTAAGCGCGAATGTGATTTCGGCGTCGTGCCTCCCGTCCGTATTTCGTCAATCAGCCACAGACGCTGTAGTCTTTAGAGTGGCCTCACCGCTCTGTAGCGAGCCGTGCCGGGCGACGGCGGAGCTCGAAACCATAGGAGCGGTTCTCGAACATCGAGAGTGCCAATCTCGCAGTGCGACGGGGCTGTCTCTCCGTACCACGCGATCTACGAGGCAAAACGTGTGTCGTCATAGGCATACGTGCGATACCCGTTCATTGTGAACGGGTGGCAGACACCCTGATGATCATTACGTTTGTCAGGGCCACCAATAAAGGAGACAACCACCGACATGTACGCAATCGTCAAAACCGGCGGCAAGCAGTACAAAGTCGCGGAAGGTGACGTTCTTACGGTTGAAAAACTGGAAGGCACCCCCGGCGACTCGCTGACGCTGCCCGCGGTCATGCTCGTGGACGGGTCCACCGTCGTAACCGACGCCTCCGGCGCCACGGTCAACGGTGAACTCGTTGAGCACGTCAAGGGCCCGAAGATCAAGATTCACAAGTACAAGAACAAAACCGGCTACCACAAGCGCCAAGGTCACCGTCAGTCGTTGACCCGCGTCAAAGTCACCGGAATCAAGAAATAAGGGGTTGACTGATGGCACATAAGAAGGGTGCGTCCAGCTCCCGCAACGGACGCGATTCAAACTCCAAGCGCCTGGGAATCAAGCGCTTCGGTGGTCAAGTCGTCAACGCTGGGGAAATCCTCGTTCGTCAGCGCGGTACCAAATACCACCCCGGTGTTTCGGTCGGCCGCGGCAACGATGACACTCTCTTTGCTCTTACCGATGGCGAAGTGAAATTCAGTATGAAGCGTGGCCGCAAGCACGTGAACATCGTGTCGGCTGAAAACGCATAACTTGAGTTCTGCTCGATTGCCGATCGGATCCGATCCGGTCGGCTTTTTTCGGCTCTTGACCATACTGACTATCCATTGTGTCTGAGCTCATTGTATTGGGCAATTGAGCGAACACCGGTACTGAGTACGCCGCTCCGATCGATGGAAAATGTGACTGTAAATACAAATCCGACTTTTCCGTTGGTGCTAGTCTCGGGCGCATGAAACGAACTCGACCAATAACTCCTGCGATACTGCTGACCGGTTTGATGAGTGCCGGCTTGGCGCTGACCGCCTGTGGACCCGATGACGAGTCGTCTTCTGGCTCTCAGGACGACTCAGCCACGGAGGAAACGCAGTCGAACTCCGGCGACAATGCCGACGGCGGTGAAGGCCAGGACTCAGGCGAGCTTTCGCACGAGGTCCGGTTGCTCCGTACGGGATCGTCCGACACGGCCGAGCTAACCGTCGACATTGACGGCGAATGGTCGTATGAACATAAGAAGACCCAGGAGACGGATTCAGGGCAGCTTGACGCGGACGTCGTTTCCGACCTGGACGAACTGGAGCAGCGTTCCGAGCTTTCCGACTGGGGCGGCCTCGAAAAAGAACCGGACGACACCGACATGTGCGGCGACGTCGACATCTATGTTCTGACGGTAGGGGACACGACGGTAAAGAACAACGGTTGCGGTGACGATCCGAATGAGGCGTACACCGAAATCGTTGAGCTTCTTCAGGAAGAGACACCGATTTAGCCGACGGTGATGTTTCGGCGAGCACACTACATTGAGAATTGATGGGGCCTCCCAAGCCATAGCGTCAGAATGGGCGCAGGTTTGCGGAGGCTCTATTTGCGTTCGCGCTCTTGTAACCTGGTGTTTTGTTGTGGGGGTACCCCCGGTTGACGGTGGGGTTTGGGGGTGTGTATATTGGTTGTTGCCCGCGAGGGAACGGACGAGACCGGGAGGGTCGAGGCCGGTGAGCGGATAGTCGAAGTCCCGACGACAACCACTTGAACTTTTGGTTCTAAGGTGTGGCGCGGTTCGCTATCAGATGTGCGGGTGTTCCTGATGCTTTAACGGTTGTTCTGTGGCATGCCTTGTGTGGTGTGTTGCGGTGTCGTTGGTGTGTGTCCTTTGTGGCTGTTTGGCTGCTTGTTGGGGCGTGTGCCGGTTCTGTTAGGGTTTTTTGGGTTGCTTCGGCTGGTGATGCTGTTTTGTGGTGTTGTTGGTTGTGGCGTGTTGTTTGAGAACTGAACAGGGTGTTTGGATAGTCAGCGTGCGGGCTGGCTGGATGATGCTGTTGTTGTGTCTGTTTGGGCATGGTGGTGGTGTTGTTTGGTTGGTTTGTATGACTGTTGATTTCTTTATTCCGATATTTTTTGGATTATTGTGGTCAGGTTGAGTTTTCGGCATTAACTGTTTGTTTTTGGTTTTTGTTGGAGAGTTTGATCCTGGCTCAGGACGAACGCTGGCGGCGTGCTTCACACATGCAAGTCGAACGGAAAGGCCCAGCTTGCTGGGTACTCGAGTGGCGAACGGGTGAGTAACACGTAAGTAACCTGCCTCTGGCTTTGGGATAACTGCTGGAAACGGCAGCTAATACTGGATATGACATGTCATCGCATGGTGGTGTGTGGAAAGTTTTTTCGGCTGGAGAGGGGCTTGCGGCCTATCAGTTTGTTGGTGGGGTGATGGCCTACCAAGGCGGTGACGGGTAGCCGGCCTGAGAGGGCGGTCGGTCACATTGGGACTGAGATACGGCCCAGACTCCTACGGGAGGCAGCAGTGGGGAATATTGCACAATGGGGGGAACCCTGATGCAGCGACGTCGCGTGGAGGATGACGGTTTTCGGATTGTAAACTCCTTTTATTCATGGCGAAGGCAGGCTTGTTGTCTGTTGACGGTAGTGTTTGAATAAGTGCCGGCTAACTACGTGCCAGCAGCCGCGGTAAGACGTAGGGCGCGAGCGTTGTCCGGATTTATTGGGCGTAAAGGGCTCGTAGGCGGCTTGTTGCGTCTGTCGTGAAAGGCAGTGACTTAATCATTGTTTTGCGGTGGATACGGGCAGGCTTGAGGCAAGTAGGGGAGATTGGAATTCTACGTGTAGCGGTGGAATGCGCAGATATGTGGAGGAACACCGGTGGCGAAGGCGGATCTCTGGGCTTGTTCTGACGCTGAGGAGCGAAAGCGTGGGGAGCGAACAGGATTAGATACCCTGGTAGTCCATGCTGTAAACGGTGGGCGCTAGGTGTGGGGCTCTTTTGTGGGTTCTGTGCCGTAGCTAACGCATTAAGCGCCCCGCCTGGGGAGTACGGTCGCAAGGCTAAAACTCAAAGGAATTGACGGGGGCCCGCACAAGCGGCGGAGCATGCGGATTAATTCGATGCAACGCGAAGAACCTTACCTGGGTTTGACATCACCCGGACGCCTGCAGAGATGTGGGTTTCTTCGGACTGGGTGACAGGTGGTGCATGGCTGTCGTCAGCTCGTGTCGTGAGATGTTGGGTTAAGTCCCGCAACGAGCGCAACCCTTATCCTGTATTGCCAGCAGTTCGGCTGGGGACTTGCGGGAGACTGCCGGTGTTAAACCGGAGGAGGGTGGGGATGAGGTCAAGTCATCATGCCCCTTATGTCCAGGGCTTCACGCATGCTACATTGGCCGGTACAGCGGGTAGCGAAGCTGTGAGGTGGAGCGAATCTCTGTAAAGCCGGTCGTGGTTCGGATTCGAGTCTGCAACTCGGCTCGATGAAGGTGGAGTCGCTAGTAATCGCAGATCAGCAACGCTGCGGTGAATGCGTTCCCGGGCCTTGTACACACCGCCCGTCACGTCATGAAAGTTGGCAACACCCGAAGCCTGCGGCCTAACCGGTTTTTGCTGGGGGGAGTGGTCGAAGGTGGGGCTGGCGATTAGGACGAAGTCGTAACAAGGTAGCCGTACCGGAAGGTGCGGCTGGATCACCTCCTTTCTAAGGAGTCTGTTGAGGGATTGCTGATGAAGTTGCTGTTGGGTGCTTTTGGGTGTCTGATGGTGTGCTGCTGGTTGGTTGAGTCTGACTGGTGGTGAGTAGTTGGTGGTTTCTTTATTGTCTGGAATGGTCTGGCTGATGCTGTGTGCAGTTGATGATTGGTGATCATTGGTTTGGTTAGTGGTTGTTGATTGTGGTGTTGGTTGGCGCGAGCGGCGAGTGTCGTTTGTTGTTGTGCTGTTTTGGATGTGGACTGATTGTTTTTTATGGTGTGTCGTTTACTCGTTGACTGTCTATTTACGCATTGATGCTGGTGTTTGCTGGTGTGGTGTTTCTTGTTGTCACTGTTGTTTGATGGTGGTGCTGGGGGTGCTGTGTTGGTGGTTCTGGTGTTGGTGTGGCACCCTGTTTGGGTTCTGAGGCGATAGGCCTTGGAGCGGGTTGATGTTGAGCGTGTGTGGCGTGTGTGCATTGGCTGGCGGATTGCTGCTGTGTTGTCTGTTGTGGATGGTGTGGTGGTGATGTGTTGGTTGGTGTGGTGCGTGTTGTGTGCGTGTGCATTGGCTGGTGTGTTGTTTGAGATTTGTATAGTGTGCGTGAGTGTCTTTATGTTTCTATCCTGACTGACTTGTGCCTACATGTGCTGTGGCGCGTGGGTGGTGTGTTGGTGTGGCTGTTGCGGGGTTGTGTCTTCGTGGTGGTGCATGAGCGGGCTGCTTTGTCGTGTGTGGTGTGTGTGGGTGTGTGTTGGTTAAGTTGTGTAGGGCGCATGGTGGATGCCTTGGTGCCGAATGATGCCGATGAAGGACGTGTGAGGCTGCGATATTCCTGGGGGAGTTGTCAACAGGGCGTTGATCCCAGGGTTTCCGAATGGGGTAACCTAGCCGGCTTGGTGGTCGGTTGCTGCTGGTTGAATGTATAGGCCAGTTGGTGGTGTGCGGGGAAGTGAAACATCTTAGTACCTGTTGGAGAAAACAATAGTGATTTCGTGAGTAGTGGCGAGCGAAAGCGGATGGAGGCTAAACTGTGATCGTGTGAAGAGGCGGTAGCTGTTGCGGTTGCGGGGTTGTGAGGTTGCGCTGGTCGTCTTCTACCGGGGGCGTGCGTGTGTGTGCTGGTTAGCTGAATGGCTTGGGATGGTCAACCGGAGTGGGTGAGAGTCCTGTAGGTGAAGGCTGGTGTGCATGTGTTGGTGTGATGCTCGAGTAGTGCGGGGTTCGTGGAGCCTTGTGTGAATCTGCCAGGACCGTCTGGTAAGCCTAAACGTGTTTGGTGACCGATAGTGGATGAGTACCGTGAGGGAATGGTGAAAAGTACCCCGGGAGGGGAGTGAAAGAGTGCTTGAAACCGTGTGCCTGTAAGCCGTCAGAGCCTGTTGCCTGTCTTTTGGTGGGTGTGGGTGATGGCGTGCCTTTTGAAGAATGAGCCTGCGAGTTAAGGTGTGCAGCGAGGTTAACCTGTTGTGGGGTAGCCGGAGCGAAAGCGAGTCTGAAGAGGGCGTAGAGTTGTGTGTTTTAGACCCGAAGCGGGGTGATCTACCCATGTCCAGGGTGAAGCGCGTGTAAGAGCGTGTGGAGGCCCGAACCCACCTAAGTTGCAAATTGGGGGGATGAGGTGTGGGTAGGGGTGAAAGGCCAATCAAACTCCGTGATAGCTGGTTCTCCCCGAAATGTATTTAGGTACAGCGTCAACATGTTCATGTGATGGTGGTAGGGCTCTGATTCGGGAATGGGCCGTGTTGGTTACTGACTCGAGTTAAACTTCGAATGCTGTTGTGTGGTGTTGGCAGTGAGACTGTTGGTGAAAAGATCAAGGGTCGAGAGGGAAACAGCCCTGATTACCGGCTAAGGCCCCTAAGGGTGTGCTGAGTGGAAAAGGATGTTTGATCGCGTTGACAGCCAGGAGGTTGGCTTAGAAGCAGCCATCCTTGAAAGAGTGCGTAATAGCTCACTGGTCGAGTGGTTGAGCGCCGATAATGTAGCGGGGCTGAAGTGCACCGCCGAAGCCGTAGCGCATGTGGCCACGTTGGTGGTTGTGTGTGGGTAGGGGAGCGTCGTGCATGCGGGGAAGCGGAAGCGTGAGCTAGCCCGTTGGGGTGTGTCCGTGGAGTGTGTGCGAGTGAGAATGCAGGCATGAGTAGCGTAAGGCTAGTGAGAATCTAGTCCGCCGTTTGACTAAGGGTTCCAGAGGACGGTTGTTCCGCTCTGGGTTAGTCGGGTCCTAAGGCGAGGCCGTGAGGCGTAGTCGATGGTTGACCGGTTGATATTCCGGTACCCGAGTGATGCGTGTTGTGCGAAGGCAGTTATGCTAACCGGCTGGTGACGGATGGTTGAGGGGTTTTGCTTCTTGGCTGTTTTGATCTGGTTGGGGTCCTTTCTGTTGGTAGTGTAGTGATGGGGTGACGCATGGGGATAGCAGTACCGTCTGGTGGATGAGGCGGGGTAAGGTGGTAGCCCGTTGTTTAGGTAAATCCGAGCAATGGCCCTTGAGTGGGTGTGGGTGAGCGCTGATGCGTAGACCGTTGGGTTGAATTCTGTGATTCCGTGGTGTCGAGAAAAGCCTCTAGCGAGTGTTGTTCGGCCCGTACCCTAAACCGACACTGGTGGTCAGGTAGAGTATACTGAGGCGTTCGAGTGATGTATGGTTAAGGAATTCGGCAAATTGCCTCCGTAACTTCGGGAGAAGGAGGGCCCTTACTGGTGTAGTCAAGCGACTGTGAGCTGGTGGGGGTTGCAGAGTCTGGTGGGGAACGACTGTTTACTAAAAACATAGGTCCATGCGAAGCCGTGAGGTGAGGTATATGGACTGACGCCTGCCCGGTGCTGGAACGTTAAGAGGATCCATTAGCCCTGTGGGGTGTCGTGGTGAATTGAAGCGCCAGTAAACGGCGGTGGTAACTATAACCATCCTAAGGTAGCGAAATTCCTTGTCGGGTAAGTTCCGACCTGCACGAATGGCGTAACGATTCCCTTGCTGTCTCAACCATATGCTCGGCGAAATTGCAGTACGAGTAAAGATGCTCGTTTCGCGCGGCAGGACGGAAAGACCCCGGGACCTTTACTATAGCTTGGTATTGGTGCACTGTTTGGTTTGTGTAGGATAGGCAGGAGACTGGGAAGCTGGCACGCTAGTGTTGGTGGAGTCGTTGGTGAAATACTGCTCTGGTTTGATGGTGTGTCTAACCTTCGGCCCTGATCGGGTTGGGGGACAGTGCCTGGTGGGTAGTTTAACTGGGGCGGTTGCCTCCTAAATGGTAACGGAGGCGTTCAATGGTGCCCTCGGGCTGGTTGGAAACCAGTTGGTGAGTGTAAGCGTATAAGGGTGCTTGACTGTGAGACTGACGGGTCGAGCAGGAACGAAAGTTGGGGCTAGTGATCCGGCATCAACGTACGGGTGTGGTGTCGCTCAACGGATAAAAGGTACCCCGGGGATAACAGGCTGATCTTCCCCAAGAGTCCGTATCGACGGGATGGTTTGGCACCTCGATGTCGGCTCGTCGCATCCTGGGGCTGGAGTTGGTCCCAAGGGTTGGGCTGTTCGCCCATTAAAGCGGCACGCGAGCTGGGTTTAGAACGTCGTGAGACAGTTCGGTCCCTATCCGCCGCGCGCGTTGGAGATTTGATGAGGGGCTGTCCCTAGTACGAGAGGACCGGGATGGACGAACCGCTGGTGTGCCAGTTGTTCCGCCAGGGGCATGGCTGGTTGGCTACGTTCGGGAGCGATAACCGCTGAAAGCATCTAAGTGGGAAGCGTGCTTCGAGATGAGATCTCCGTCAACATTGGTTTGTTGGTGAGGTTCCCTAGAGATGATGGGGTTGATAGGCCGGGTATGGAAGCAGGGTGACTTGTGGAGTGGACCGGTACTAATGGCCGAGAGCTTAACCAATATTTCCCTTTTTTGGGGGTTGGTTGGGGTAGAGATTTGATGCTCACGTGCATTATATGATTCTGAGGCAACATGCTGGGGTTTGTGTTCCTGGGTGTGTTGGCCTGTGTGTTTTTGTTTGGTGGTGTGTGCGGGAGGGGTACACTCAGTTCCATTCCGAACCTGGTGGTTAAGGCTTTCTGCGCTGATGGTACTGCACTCGTGGGGGTGTGGGAGAGTAGGTCGCTGCCAAACAATTTAATTTTATTTGTGAATAGGAGAAGGGGGAGAAGCCACTGGCTTTTCCCCCTTCTCCTTTTTGTGTCTGGTGGTAGGGGTATAGAGCGGCATGGAGCGGCATCAACACCCACCCACACCACACAACCAATCAATGGAATAGTATTCAGACTTTAAATCTAATGTGCGAAGCCTTTGGATTAGGAATCGATCAAATCTGAAAGCTCACTTCTGCTATTAGGATTCGAACATCAGTTGCGGGGTAAGGACTGAGTGTACTTCCCCGAACTAAACGTAAGGACCTTCCAGAGGTTCGCCGGCGAATTGGCGATACCAGAGGCCTCTGTAACAGCGCCATGGTTCTGGTTTAAGTCCTGTTGGTGCAAATATTTGTTCGAAGAGTTTTCTCGCTTCGAGAAAGAAATCAAGTCGTTCATCTGGAGCTGCAACATGTTGTGATTCATCGGATGCAGTCTCTGCGGGATGAATTGTTAGTGACGGCCACACTGTAGTTTGTTCGGCGAGAGGGAGAATCCAGTCTTTGATGACATTAAGTGACTGATGTCCGACTGTGAGCGTGAACGAAGTTTCTATATTAGCGTCTGACGCGGCTTTTAGCGTCTTCGCAAGTGTTTCTGCTTCTGGAAGAGCGGTTTCCACATCTATTTCGCTATGATACGAGGTCATGCGATTGTCTACATCGACAAGAAGTAGTAGTGGGCCAAGTTTCTGACGAATCCCTTGGAAGTCGGAATCTGAATCAAACGCCGTAGTAAGAACACTGATAGTCGCGGAGTTCGGAACGTCCTCTGACGTCATTGCTTCACGCAGCGCGGTCAGATGGAGTACAACCTCGGCTGAATCCATATCGCCGTGCGCGTCGTCATGAGCATTGAAAGCAACTTCCTTAATGTATTCGGGACCGTCACTTTCAGGAGCTTCATGTGCGAGAAGACGAAGCGTTTGTCGATAATGCTGAACTATTTGATCATAGTCGTTCGACTGGGGCGGGTTAAGGTTTGCGGCGGTTCCGTTAGCACGAAGATACCCACGTACCGTCTCCGAAGGTTCTACATCAATAATCTCGGCGACAGTGGTGCCATCTACACAAAGTTCGCGCAAACCGTGTTGGGGTGAGGTGGGGCTGACATGGGCCCGTAGGCTGAATGGCGACGTTGTCTTATTAGCCTGGACTACAGTCAAGTACTCATCGTCTTCAGCTAGTAGGCGTAGACGAAGACTTTCGGGGTTTGTTCCACGCAGGCCGTAGAGATTGAGCGCAATGAGGACTAGCTCGCTCCATTCCACGTTGTGGCGAGTAGCGAGGCGACGCCAGCGGCGAACCGTCGACGATATTGGTCCCTCCGCTTCTGGAATGTTATCCATTATCTCCTTACCCGGCTTTCGTTCCTTGCCAGTCGGCATCTACCACGTTACAAGAGAAGATTCGAAGGGTCGCGGCTGTGTCTATGCCTTGTGGCGATGTGCCGCTCCACTAACTGAGGTCCAGACGGTGTGCACAACTTACTGGACTTACCCTCGTTTCATTACATTGCCTGGCGCCAAGAGGCAGCCTTTACTAAACGTTGGTCTTAATGTGACATCATCTCACCTTCTGTCAAGTATTGGCAAGGAAGATGGATTTGACTATGTGGTAAGCGTATGTGGCCCTATGGGCAAGATGCATCGAAGCGGGTTGCGGATTTTAGTGAGGTACTCCGCGTACCGACGTTGAATCGGTTCCCGACGGGGTACATATTGATTCTTTGTTCAACGGATGCTTGGTAACGAGCGTTGAAATGGATTGGTAACGGTTGATTCACAGTGCGGGCGTGGCTAATTGGGGTGGAATTGTGCAGCGAAAGCGCATAAATGGAGTGCTGGGTCACTGCAACGGACCCCGTTTTTATTGGCGGGAAACAGATACCGTAGATTAGTTCTTGTCGCCGAGACAACCGGTTAAACCGGATCGAACGGGTCTTAAATATTTCGGATCTGCGTTCGGGGTCGAAATTGGTTGTTGCGGTTGATGATCGAACCATTCGGTATCGGAATTATTTAGACCCCGGTAGGGATCGTTGATTTTGGTTCTGGTATTGTGAATGGGTTGCTTCGGCTGGTGATGCTGTTTTGTGGTGTTGTTGGTTGTGGCGTGTTGTTTGAGAACTGAACAGGGTGTTTGGATAGTCAGCGTGCGGGCTGGCTGGATGATGCTGTTGTTGTGTCTGTTTGGGCATGGTGGTGGTGTTGTTTGGTTGGTTTGTATGACTGTTGATTTCTTTATTCCGATATTTTTTGGATTATTGTGGTCAGGTTGAGTTTTCGGCATTAACTGTTTGTTTTTGGTTTTTGTTGGAGAGTTTGATCCTGGCTCAGGACGAACGCTGGCGGCGTGCTTCACACATGCAAGTCGAACGGAAAGGCCCAGCTTGCTGGGTACTCGAGTGGCGAACGGGTGAGTAACACGTAAGTAACCTGCCTCTGGCTTTGGGATAACTGCTGGAAACGGCAGCTAATACTGGATATGACATGTCATCGCATGGTGGTGTGTGGAAAGTTTTTTCGGCTGGAGAGGGGCTTGCGGCCTATCAGTTTGTTGGTGGGGTGATGGCCTACCAAGGCGGTGACGGGTAGCCGGCCTGAGAGGGCGGTCGGTCACATTGGGACTGAGATACGGCCCAGACTCCTACGGGAGGCAGCAGTGGGGAATATTGCACAATGGGGGGAACCCTGATGCAGCGACGTCGCGTGGAGGATGACGGTTTTCGGATTGTAAACTCCTTTTATTCATGGCGAAGGCAGGCTTGTTGTCTGTTGACGGTAGTGTTTGAATAAGTGCCGGCTAACTACGTGCCAGCAGCCGCGGTAAGACGTAGGGCGCGAGCGTTGTCCGGATTTATTGGGCGTAAAGGGCTCGTAGGCGGCTTGTTGCGTCTGTCGTGAAAGGCAGTGACTTAATCATTGTTTTGCGGTGGATACGGGCAGGCTTGAGGCAAGTAGGGGAGATTGGAATTCTACGTGTAGCGGTGGAATGCGCAGATATGTGGAGGAACACCGGTGGCGAAGGCGGATCTCTGGGCTTGTTCTGACGCTGAGGAGCGAAAGCGTGGGGAGCGAACAGGATTAGATACCCTGGTAGTCCATGCTGTAAACGGTGGGCGCTAGGTGTGGGGCTCTTTTGTGGGTTCTGTGCCGTAGCTAACGCATTAAGCGCCCCGCCTGGGGAGTACGGTCGCAAGGCTAAAACTCAAAGGAATTGACGGGGGCCCGCACAAGCGGCGGAGCATGCGGATTAATTCGATGCAACGCGAAGAACCTTACCTGGGTTTGACATCACCCGGACGCCTGCAGAGATGTGGGTTTCTTCGGACTGGGTGACAGGTGGTGCATGGCTGTCGTCAGCTCGTGTCGTGAGATGTTGGGTTAAGTCCCGCAACGAGCGCAACCCTTATCCTGTATTGCCAGCAGTTCGGCTGGGGACTTGCGGGAGACTGCCGGTGTTAAACCGGAGGAGGGTGGGGATGAGGTCAAGTCATCATGCCCCTTATGTCCAGGGCTTCACGCATGCTACATTGGCCGGTACAGCGGGTAGCGAAGCTGTGAGGTGGAGCGAATCTCTGTAAAGCCGGTCGTGGTTCGGATTCGAGTCTGCAACTCGGCTCGATGAAGGTGGAGTCGCTAGTAATCGCAGATCAGCAACGCTGCGGTGAATGCGTTCCCGGGCCTTGTACACACCGCCCGTCACGTCATGAAAGTTGGCAACACCCGAAGCCTGCGGCCTAACCGGTTTTTGCTGGGGGGAGTGGTCGAAGGTGGGGCTGGCGATTAGGACGAAGTCGTAACAAGGTAGCCGTACCGGAAGGTGCGGCTGGATCACCTCCTTTCTAAGGAGTCTGTTGAAGGGGCTGTCAGTGAAGTTGTGGTGCCTGTTTGGGTGCTGTTACATTGCCGTGCATGTTGTGTGTGGTGGTGAGTAGTTGGTGGTTTCTTTATTGTCTGGAATGGTCTGGCTGATGCTGTGTGCAGTTGATGATTGGTGATCATTGGTTTGGTTAGTGGTTGTTGATTGTGGTGTTGGTTGGCGCGAGCGGCGAGTGTCGTTTGTTGTTGTGCTGTTTTGGATGTGGACTGATTGTTTTTTATGGTGTGTCGTTTACTCGTTGACTGTCTATTTACGCATTGATGCTGGTGTTTGCTGGTGTGGTGTTTCTTGTTGTCACTGTTGTTTGATGGTGGTGCTGGGGGTGCTGTGTTGGTGGTTCTGGTGTTGGTGTGGCACCCTGTTTGGGTTCTGAGGCGATAGGCCTTGGAGCGGGTTGATGTTGAGCGTGTGTGGCGTGTGTGCATTGGCTGGCGGATTGCTGCTGTGTTGTCTGTTGTGGATGGTGTGGTGGTGATGTGTTGGTTGGTGTGGTGCGTGTTGTGTGCGTGTGCATTGGCTGGTGTGTTGTTTGAGATTTGTATAGTGTGCGTGAGTGTCTTTATGTTTCTATCCTGACTGACTTGTGCCTACATGTGCTGTGGCGCGTGGGTGGTGTGTTGGTGTGGCTGTTGCGGGGTTGTGTCTTCGTGGTGGTGCATGAGCGGGCTGCTTTGTCGTGTGTGGTGTGTGTGGGTGTGTGTTGGTTAAGTTGTGTAGGGCGCATGGTGGATGCCTTGGTGCCGAATGATGCCGATGAAGGACGTGTGAGGCTGCGATATTCCTGGGGGAGTTGTCAACAGGGCATTGATCCCAGGGTTTCCGAATGGGGTAACCTAGCCGGCTTGGTGGTCGGTTGCTGCTGGTTGAATGTATAGGCCAGTTGGTGGTGTGCGGGGAAGTGAAACATCTTAGTACCTGTTGGAGAAAACAATAGTGATTTCGTGAGTAGTGGCGAGCGAAAGCGGATGGAGGCTAAACTGTGATCGTGTGAAGAGGCGGTAGCTGTTGCGGTTGCGGGGTTGTGAGGTTGCGCTGGTCGTCTTCTACCGGGGGCGTGCGTGTGTGTGCTGGTTAGCTGAATGGCTTGGGATGGTCAACCGGAGTGGGTGAGAGTCCTGTAGGTGAAGGCTGGTGTGCATGTGTTGGTGTGATGCTCGAGTAGTGCGGGGTTCGTGGAGCCTTGTGTGAATCTGCCAGGACCGTCTGGTAAGCCTAAACGTGTTTGGTGACCGATAGTGGATGAGTACCGTGAGGGAATGGTGAAAAGTACCCCGGGAGGGGAGTGAAAGAGTGCTTGAAACCGTGTGCCTGTAAGCCGTCAGAGCCTGTTGCCTGTCTTTTGGTGGGTGTGGGTGATGGCGTGCCTTTTGAAGAATGAGCCTGCGAGTTAAGGTGTGCAGCGAGGTTAACCTGTTGTGGGGTAGCCGGAGCGAAAGCGAGTCTGAAGAGGGCGTAGAGTTGTGTGTTTTAGACCCGAAGCGGGGTGATCTACCCATGTCCAGGGTGAAGCGCGTGTAAGAGCGTGTGGAGGCCCGAACCCACCTAAGTTGCAAATTGGGGGGATGAGGTGTGGGTAGGGGTGAAAGGCCAATCAAACTCCGTGATAGCTGGTTCTCCCCGAAATGTATTTAGGTACAGCGTCAACATGTTCATGTGATGGTGGTAGGGCTCTGATTCGGGAATGGGCCGTGTTGGTTACTGACTCGAGTTAAACTTCGAATGCTGTTGTGTGGTGTTGGCAGTGAGACTGTTGGTGAAAAGATCAAGGGTCGAGAGGGAAACAGCCCTGATTACCGGCTAAGGCCCCTAAGGGTGTGCTGAGTGGAAAAGGATGTTTGATCGCGTTGACAGCCAGGAGGTTGGCTTAGAAGCAGCCATCCTTGAAAGAGTGCGTAATAGCTCACTGGTCGAGTGGTTGAGCGCCGATAATGTAGCGGGGCTGAAGTGCACCGCCGAAGCCGTAGCGCATGTGGCCACGTTGGTGGTTGTGTGTGGGTAGGGGAGCGTCGTGCATGCGGGGAAGCGGAAGCGTGAGCTAGCCCGTTGGGGTGTGTCCGTGGAGTGTGTGCGAGTGAGAATGCAGGCATGAGTAGCGTAAGGCTAGTGAGAATCTAGTCCGCCGTTTGACTAAGGGTTCCAGAGGACGGTTGTTCCGCTCTGGGTTAGTCGGGTCCTAAGGCGAGGCCGTGAGGCGTAGTCGATGGTTGACCGGTTGATATTCCGGTACCCGAGTGATGCGTGTTGTGCGAAGGCAGTTATGCTAACCGGCTGGTGACGGATGGTTGAGGGGTTTTGCTTCTTGGCTGTTTTGATCTGGTTGGGGTCCTTTCTGTTGGTAGTGTAGTGATGGGGTGACGCATGGGGATAGCAGTACCGTCTGGTGGATGAGGCGGGGNAAGGNGGTAGCCCGTTGTTTAGGTAAATCCGAGCAATGGCCCTTGAGTGGGTGTGGGTGAGCGCTGATGCGTAGACCGTTGGGTTGAATTCTGTGATTCCGTGGTGTCGAGAAAAGCCTCTAGCGAGTGTTGTTCGGCCCGTACCCTAAACCGACACTGGTGGTCAGGTAGAGTATACTGAGGCGTTCGAGTGATGTATGGTTAAGGAATTCGGCAAATTGCCTCCGTAACTTCGGGAGAAGGAGGGCCCTTACTGGTGTAGTCAAGCGACTGTGAGCTGGTGGGGGTTGCAGAGTCTGGTGGGGAACGACTGTTTACTAAAAACATAGGTCCATGCGAAGCCGTGAGGTGAGGTATATGGACTGACGCCTGCCCGGTGCTGGAACGTTAAGAGGATCCATTAGCCCTGTGGGGTGTCGTGGTGAATTGAAGCGCCAGTAAACGGCGGTGGTAACTATAACCATCCTAAGGTAGCGAAATTCCTTGTCGGGTAAGTTCCGACCTGCACGAATGGCGTAACGATTCCCTTGCTGTCTCAACCATATGCTCGGCGAAATTGCAGTACGAGTAAAGATGCTCGTTTCGCGCGGCAGGACGGAAAGACCCCGGGACCTTTACTATAGCTTGGTATTGGTGCACTGTTTGGTTTGTGTAGGATAGGCAGGAGACTGGGAAGCTGGCACGCTAGTGTTGGTGGAGTCGTTGGTGAAATACTGCTCTGGTTTGATGGTGTGTCTAACCTTCGGCCCTGATCGGGTTGGGGGACAGTGCCTGGTGGGTAGTTTAACTGGGGCGGTTGCCTCCTAAATGGTAACGGAGGCGTTCAATGGTGCCCTCGGGCTGGTTGGAAACCAGTTGGTGAGTGTAAGCGTATAAGGGTGCTTGACTGTGAGACTGACGGGTCGAGCAGGAACGAAAGTTGGGGCTAGTGATCCGGCATCAACGTACGGGTGTGGTGTCGCTCAACGGATAAAAGGTACCCCGGGGATAACAGGCTGATCTTCCCCAAGAGTCCGTATCGACGGGATGGTTTGGCACCTCGATGTCGGCTCGTCGCATCCTGGGGCTGGAGTTGGTCCCAAGGGTTGGGCTGTTCGCCCATTAAAGCGGCACGCGAGCTGGGTTTAGAACGTCGTGAGACAGTTCGGTCCCTATCCGCCGCGCGCGTTGGAGATTTGATGAGGGGCTGTCCCTAGTACGAGAGGACCGGGATGGACGAACCGCTGGTGTGCCAGTTGTTCCGCCAGGGGCATGGCTGGTTGGCTACGTTCGGGAGCGATAACCGCTGAAAGCATCTAAGTGGGAAGCGTGCTTCGAGATGAGATCTCCGTCAACATTGGTTTGTTGGTGAGGTTCCCTAGAGATGATGGGGTTGATAGGCCGGGTATGGAAGCAGGGTGACTTGTGGAGTGGACCGGTACTAATGGCCGAGAGCTTAACCAATATTTCCCTTTTTTGGGGGTTGGTTGGGGTAGAGATTTGATGCTCACGTGCATTATATGATTCTGAGGCAACATGCTGGGGTTTGTGTTCCTGGGTGTGTTGGCCTGTGTGTTTTTGTTTGGTGGTGTGTGCGGGAGGGGTACACTCAGTTCCATTCCGAACCTGGTGGTTAAGGCTTTCTGCGCTGATGGTACTGCACTCGTGGGGGTGTGGGAGAGTAGGTCGCTGCCAAACAATTTAATTTTATTTGTGAATAGGAGAAGGGGGAGAAGCCACTGGCTTTTCCCCCTTCTCCTTTTTGTGTCTGGTGGTAGGGGTATAGAGCGGCATCCACACCACCCACACAAACACTAGCAGTCGTCGATTTCTATTCCTTCAGAATTCTGAATATGTTTAATGTAATGACCTCTACCATGAGAGTCCACTTACCGAACGGCTAGCAATACGGTTTACAGTATGAAACATGCCTTCAAAGAGTTTGATCTCTACGATTGACCCACTGGCGAGCGCGGCCGGGCGTGACATCCTGAACGCGGGCGGAAACGCGGTCGATGCCGCCGTGGCTGCGGGTGCTGTGTTGTCTGTGGTCGCGCCACATATGTGCGGTATGGGTGGGGATCTCTTTGCGCTCGTACAACAGCGTGGGGACGCTGAACCGGGTTGCCTAAACGCTTCGGGCCGAGCGGGTTCGGGTGCGGATGCAGCACGTATGCGGCAGGAGGGGCACACTACTATGCCGTTCCGCAACGATATCCGGCTAACTCCGGTGCCAGGGTGCGTTGACGGTTGGGTCGAGCTTGTTGACAGGTACGGTACTTTCTCATTGGGAGAGTTGTTGGAGCCCGCACGTAAGGTGGCGGATGAGGGCTTTGCGGCAACAGGAATGCTCGCCCGGGCGGTACGTGAGCGCCTTAAGGGAGTGCCGGGGGCGGAAGACCTCTGGAATGTGGATGTGGACGAAGGTGGCCCGGTAGCCGGTTCGATTCTGCGGCGACCGGGAGTTGCGCGAACGTTTGCGGCTATTGCTGAGGAAGGTCGCGACGGGTTTTATCGTGGTGAGTTTGGCCGTGGGCTGATCCGAATGGGTGGTGGTGAATACACTGAAGCTGATTTGAATACGTCTCAGGCAGAGTGGGTTGAGCCGCTGTACTTGAATGTGTTTGGACTGCGGTTGTGGACTGCACCTGCTAATTCACAGGGATATATGGCCTTGGCGGGTTTGAAGGCCATCGAGCGATTGAACGATAAGGGCTGGTTGCCGGAGAACCCTGGTTCAGGGCAATGGGCTCATTTGACTTCCGAAGCGGCACGGGTTGTGGGCTCCGATCGCTCGGATGTCCTGTTTGACGATTCGGATGTGCAGTCGGTATTGGACGATGCGGTGGCGCGGGCCGAACTGATCTCTCCACACGGCCGAGTTGACGTCCCCGATGCACAGGCTGCTGGGGGAACCACTGCATTGGCCGTTTGCGATAGAGACGGTATGTCGGTTTCATATATCCAATCGAACGCGGCTGGGTTTGGTTCGCATCTGTTTGAACCCACAACGGGTATCGGGCTGCAGAATCGCGGCGTCGGATTCAATCTGGTGCCAGGACACCCCGGAGAATACCGACCAGGAAAGCGCCCCGCGCATACCTTGGTGCCGTTTTTGGCGACCGACTCCAATAATGATCTGCGGTTGATTGCCACCACGATGGGTGGTGACTCCCAACCGCAAATTCTGATGCAACTCGTAACGAGGGTGTTGCTGCATGGGCAGTCTCCGGCGCAAGCGATGTGGGAACCGCGCTGGAGGCTCCATCCTGGTGAAACCGGTTTCGATACTTGGAATCAGGCCAGATATTCTCCGGGTTCCGGTCAGGATGCTGAAAGCAATGGTCGGAAAGAATTCGACGTTGATCTAGAGTCAGGCGCGGCATTGGACTGGGCAAGTGAGTTGCGTCGATGTGGGCATAGGTGTTTGGAGGCGGACGCGGGTTCCGCGTTCGGGCATGCCCATGTTATTGCAATGGAGGAAGACCGTCCGGTTGGCGCTGCCGATCCGCGTTCGGAAACCGGTACGGTATACGCGGCGAGTTGAGATGCCCTCGGCACCTTGTTGAAGGCATCTCAATCTGAGAGTGGACGACTGTGGTTACCAGCCTCGTTTCTGCCATTCGTCGAGGTGCGGGCGTTCGGTACCGATGGTGGTGTCGTTCCCGTGACCCGGGTAAACGTGAGTATTGTCGGTTGACAGTTTGAAGAGTTTTTCCTCGACGTCGGAAATGAGACTTTTGAAATCCTCGGTGCTATGTGTCTTCCCTACGCCCCCAGGGAATAGAGAGTCACCTGTGAAGATATGGCCGTGCCCGTGTGGATCGAGATAACGAACGGCGATGGATCCGGGGGTATGGCCTACCAAGTGAATGATGGAGAGTTCAGTGGCACCGAGTCGAATGACGTCACCGTCATGTACCGCGTTGGTGACGATGGGAATTTCGGGACTATCGTCGGGATGCGCGTAGGAGCGTGCGCCGGTAGCTTCGATGACCTGTTGTAGTGCGCGTACGTGATCCCAGTGTTTATGAGTTGTGATCACGGCGCTGAGATCGGTTCCCGTTACTTCGAGTATTCGGGGCGCGTCGGCCGCCGCGTCGATGAGTAGCTTCTGCCCGGACTCTTTGTCTCGCAAGAGATAGCAATTATTGTCCATTGCCGAGACTGAGAATTTGGTGATGCTTAGCTGCTTAAGTTCCAAGGTCTGTGCGGAACCGCCTGGTTCGACCATGCCCGTGTAATCCATGACTTTATATAGTGTCAGATACCTAACGGTATTGCGGCTCCGGGGGATGGGGCGAGCGCTGATGGGAGTAGAAAGCTTCGATGCGTTCGCCGCTACTCAGACGGGGAAGGCAGCTCCTGGAGGCCGGCTTATTCCAACGGGAAAAGATATCGGGAGATGTCGGTTATTAGACTGTTCTAGATCTCGACATGTAACTACTTTCGGGTAATGCTACCGTCTGGTAGGTATAGATAAATATCTCTGTCGAGAGAAAGGGGAGCCATGAAGCGCCTACGACAGTCGCTCATCGCAATGTCGGCCTTCGCTCTGGTTTTCGCCTTGGTGGCCGCGCCGGGAGGCGCTAACGCTCAAGGGGAGATTCAGGTGAATCGACCGGATGTGGTTCCATTGCCCGACCATCTTGAGCAGATTCGTGCCTCTGAGGCGACGGAGCTGTATGGCAGTCCCGAGATTCGTGACCTTGAGGATCGGGACACGTCGCTGGTATCCATGGGTGACAGCGAAATATCCGGAGAAGGCGTCGGAAACTACGACCCGGACACCGACCGAGAGGGAAACTGGTGCCACAGGTCATACGACCAGGCCATGTTTCGCACGGATATCTCCTCCGACGAGGTTTACAACCTGGCTTGTTCCGGAGCGCAGACACCGCACCTGATCGAAGGTTCGGGTGCGTCGCAATGGGATGAATTGAATCAGGGGGACAATCTCGCGATCAAGGCTCGCAATACGAACGTCAAAATGATCTTCGTGGCGGTCGGAGCCAATGATCAAGGTGGAGTGGAATTCGGGCCGACCATGTCCGACTGTGTCACTAACCGGGTCCTGTTCCAAGGGCCTTGCTGGCCGGATTACACCGACGATTGGGCCGCAAGGGTAAGCGTGACCCAAGAAGGAATCGAAGAATCGATTACCGCCATTCGAGGTACCATGACCGGTGCGGGATACCTGGAATCGGATTATGAACTGGTGTACATGTCATATCCGTCTCCTATGAGCCCCGACGTGGAAGACAATCCTGACTTTCCCGGTTGGTACGACGGAGGTTGTCTCGGATATCTAGAGGACCAGGCGTTTGCTCGCAACAAGGCGGTGGCGATCTTCCAGGATGGAGTGCGACAGGCCGCCCTCAATAAGGACGTGCGGTACCTGGACCTCAGCCGATTGTTCGACGGCCACGCGGTGTGTTCGGAGAACCCCTGGGCGCGTGGGCTCTATATTGATTGGGATGCGGGGGAGTTCGAACACATGGTTCGGCAGTCCTTTCACCCGAACTATCGAGGTCACGGAGCATTCGCGGATTGCATTAGCTCCTTCTATGCCAATCCGGATTGGCAGAATGGAACCTGTGTCGATGTGAACTACACCGGTGATCCCGAAGTCTATGAGGGATTCTTCGAATTCCAGGATGTCGTGGACGATGCTTCCGGTTACTGTATGGATGCCGAAGGCTATAATTCGCGGTACTCAACGCCGCTGGTGAGCTGGGATTGTCATGGTGGCCGGAATCAAGGTTTCCGATATGACGAAGGCACGCAGACGATTCAGATCGAGCTCAGTCAGGCTCGTTGCGTTGACGCTGAAGGTGGAGAGGTCGCAGCCGGCACGAACCTGATTCTGTGGAAGTGCACCGGTACGGACAATCAATTGTTCACCGTTGACGGCGATAAACTGCGTTCGACGGTGGATGAAGATTTGTGTGTCGCGTTCCCACAGGGTGACAAAGGGTCCCAGTTGACATTGGAGAGCTGCGCGGCAGCCGGTACCGATGTGTCGTGGCTGGGTCGTGACTACGATGATCCGGTCGGATACGGATACGACGACTGGATGGGATCGGACGTCTATTGATTAAGATGAATCGGTTGAGCTCGAAGCTGAGTTGCCAGGCTGATTGAACCGATACGGCACTGGGCCGGAGGAACCATCCTCCGGCCCAGTGCCGTGTTTTCGGTGCGCCGTGTGGGACTCGAACCCACAACCTACGGATTAAAAGTCCGCAGCTCTGCCAGTTGAGCTAACGGCGCAGACAAGACCTTACCCGATCATCGCGTCGATTACATTGAGACGGGCGCGAAACATGATACACCGCACGTCCCAATCCAGGAGGTCTGATGGTTTCGTGGATGGTGGCGGGAGAGAAATCGGGGCGAGACGCGCACGCGTCTCGCCCCGATTGCCCGGTTCCCTTTTTGGTCTGTTGGTGCTAGGAGGTGGTCAGCGTAAGGCTGCTGTTTCGTCGCGTCATCGGTAGTGCCGCCACGGCAAAACCGACCAAGGCCACGCCGGCGACGAATATAAGTCCGGGTTGGAATTGGGCGAATCCGCTACCGGCGGCATTGCCGATCAGTCCGGTCACCACCGCGAGCACAAGCGCGCCGCCGACCTGTCCTGAGGTATTGACAAGCCCGGACGCCAGGCCCTGGTCGGCATCGCCGACCGTGCCGGTGGCCTGGGAAATGATGCTGGAGAAGCCGAGTGCGAAGCCAAGGCCGAAGAGGATGACGCTGGGAAGGTAGTCGGCGACGTAGTTCGGTTCGGGAGAGCCGCCGCGCCAGAGGAATAGCACGTAGCCGACGAACATCGAGGCCAGGGAGCCCATGATGAGGGGAGTGGTTCCCCACCTGTCAATCAGACGTCCAACCGAGGGAGAGAGGAACGCGACGATCAATCCGGCCGGAGCCAGCGCCATGGCCATGACCAAGGCACCCCAGCCGAGTCCATTCTGGAGGTACAGCGACATCATGGTCTGGAAGCTCAGGTAGGAGCCGAAGAGCGCCATCAGAGCGATATTGGCCCGCACCATCGTCCCGTTGCGCAGGACCGATAGACGGATGAGCGGATCGGCGACTCGCTGCTCCACGATAAAGAACGCCGATATCAATACCACTGCCGAGATGGCCGCGATCCAGACATCGACGGTAAAGCCCGTTTCGGGAGCGGTGACGATGGCGTAAACCGTGCTGAGCATTCCACCCGTCAGGGTCAGGGCCCCAACCAGGTCGAAGTGTCCACGTTCCCGTTCGGGATCGCGTGGGAAGAAGATGACGGCGGCGATGAGTACCGCCAAGACGACAGGTGCGGGCGCTAGGAAGGTCCACCGCCAGCCGATTTCGGTCAGTAGGCCGGATAGGACGAGCCCTGAAGCATAGCCGCTGGCTCCGAATACCGCGAAGATGGACAATGCTCGGTTGCGGTCGGGGCCGGCGGCGAATGTGGTCGTCACAATCGACATGGCGGCAGGAGCGGTAAAGGCCGCGGCGACACCTTTGACGATACGACTGGCAATAAGGAGCGTGCCGTCATTGACCAGACCACCGACGAGTGAAGCGGTTCCGAACACTATGAGCGATACGACGAAGACCTTCTTGCGTCCTAGTAGGTCGGCGGCGCGGCCGCCGAGGAGAAGCAGGCCACCGTATCCGAGGACGTATCCGGACACGATCCATTGCAGGGAACTATTGGACATCCCCAGTTCGTTACCGATGCTGGGGAGTGCCACTCCGATCATCGAGACGTCGAGCGCATCAAGGCAGAGCGCGAAGGAGGCGGTGATGAGTACCGTCCAGAGTGCCGGTGACCAGGACGGTCTGTGGTGGTGTTGGTTTGGGGTGGTTTGGTTTTCTTCTGTCGTAGTCACGGCGCCGAGATTACATGCGTCGACATTTAATGTCAAAGCATATAATGTACTGGCATAAAAATTTGTAACGTGTTAAACTGCAGGTCATGGGCAAAAGTGAACTCCCGAAAGTGCGACAAGACTGGTGTGACATTCTTAACTCGTATCATGGGATCGCCTGTCAGCTGGAGCAAGAGCTCGGCGAGCGACACGGTTTGGGGCTCAGTGAGTTCAGCGTTCTTGATGCGCTCGCCCAGGTGTGTGGCGAGGGTCCGGCCAAGATTCTGATGAAAGAGCTGCAAGGTCAACTTTATTTGAGCCAGAGTGCCTTTTCCCGAACCGTGACTCGGCTGGAGAAGTTGGGCGCAGTCACGCGTGGTGCGTGTTCGAGCGATCGTCGTGCGGTGTTTCTGGCAACGACCCCGATCGGGTGCCGCTTGTGGAAAGAAGCCGAACCCACCTATCTCGCCGTCTTGGAACGTAACCTGGGTTCCGGGCGGAACGCGGATACGAAGTCGGCGCAGTCCGGTGCCACGAGCACTGCTTCCGGATGACCGGAAGCGACCGTGGAATACCGTCGGTCGACGGTGATGAATCAACGAGTGCGCCGTGTGGGACTCGAACCCACAACCTACGGATTAAAAGTCCGCAGCTCTGCCAGTTGAGCTAACGGCGCATCGATGATTGTAATGCATTGTGTGTTTTCCGCCGATCCGGGGCGGTTCCACGGCATGCTTGATTCGAATGTGGCGTCAAACTACGCTCATCTTGAATTGCCGACTCTTAAAGGTAGACTCGTAGCTGTGCTTATACTGCTACCACCATCTGAAGGAAAAACTGAATCCGGGGATGGGAATCCCATACAGCTGGAACGTCTGTCCATGCCTGAGTTGAACCCGGTTCGCGAGACCTTGGTTAATTTCCTGGTCGACTTGTCGGCTGATACTCAAGAGGCCATCGCACGGCTCAAGCTGTCGGGGCGCAATGAGCATTACGTGGAGCACAACCGGAAACTGTGGGACGCGCCCACGGTCACGGCTTGGGAATTGTATACCGGGGTTTTGTACGAGAACCTCCAGCTGGGAGATCTCCCGGATCGCGATCAAGTGCGTATCGCGTCGCCGCTGTGGGGTTTCTTGAGCCCGTCTGATCGGGTACCCGTGTATCGTATGCCGCCCACCACGAAATTCACCGAACTGGGAGTCACCGTAGCGCGGTATTGGAAGGACCCCCTGCTGTCGGCCATGCGCGAATACGAGGACGACTTGATCATCGACATGCGTTCCTCGGCGTACACATCGATGTGGAATCCCAAGAACAGCGGCGTGAGCGTTCGGATCTTCAAAGAAGACGATGAAGGACGTCGAACGACGGTTACTCACATGGCCAAGGCGACGCGCGGTTTGGTGACGCGACGCATCATCGCCAGTGGCGCGCAGCCGCAGACGGCCGCGGACCTATTGGATTTCTTGATCGCCGACGGCTTCAAAGCCGAACTCCACGAGCCGGCGGGACGAACGAAGCCGTGGTTGTTGGACGTCGTCATCGCCGACGAGAAATAGTCGACCGATCGTTCGCGGTGGGGTGTGGACGTCCGCCCGTTCAGAAGGCCACCTGAACCCGGAAGGTGGATGGGTCCCTCTGAACGGCAAACGAAGCCACGTCGTGACACCGGGGTGGTGTCACAGGAATTCATGAAAACGTCGCTTAGTGTTCTCCATTGTCTTTGAGACGTTGGAACGACCGACGAATTTCCTCTTCCGCTTCCGCACGGCCCGTCCAAGTGGCACCTTCCACGCTCTTACCGGGTTCCAGGTCCTTATAAACGGTAAAGAAGTGTTCGATTTCAAGGCGATCGAATTCCGACACATCGGCGATGTCCCGGTACTTGTCCTTGCGCGGGTCGTCAGCGGGGACACACAGCACCTTGTCATCGACGCCTTTTTCGTCCTTCATTCGGAACATTCCGATGGCACGGGAACGAATCAGGCAGCCGGGGACCGTCGGCTGTTGCACGAGGACCAAGGCGTCCAGCGGGTCGCCGTCCTGTCCCAGGGTGTCCTCGATAAAGCCATAGTCGGCCGGGTACACGGTAGCGGTGAACAAAGTACGGTCCAGGCGGATGCGACCGGTTTCGTGGTCGATCTCGTATTTATTGGCGCTGCCTTTTGGAATTTCAACCGTAATGTCGAACTCCATTGGCCGACTCCCCTCGTCGTAGGTGTTCATTACTAGATGCTCTAGTCTCTTTCTATGGCCGACAACCACGGAGCTGACCCCAGCAAGGCGAGTAATTCGCCACAGGATGTAAACCGAACCGAGTCGTCTGAGAACGAAGACTCGCTGCGAGAGGAGTCCCTGTTCGACGCCCGCGATTCCTCGCCGAGGTACGTTCAGGTCCTGACGTGGATCCTCTCGATCGTCGCCATAGCCGCAACTGTAACGAGTTTTTCTCTCATTGTGTCGGCCGCGGCCTCCCCGGACGACACTGAAGTGGGTATTATCACCTGGTCGGAGGCGAACCTGCCGCCCGAACCCGCCACAGTACTATCCGGAGTGGACGACAGCGCTCTCTCTCCTGAACTCGCGGATGTGCTGGAGCCCATCATCAGTAAGCAACCCGGCATGACCGCGTCGTTCGTCGACATGACGACCGGAGAGCCCCTCTACGAGAAAGACGCCGAGAAACAACAGGCTCCGGCCTCATCGCTCAAGCTCATCAGCGCCGGGGTGGCCATCGATAAACTAGGTGCCGGGTATCGCATCCCTACGACCGTTGTGGCCGGTGGAACCGATGACAGCATCGTTCTCGTGGGCGGGGGCGATGTGACTCTCAGTAAGGACGGAGACGGATACTATTCCGATTCGGGAAGTCTCAAAGACCTCGCCGACCAGGTCCTGGACGCTCGCGGTGGCGATTCCCCCGAGACCGTCATCGTCGACGACTCGGCGTTCGGCGGTTCCACTCAAGCCCCGGGAACCGAATCGGGCGACTTTAGCCACTACACCGCCAATATGGGGTCACTCATGATCGACGGCGGGCGAACTGAAATGGCCCTTTACGGGGCACGCCAGGACGATCCGGTGGAGTCGGCCGCCGAAGAGTTCGCCACCATGGTCGGTGCCTCAAAGGTGAAGGCCGGACAGGCACCGCAGGATTCCGACCAACTCGGGCAGGTGCATTCTCCGACCGTATACGACATGAGCGAGTATCTGGTGCGGATGTCGGACAACACTCTGGCCGACGCATTGGCCATGCAGGTCGCTCTTCAGGAAAAAGGGGAGATGAATTGGGAAAACGTGGGCGAAGTGTTCACGGAATACCTCGATGAACTGGGAGTTTCCACCGACGGAACCGACTTCAAGGACGGTTCGGGACTGTCCCAGGACAATCGGATCAGCGCCGGCATCTTCACCGACTTTCTGCACAGTCAAACCGAGGGGGAACGCAACCGCCTGCTCTTTCCGACCATGGCCGTCGCGGGAGTGAACGGGAGTCTCGCCGATCGCTTCGATGACGAAGAAGACGCCCACGGTCAGGTGCGCGGAAAGACGGGGACGCTCAGAATGGTCAGTTCCCTCACCGGAACCCTGGTCACCGAGGACGGACGTCTTATCGCGTATTCCATGATCGTGAACGGATACGGTTTCAACCGCTCCGTGGCCACCTCGGTCATGGACGAAGCCACTGCCGCCGCCGCTGCCTGTGGCTGCTGAGGCCGCCGGCCGCCGTGTCACTGCACGCAACCGTGATCGGGTCGAAAAAACCGGTGCAGAACGGTTAGGCTGGAATAGTGGCAAGCTTGGATGAAACACTGCTTCCACCCGTCAACTGGGGTGGAGCGTCAAGATACGCGCGACTGTTCGGCGGGGGCGGCCCCAACGTCACCTTGGCCAGGGCCCGGCAGGCGGTTACCGACGTCGAAGAACGGGCCCACCGGGCGGTCGCCATGGTCAGTGACCACTCCGGCCTGGTCCTCAGTCGGCAGACGACGATCCGGGCGGTCGATCGCCCGAAATGGAGCGCCGCCAACATCGCCGGACTCCGCGAACTCGCCAAGGAGGTCGATCTTGCCGCCGACGATGACGAGTCCTTCACCGCCAACATGGCCGGAGCACAAGTGGGCACTCTCTTGGCATTCCTCTCCTCACGGGTGCTCGGTCAGTATGAACCGTTCTCCCGGGAAGGTGGACAACTGCTGTTCGTCGTCCCCAACATCGTCGGTATAGAACAGCGCCTCAACTTCAATCCCGGTGACTTCCGAATGTGGATTGCGCTCCACGAAGCCACTCACCTGCTGCAGTTTCAGGGCGTGCCGTGGCTGCGGGAATACTTCCTAGAGCTGGTGCGCAACGTCGTTTCCATCACCGACACCGGGAACTTCCTCAAAGAGGCGTGCCAACGCCTCAGCAAGAACGAGCCCAACGACGAACTGGGACTGCTGGGAGCCGTCGCCGGTGAGGAGCAGCGTCGGCACCTGGAGAGCATCCAGGCGCTCATGTCCTTGCTGGAGGGGCATGCCGAAGCCATGATGGACACCATTGGAGCCACTGAGATCGTCTCGGTGGAAACGCTCCGCCGACGCTTCAACCGTTACCGCTCCAATCCCGGATCGGTAACACGCGTCATCCGTCAGCTGCTTGGCCTCGACGTCAAATACAGCCAATACCTCGCCGGAAAGAAGTTCGTCGACGACATCATCGCCGCCGAAGGCATCGAGGGCTTCAACCGCATCTGGGACGGTCCGGACAGCCTACCGACGCTCCACGAGATCCGGAATCCCTCCGAATGGAGAGAACGAACCGGTGCCTAAGATCCCGCGGTCGGTGTCGCTGATACGCCACGCCATCCGACAATCTCTGGCCGACCTGCCTCAGGGAGAGACGGTGACCGTGGCGTGTTCGGGCGGCCCCGATTCCCTGGCGCTCGCCGATGCCACGGCATTCGTGGCGCCGCGTCGAGGATGGCGCCTCGCTCTGGCGACGGTCGATCACGGACTGCAGGTCGGTTCGTCACAACGGGCGGAGGAATTGCGGGACTGGGCCAAACAACGTGGGTTCGACTTCGCGGACGTACTGTCGGTTCGTCCGGCGGAGTATTCGGGCGGCCCGGAGGCGGCGGCCCGGCAGGCACGCTATGCCGCCCTCAACACGCAGACGGACCGCTGGGGGAGTCGGGCCGTTCTCTTGGGGCATACCCGGGATGATCAGGCCGAGACCGTCTTGTTGAATTTGGCGCGCGGATCCGGACCACGTGCCATCGCCGGAATGCGCGCGGAGCGCGGCCGTTATCGACGTCCCTTGCTGGGACTGCCCCGGCACTTGACACACGAATACTGTCGGAGCCAGGATCTGAGGCCGTGGATCGACCCCCACAATTCCGATGATCGTTTTAAACGTTCGGCTCTCCGTGGAGCGATGGACACGCTGGAGGCCACCCTTGGGAGAGGATTCGTGGGGAACCTGGCTCGTACGGCCGCTCAGGCGGCGGCGGACGTCGACTTCATCGATCGGCTGGTACAGCGCCGCTATGCGGAATTGGACCTCGATCCGGGCCCGGTGGTATCGGAGTTGTCGGCTGAGGACGGCGCCGTGCGGGTACGGCTGATTCGTCTGTGGTTGATCGATATGGGCATCGCCGAGTCGGAGGTGACGCACCGGCATTTGGGCGCGGTGGAATCCCTGGTCACCGATTGGCATGGGCAGGGAGAAGTATCCCTGCCCGCCGGGGTCACCGTGCGGCGCCAAGGGCGGCACCTCATCGGTGGCCGCCGCGATTGACGCTGTTCGATTCAGGAGTTCTGGTGTATCTCCGACTTGAGGACCCCGACGAACGGTAGTTCACGATAACGTTCGGCAAAGTCGAGCCCGTATCCAACGACGAATTCATTGGGAATGTCGAAGCCGAGATGGTCCACGGGAATGTCGGTGTGTTGCATTCCGGGCTTACGAAGCATGGAAACCACGGTGACCGACGCCGGTTCCTGGCCCTCCAAATACTTCAGCAACCAGGAGAGAGTGAGCCCGGAATCGATGATGTCTTCGACGATAACGACATTCTTGTCCTTGATGTCGGAATCGATGTCCTTAAGAATTCGGACGGTTCCGGACGAGGTGGTGGAATCCCCGTACGAGGACAGGGCCATGAACTCCATTTTCACCGGAACCGACAGGGCCCGGGCGAAATCGGCCATGAACATGACCGCTCCCTTGAAGACCCCCACGAGAATGATCTCGTCGTCGGAGTCGGCAAGGTCCGTTGAGACTCGTTTTGCCAGCTCGGTTACCTTTTCTTGGATGGCATCGGCAGAAATGATAACTCGTTCAATGTGGTTTCCGTACCATTCGTCGCCGTTGAATTCGTTTTGAAGATCTGCGTCCACAGCGCTGATGTTGGTCGCTGCAGGGGCCTGTAGCTCCGACGTCATATCTTCCAGAATGCCACTGAAGACGACCTCATGTCTCGGCAGGGCAGCCGATAGAGTGGACACATCACTCTGTCCGCTCTGTCAGATAGGTGATTATCGTTACAATTTCCCTTTATGAGGCCATAGGTGCCGACCTGGAGGGCGTGTATACCTGCTGACAGTGTACTTTCGAGTGGTTGACTATTGAGAGTCGTGCAGTTGATTTGCCGTCGGCATCGCTTGCCGAGGCGGCCCCTAAGAGGAGGAATGAGTGACCGACGCCGGGAAGCCCACACCTGAGAAGAAGCGGTTTTTCCGGAGACCGTGGGTTTGGTTTTTGCTGGTTGGCCTGATCGCGATCGTGGTGGCCACCATGTTCAACAGTAGTTCTGAGTATGAGGAAGTCTCCACGTCCAGAGTCTTGGACGAAGTTTACAAGGGTTCCAGCAATATTAAGGACGCCAACGTCCTTGACAATGAGCAGATCGTTCAGCTGGAACTGCAGAACGGCGACAAGATCGAGGCCTTTATCCCGGCGGGAAGCATGGAAAGCACCGCCGAAGAGATCCGCGAGAATGTGGATGAATGGGACACCGAGGTCAACGAGACCCCGATGATCGTCTCGGTTTTGGTGAGCTTGCTTCCCATTATTCTGATCGTCGGTCTCCTGCTGTTCTTCATGACGCAGATGCAGGGCGGCGGTTCGAAGGTATTGAGCTTCGGTAAGTCCAAGGCCAAGATGTTGACCAAGGACACCCCGAAAACCACCTTCGGCGACGTTGCCGGTGCCAATGAAGCGGTGGAAGAACTGCACGAGATCAAGGACTTCTTGCAAGACCCCAAGAAGTACCAGGAGCTGGGAGCCAAGATCCCCAAAGGCGTGCTCCTGTTCGGTCCTCCCGGTACGGGTAAGACGCTCCTGGCTCGCGCGGTAGCGGGTGAAGCGGGCGTCCCCTTCTACACCATCAGCGGTTCGGACTTCGTGGAAATGTTCGTGGGTGTCGGTGCCAGTCGTGTCCGCGACCTGTTCTCGCAGGCGAAGGAAAACGCTCCCGCGATCGTCTTCATCGATGAGATCGACGCCGTCGGGCGGCACCGCGGTGCCGGTATGGGCGGCGGCCACGACGAACGTGAGCAGACGTTGAACCAGCTTCTGGTGGAGATGGACGGATTCGACTCCCGAGGCGGCGTCATCCTCATCGCCGCGACCAACCGTCCCGACATTCTGGACCCGGCATTGCTGCGCCCGGGCCGCTTCGACCGTCAGATTCCGGTCGACGCACCCGACAAGGAAGGCCGCTCGTCGATTCTGTCGGTGCACGCCAAGGGCAAGCCCTTCGTGCCGAACGTCAATTTCGACACCATCGCGCGTCGTACCCCTGGCTTCAGCGGTGCCGACCTGGAAAACGTCATCAACGAGGCCGCGCTGCTGACTGCGCGGCACAATGAGAAGGCCATTTCCAACGACGCCCTCGAAGAGTCCATCGACCGCGTCACGGCCGGTCCCGAACGCAAGGGTCGGGTCATGGGCGACGAAGAGAAGAAGATGACCGCCTACCACGAAGGCGGACACGCTCTGGTCGCTCTGGCTCTGCCGCATGCCTCACCGGTTCACAAGCTCACCATTCTTCCGCGAGGACGTTCCCTGGGGCACACCCTGGTCCTTCCGACCGAGGACAAATACAGTCAGTCCAGGTCGGAGATGATCGATACGCTGGCCTACGCCCTGGGAGGCCGGGCCGCCGAAGAGTTGGTCTATCACGATCCGACGACTGGAGCCGGCAACGACATCGAAAAGGCCACGAGCCTGGCCCGCAAGATGGTGAGCGAGTACGGCATGAGCCAGCGGCTCGGAGCCGTGAAGTACGGGGCCGCCTCGTCCGAGCCTTTCCTGGGTAAGGATTACGGCCATCAGCGGGATTACTCCGACGAAGTCGCCGCCGTCATCGACGCGGAGGTCCGCAAGCTCATCGAAACGGCGCACGACGAGGCCTACGAGATCCTGGTCCGCTATCGCGACGTTCTGGATCAAATGGTCGCCGAGCTCCTCGAGAGGGAAACGCTCAATGAAGAGGATCTGCAGCGTATCGCCGCCAGCGTGGAAAAGCGCCCGCCGATGTCGCCGTTTAATGGGACCGACAAGCGTCAGTTGTCGGACAAACCGCCCATCGAGTACAACGGAAACAACGGCAATCGGTCGAACGGTTCCGAACCGGCCGCCGAATCGAACGACGACGTTGATTCGGACGAGTCCGAATCCCGCAGCTCCGGGGAATAACGGCCGAAGCGACGACTGAGTTCAGGGCCCCTTGCGGTGATGTCACTGCGAGGGGCCCTGAACTGTATGTGAATCGCGTTCGAATACCACATTCGCGGGCAGCGTCGAGGTAATCGAACAGAATTGTTTTGAGGGAGGTCACAACTGAGCTCAACTCGGGTTTTTATTGTCTAGGGTGGAGACTATGTCAGAGGAACTCGACAATCTCGCTGCCCGCCTGGTGGACGGTCGCATAAATGGCAGCCCCGTAGAAGACACCGTCGACCTCAAACGTATTGAGGCAGCCGTTCGGGAAATCCTCATCGGAATCGGTGAAGACCCCGACCGTGAAGGTTTGACTGAGACGCCGCGTCGAGTCGCACGGGCCTACGCCGAACTGTTCGCCGGATTGCGAGTCAGCCCGGAGCAGATCATGAAGACGAACTTCAGCGAGGACTACAACGAGTTGGTTCTGGTCCGCGATATCGAAGTGCAGTCGTTCTGCGAACATCACCTGTTGCCGTTCATTGGAGCGGCACACATCGGATACATACCCGGCGACGAAGGTAAGATCATCGGCCTGTCGAAACTGGCGCGGCTGGTCGAGGTCTACTCACGCCGCCCCCAGGTTCAAGAACGTTTGACCGCGCAGATCGCCGATCAACTGTCCGAAGCGCTGGAAGCGCGAGGAGTCATAGTGGTCGTGGAGTGCGAGCACACGTGCATGTCGATGCGTGGAATTCGAAAGCCCGGTGCCAAGACGGTGACGTCAGCGGTGCGCGGCATTCTGCAGTCGGACGCGCGTAGCCGAGCCGAGGCCATGAGCCTCCTCAAGGTTTAAAGCGAGTCGCCTCGTTAGCCGAGGCGGACCAGCGTAACGATGAGCGCGACGACCACGACCGCTCCGGCCGCACCGGCCAACCACCGGGTCACGAGCGTCGCTTTCCACTCGTCGGCGGCAATGGCAGCCATATCCTGGTCGGGCAAGGTACGCGGAGGGTGCACCGCGAACGTTCCGGGAACCCGCCAACCGGGCTCCGGACGTTGTGCCTCGGGAGGACCGGTGTAGCCTTCTCCTCCCGCATCAAAGGAATTCTCGTCGCGCGCTGCCATGCCGATAGCCTACCCTGCTGTAAACAGCGACTGATCCGACCGTTCCGTATCCGCTACTCGGAGCGGCGACGGCGACGCCGACGACGCGGTCCGGCCTCGGAACGATCCTGCGGCGCCTCGGACGACCGACGTTCACCGCCACGCTGTGCGGCTTCAGGGACGCTCTGACCGGTGGTGGAGTTCGATCCCCGGCGGCGACGCCGACGACGCGGCCGATCCGCGCCGCCGTCGCTGTTGGACTGCGACCCCGTATCGCGATTGCGTTCACGCCCCTGCTGGCCCTGACGTGACCTGCGGCGGCCGCCTCCCCGGCGGCGGTTACGCCCGCCCGAGCCGGAATCGCGGCGGTCTGCATCCTCTACGCCCATGCGGTCGCCGTTGCGGTCGGCCGAGGCGAGCGAGCCGGTGACATCGTGGGGGATGTCAAGGTCGGCGAACAGGTGATCGGACGTGTGATAGGTCTCGAGAATCTCTTTGTCGTCGACTCCCAGCGCCTTGGCCAGGAATTTCCAACGCGCCATCTCTTCCCAAGCGATGAAGGTGACGGCAATGCCGTTGGCACCGGCGCGACCCGTACGCCCAATACGGTGCGTATAGGAATCGGCTTCCTCCGGTGCGTCGTAATTGAATACGTGCGTCACGTCCTGCACGTCGATGCCGCGCGACGCCACATCGGTGGCCACGAGCGTATCGATCGAGCCGGAACGGAAGGCCCGCAGAGCCTTTTCCCGCGCCTTCTGTCCCAGGTCGCCGTGGACGGCTCCCACTGAAAAGCCGCGGAAATCCAGTTCCTGCGTGAGCTTGTGCGCCGAACGCTTGGTACGGCAGAAGATGATCGTCAGGCCGCGTTCCCGGGCCTGCAATGCACGTGCGAGGACCTCGACCTTATTGAGCGCGTGGGTCATATAGAACAGCTGCCGCGTCTGGGGAGTCCTGTCGAACTCCTGCTGCGACTCCGGCGGTTCCGCGCTGACGGTAATGGGGCGATTCATGTAGCGCCGAGACAGAGACATGATCGTATCGGGCATGGTGGCGCTGAAAAGCATGGTCTGACGCTCTTCGGGCAGCAGACCGAGGATCTTCTCGACGTCCTCGGCGAATCCCATGTCCAGCATGCGATCGGCCTCGTCCAAGACCACATGTTTCATGCCGCTCAACTGGAGCCGCTTGGACTTGTAGAGGTCGAGTAGCCGCCCGGGCGTGCTGACGACGATTTCGACGCCGCTCTTCAGCGCGTCGATCTGCGGCTGATAGGACGTGCCACCGTACAGAGCCAAGACCCGGACGGCCCGGGACTTACCCGCGTCTTCCAAGTCGCGGGCCACTTGCATGCCCAGCTCACGAGTGGGAACGAGAACGAGCGCCTGTGGACGGCCGTCCGTACCTTCGTCCGCGGCCCGAACCCGGTCGATCAGGGGAAGGCCGAAACCGTAGGTCTTCCCCGTTCCGGTGGGGGCGCGTCCGATGATATCGCTGCCGCGCAGGGCGATCGGAATCGCGTATTCTTGAATGGCAAAGGCGTTGTCGATTCCATGCGACGCCAAGGCCTCGGCCGTTTCGGGGCGTACCCCCAAGTCGGTAAATTTCGAACCGATTTGACCATTTGTATTGTTCACTGTATTTGAGTTGTTCACGTAGCTTTCCACCTTGTGGCGGAGCTCGCTAGCTAAATACCAGAGATCCGGTGGAACTCAACGCCACAGTTTTCCATCGATTGTCATGGGCGCTCGCTCGCCGGATTCGAGCGAAAACCTCACATGAGTCGTATTCTACCGTCTCAGCGTCCATCCGCCTTCGACTCTGATCGAGAGCCAAGGGCCGGCCTCCCACTGGGAGGTTCAATATCACTGCGCTGAGCGCGACCGGGCTTGTGCGATGGCCTTCCGTCGCCGTACGCGGCTGGGCCGCCGCCGGCAGGATCGGCAATCCAAACTCGATCGGTATCGAATAAGGGTGTTTGAATCCGAACCTTCCCCGTATGGAAAGGCGAGTACGGCATTCACAACAAACCCAATACTAACCAAAATAACGTGCCAAACAAAATGAACTATTCCCGAAATGACACACGTGGGTTCTCCATCACCGGTGCGATGGCCGATCGTACTCGACGCGAATGCGACCTCAGCATCGGTTGACGTGCGTACCAGCGAGTCCGTTTTCGTCGATTGCTAGTGTGAAGAGGTGGACAACCAGAATGAACAATCGCGCTCCGTCGATGATGAAGCGACCGTAGAGTTGCTGCAGCTGTTCCTGATGCATCAATTGTGGGCGTTTGATCGATATAGCTCGAATGTCATTTTTGCCCCGGATTTCGCCCGTCATCTGCGTCTGGCCGAAGCCGCCGGCGCCACGATCAACGACTTGGAACCGATCAAGATCGATCTGAAACATCGTGGTTCCCCTCCCCGACGCTCCCAGCAGTACGAACCCGTCATCACCGCCTACCACCACGCCACCAATCCCAGAGATTGGTTGGAAGTCATGGTCAAGCTTTACGTGGGCCGGGGAATCGCCCAGGATTTCTTCAATGAGCTGGCCGGGGCACTTGGGGAGCGAGTAGAGAAGATCATTGCCGCAGGAGGCCAGGACGGTGGGGTGGGCGAGTTCGCCGCCGCGGAAATCCGTGCGGCCATTGCCGCCGACGCCACCAGTGCCGGACGGTTGTCTCTGTGGGGTCGACGTATCGCCGGAGAGGCATTGAACCTGGTGCAGCAGATCGTAGCGGCGGACGAGAGGCTGCGGACGCTCGCACCCCTCGACGAGGACGGCGAGTTGACCGTCTTGGTGCGCAACCTTAACCGGCAACATCAAGAGCGCATGAAGGCGGTCGGCCTGAACAACTGATCGGAGTTTCGTACTGCGCAGACGCCCGGCTTTAGCCGTGAGGAGGAGGTCAAGCGCCGGTACCCGCGCGCCCTGTTGCCGCGATCCCCACGTGCGGAATATGGGCGAACCTGCGGTCGGCGTAACCGGGGCGCCGTTTGGATCGTTGTTCGGCCATGGTCGACCCAGCATCTCGGAAAGTCGATGGGCGCTCTCCTCGACGGCGAACCGTCTGGAACGTCGCGACCGACCTGTTTTTTCCGGCTCCTTGTGCGGGCTGCCGTCGTGTGGGCGATACCGATGCCGGATTGTGCCACGATTGCGCCGCAGAGCTGGCCGCCGTCATTCCGCACGCGGTTCGGCGGCCATGTCTGCCTCCGATCGCGACGGCCGGGCCGTATCAAGGTGTGCTGGTGGAAGCGCTCTGCGAATACAAGGAGCGGAGCCGTCGGGAACTGGCCCTGCCACTGTCTCGGATTCTGATGCCGGTCGTCACGGCGGTAGCGGGTTCGCTGGATCAGAGTGAATCCCAGGTCACGGTGGTTCCGATTCCGACCACGCCGCGAGCGTATCGACGCCGTGGATTCGACCATGTTCGCCATGTGGCACGCCGCCTTCCGGCGGCCGTAGCACCCTGGCTGAAAGCGCGAAATCGCCCCGACTCGGTGGGCTTGGACGATCGGTCCCGACTGCGTGCGGCACGGCGAAGCCTTTACCTGGGATCGGTGCCGTCGACGGCACCACGGGGAGCGGTCGTTTTGCTGGACGACGTGGTCACGACGGGAGCGACCATGCGGGTGGCCCGGGAATTGCTGGAGGCGGCGGGGATCGAGGTACACGGGATCGTGGCTCTTGCCGTAGCCGGGCGTTAAGAATATTTCTCATCGGCGGGCGAGCGGGCCTCGTGGAAAACGTCTTATGAAAGCCGGGGACGTGCGATAGTACAGATATGGACGCGCGAAAATCCCCGAACACACGAAATTCGGTTATGAGTTTGTCAACCCGAAGGAGTCCGCAAAAATCCCCACTTTCGAGTGAATTCCTAGGAAAATTCGTATCAACGAGGGGCTTCACAATGGCGCACGTGCGCGATAGGCTGAAGCAACAATTCAATAACCACACCGCACGATGACGGTGCGTGACTGAGTCACGTGAATGTCAGGTGAAAGGAGGGTATCCCACCCCCGGCTGAGATTTGGTGTACGGCAGTCAAATCGGTCCATATGAGACCGAAGGGCGCCGTTTTCTGAATACGACTCAGCATCAGTCTTGTCCCGACAGCACAATGCAAACCTGAGTTGGATCGCCCCAACTCACGGGATTCACCTGGGAGGTATCGAGGTGGAAATCGTCGTCAAAGGTCGTAACGTAGAAGTTCCTGACCACTATCGTGAGCTGGTTGAAGAAAAAATAGACAGCACCATCTCCAAGTTCGATGCCAAGGCCATGCACATCGATGTTGAGCTCTATCACGAACGCAATCCTCGACAAAGCGACCATGCTCAACGTGTGGAGATCACCTGCCGGAGAAAAGGCCCGGTTATTCGCGCCGAGGCCTCCGCCGCCGACTTCCGGTCAGCGTTCGAAAAGGCCAGTGGAAAACTGGCGACCCGACTGCGGAAAGCGGCCGACCGCAAACGCATCCACGCGGGCGGAAAATCGCGACCGAAATCCCTGGCCGAAGCCTCAGCAAGCCTGGTCAACGGTGGTGGTGGTCCACTGGCGGGTTCAGCGGCGGTGCTGGAGGCCCCCAACAATCACAAACCCAAACCCGAAGACGTGCACTTCGTCTCGGAGGATATCGACCATTTCGCCGACATAGTGGAAGATCATCTACCCGGCCAGATCGTGCGGGAGAAGTCCCATTCCGGGGAACCCATGACCGTCGACGACGCCCTGCAGAACATGGAACTGGTGGGCCACGACTTCTACCTCTTCCACGATAAAGACAGTGGCAAACCGTCGGTCGTCTACCGTCGTCACGCCTACGATTACGGCCTCTTGAGACTGGACATGTAGGCGGTGAGCCAATAAGCTATAGATGTCAGTTTTCGGACTGGCACAACTATCGATAGTTTGGTCGGGCTGCTTTGAGGGGTGGCGGTCCGACCATGCCCAAGGTGAAGTGAGGGATGAGCCTTGGGCGGATCGGGGAGTGGATTCCACTCCCCGATTTTCACGCGGTTCGATTCATCGACGTCGTCGGCGATGCCGAGAGCCGTCGTGCACACTGCCGCTGACAGCGAACAGTCTTGCGGCGTGACCGTTCCGACCAGGGGAAATCACAGGTCAGAGCGCCTAATTCAGCTGATCCGGCAGCAGAGACGCGATCACCATGTCCTCGCGGGGTCCCTCGGGCGTATCCTGGTGCCCCCGGAGCGTCCCCTCTACGGTGAATCCCGCCTTCCGGGCGACCCGGAGGGACGCCTCATTGTTCGCCAACGCGGACCAATTGATCTTTTCCAGCCGCAAGTCGTCAAAACCCAATCGGCAGATTCGGCGCAGTGCCGCCGTCATCCATCCGCGCTCCCGAGCCCAAGGGGCGGACATATAGCCCACGCTTCCCTCCGAACGGTGGAAACCGCCCAGACGGAGATCGATGGTGCCCTGATAGCGACCATGAGCGTCGGCCAAGGCGTAGACGGCCGTTTCGCCGCGCTCCCACACTTTGGACACCGCAGTGAGAAACGTCCTGGAATGGGTGCGCGTATAGTTCGCCGGCACGGTCGTCCACTTCTGGGACTGCTCGTCTTGACAGGTGACGGTCACGTCGTCCAGATGCTCCTCCGACAATGGTACGAGCCGCAGTCCGGGGGTCTCGGTATCCAATTCCTCCTGTGCCCGGGAGAAATACTGCGCTTGAGCCTTGAGGCGGGCAAAGCCCGGAGGAGGCTGATCGGCCGATCGGATGTCGCCCGGCACAAGACCGCCGAACCAAACATCACGCATTACCCCGCGCTGAAAGACCGCGTTCCGGCTCCAACCCTCGATGGAATAGCCGACCCGCTGCGCGACCAACCGTGAGAAATGGTTTCCGCAAATCGCGTCCCAGGAGATTCGTTTCGCGTCCAGGGAATCAAAGGCGAAGGCGCTCGCCGCTCGAACCGCACGCTGGGCGACCCCTGTGTTGCGGGCCCAAGGCGCGGTAAGGTAGGTGATGGTGTAGATCTTCGGTCCGGAAGTGCGGAGACCGACCGACCCCATGAAGCGGCCCGTGTGATCAGTCACTGCCCACTGCGGGTTGCCGGTGGACCACATGCGACGCATGACGTCGAGATGGCGCTCGCGGGATTTTTGAGCCCAAGGGAGCGGCATCACAAGGAAACGTTCGATGTCCTTGTCGGCATACGTTTTCGCGAGATCAGCCAAGTGTGAGGGCTGCCACCTATTCAGTAGGAGTCCTTCTGCCTCAAGGGTGATTGGTTCCATAGGCGCCAATTGTCCGGGCTGGGCGCGGGGAATACAAGTCAATTCCACCGCGTAGAATTGAATGCAATAGATTGCCAAAATATTGATGGAGCTGACTGTCTGTGTCTTTCTTCGAGAGGATACTCCGCGCTGGTGAAGGCCGCCAGTTGAAGCGACTGAAAGCAATCACCAATGCAGTGAACTCATTGGAAGACGAGTTCAAAAAACTGAGTGATGCTGAATTGCGGGCCACGACCGACGAATACAAGGAGCGCCTGGCCGACGGAGCGACCTTGGACGAATTGATGCCGGAGGCCTTTGCGACCGTGCGCGAGACAGCGTGGCGTGTCCAGGGGAAGCGCCCCTACGATGTGCAGATTATGGGCGGCGCGGCGCTGCATCAAGGCAATATTGCGGAAATGAAAACCGGTGAGGGTAAAACCCTCGCCTCGACTCTTCCGGCCTACCTCAACGCTTTGACGGGTAAGGGCGTTCATATCGTTACCGTCAATGATTACCTGGTCCGACGTGACGCCGAGTGGATGGGTGAGATCCACCGTTTCCTGGGGCTGACGGTAGGGGTCGCCGCCTCTGGAGAGAGTTCGGAACAGCGTCGCGAAGCGTATGCGTGTGACATCACCTATTCCACCAACAACGAATTGGCTTTCGACTACCTCCGCGACAATATGACCACCTCGATCGACAAGATGGTGCAGCGGGGACACAACTTCGCGATCGTTGACGAGGTCGACTCCATTCTCATCGACGAAGCGCGTACGCCCATCATCATCTCCGGACCTGCCGACCACCAAAAACGGTGGTATTCGGAGTTCGCCAAGATCGCGAAGGTTCTCAAACCCGAGCAGGATTACGAGGTGGACGAGGGCAAACGCACCATCGCCATTACCGAGGAAGGCGTATCGCGCGTCGAGGACCGCCTCGGAGTGGACAATCTGTACGACTCGGTCAACACCCCCCTCGTCGGCTACCTCAACAATGCTTTGAAGGCCAAGGAACTGTTCGCCGATAATCGCGAATACATCGTCGCTCCCAACGGGGACGTCAATATCGTGGACGAGTTCACCGGTCGTGTCATGGAGGGCCGCCGTTTCAACGACGGTATTCACCAGGCGATCGAAGCCAAAGAAGGCGTGGACATCAAGCAGGAGAACCAGACTTTTGCCACCACCACGCTGCAGAACTACTTCCGGATGTACGACAAGTTGGCCGGGCTGACCGGTACGGCGCAGACGGAAGCGGCCGAGTTCCATCGCGTATACGACATGGGCGTCGTCCCGATCGCCACCAACAAACCCATGATCCGCTTGGATCAAAAGGACGTCATCTACAAGACCGAGGAAGCGAAGTACTCCGCGGTCGTGGACGACATCGCCGAGCGCTATGAAACCGGGCAGCCGGTTCTGGTCGGTACGGTGTCGGTGGACAAGTCCGAAGAACTGTCGGCGGCCTTGAGCAAGCGAGGCATCCGGCACAATGTTCTCAACGCCAAGAACCATGCGCACGAGGCCGACATCATCGCCCAGGCCGGTCGTAAGGGTGCGGTAACGGTCGCGACGAACATGGCCGGGCGTGGTACCGACATCCACCTGGGGGGCAACCCCGAACATTTGGCCGCCGCCGAACTGCGGCAACGCGGGCTCGCCGATGCCGACGAGGACACCTACGCGGCGGAGTGGGAAGAGACGCTCAAGAAGTTCGAAGCCGCGTGCGAAGCCGAGGGCGACGAGGTATGTGATCTGGGCGGACTCTATGTGCTCGGTACCGAGCGGCACGAGTCGCGCCGCATCGACAACCAGCTCCGCGGTCGTTCCGGACGTCAGGGAGACCCGGGGGAGAGCCGTTTCTACCTGTCGCTGTCCGACGACCTGATGAAGCGTTTCAACGCCGACGTCGTGAAGGCGATGATGAACCGCCTCCGCGTGCCCGACGACGTGCCCATCGAATCCAAGATGGTCACCCGTCAGATCCAGTCGGCTCAGACTCAGATCGAATCGCACAACGGCGAAATCCGCAAGAAGGTCCTCGAATACGACGAGGTTCTGAACAAGCAGCGTGAAGTCGTCTACGGTGAGCGCCTCAAGGTGCTGAAGGGCGAACAGGTCACCGACCACATCACGAATATGATCGATGAGGTTTTGGCCGCCTACGTCGAAGGGGCCACTTCGGAGGGATATCCGGAGGAGTGGGACCTCGACGAGTTGTGGCGCGGATTGAAACAGCTGTACCCCGTCTCGATCAAACATAAGGATCTGGTGCGGGAAGCCGGGGACATCGACGACCTGGATCCGGACAGGATTCTCGAGGCGTTGAGCGAAGACGCTCACGGGGGGTATTCGCGGCGTCGTGCCGAATTCGGTGAAGAAGTCTTCGACGACTTGGAACGGCGCATTCTGCTACAGACGATCGACAAGAAGTGGCGGGAGCACCTCTACGAGGTCGATTATCTCAAACAGGGGATCAGTCTCCGTGCGTACGCGCAGCGTGATCCGCTGATCGAGTACAAGCGTGAAGCCTACGACATGTTCCAAACCATGATGGACGGCATCAAGGAGGACACGGTTCGTTTCCTCATGAACGCCGAAATCAAGGTGCGGACCGACTCGGAGGAATCGTCGCGGGCGCAGGCCGAGGTTCGTGGCATGGAAGCGGCCAAGGATCCGTCGCAGCTACGGCTGTCGGCTCCGACCATCGATGGGGCCGCCGGCAGCGGGGCCACCGAGGTCTCTTCGGCCGATAAGGACGGGCAGTCGGTCTTCCAGCGTCCTCCGCAGCCGGTCAAAGGCTCGAAACGGGATGTCAAACGGACACCGGGCGCGGGCCGGAAGGGCAGTGCCAAGGTCGCCGCAAAGAGTTCACAGAAGAGTCGGGGCCCGCGGAACTCCGAAGCTCCGCCCGCACAGCAGGCCAATCCACAGCAGCGCCGCAATGATGGTGCTCCGAACCGAAACGCGCCCTGCCACTGTGGGTCCGGTAAGAAGTTCAAGAAATGCCACGGTGCTCCCGGCGCGAATTAGGCGGTGAGTTTCCGCAGTCGCGACGAGTAACGGTCCCGTTCCCGAATTCGTCTTCGGGGGCGGGACCGTTCGTCGTCGGTGGGCTTGCCTCTAGTCCACCGTTTTGAGGTTGCGGAGGCGATTGATCGCGGCGGCGATCTCGAATCGTCGCGGGACGGCGAAATCGATCTGTCGTATGCGGTTCAGTTCCGCTACGCCGCGTTCCGACAGGACCTTGTCGAGGCTGTCCATGGCCTCGCTCAGAGTGGTCTTGCCGTCAAGGTGTCCTTCCTTCAACGCCAATTCCAGAGCCAGCGCAATTCCGGTTGTCATGGAGGGGTCGGTAATCTGCTCGACGGAACGCATGTCGATGTCGTTGTCACCGAAGCGGATCCCGTCGGTGCCCTGGGAACGGATCTTTTGCTTTCCGCGGACCTGCGAGGAGATCGAGGAGGAGTCCACGACCCGGGGCCGGGGACGTGCGAAGGAGTCCGCCTCCGGCCGGCGTCCGGTCGGATGCGCGGCCAGTTCCTTGGCTCGTTCGGTCACGTCGCTGGCACGGTACGAATCCATCATGACCACGCGGTCGGCGACGTCCATGTAGTCTCCCGAACCGCCCATGACCAGGATGGTGGAGATTCCGTGGTCGTCCGAGAGAGAACGAATCAGGTCGACCAGCGGCGTCAACGGTTCGTGATCCTTCGACACGAGGTCCTGCATGCGCGCGTCGCGGATCATGAGGTTGGTCGCGGAGGTGTCCTCGTCGATGAGCAGCAGTTGCGAACCCACTTCCAGGCTTTCCACGGTCGTGGCCGCCTGCGAGGTCGAACCGGAGGCGTTTTCGGTGCTGAACGATTTGGTGTCGTCGCCGCTGGGCAGATGGTCCACGAAAGCGTGCACGTCGACGTCGGTGACCGAACGGCCGTCTTCGGAGCGAACCTTGACCGCGGTGGGATCACAGACGACGAATTCGCGGCCGTCGCCGGGAATGTGGTCGTAGACTCCCGCCTCCAAGGCGCGCAGCAGGGTGGACTTTCCGTGAAAGCCGCCTCCGACGATCAAGGTGATGCCGGGCTTGACCCCCATGCCGCGGACTTCTCCGGCGTGCGGAAGCTTGACGGTGAACGCCAGCTCCTCGGGCGAGTGGAAGGGGACTCCGTCGTCCATGGGCCGATCGTCTACTCCGCTGCGTCGGGCCAGCATGGACCCGTCCGCCACGAAGGCGACAAGGCCGAGCCGCGCGACCTCCTCGCGGAGGGCGGTGACGTCATCGGCGTGGCGAATCCACTGTTCGGCCTCCTCTTCGGTCACGTTGAGCGAGACGTCGGCAGCGTTCGGTAGGTCGTCGGCCAAAACCCGGGCCGCCGCACGCCCGGCGATGCGTCGTCCTTTGCCGGGGAACTGCACTCCTACTCGGAAAACGACGGAGCCGTCTTCCGCGATCTCGCAGGAGGCGCGATTGACGATCTCCTGTCCTCCGGAGTCGATGCGAATATCACGGGAACGAAGCGCTTTGCGAAACCGTTTTGCCAGTAGAACCGCCAGGGTGGCACGCCGTTGCGGGGTGGCGTGCCATTCCTCGATGAGGTCGGCCTGATCGGGATCGAATCGAATGGCAACACGCGACGGCGGAGCAAAGGGATCAGACTGAACCCGAAGAATTTCAATGATTGCATCCTTGGTGCGCCATTCACCTTGCAGCGATTTATATCTGCCGTAACCCGCACCCTCAAGGGACGTTAGTTCGTTAAATAGATTGTGACGCGGATTTTCGTTTTGTTCTCGACTCTTGTAGCGGTGATGATTTCGCTGCTTCATATTCCTAGTCTCCCACTTCTATGTTTTGGTACGACGGTGGTGAGGCTGGGGAGTCGGAAGCAGCACGTCTCCGCGGGGAGCGCCCGAACCCGGAATCGGAGCTTGGTGCCGAGGACCGAAGCGGCGCGAACGCCCCATGACAACAGTCAGCTGGTTGGTCAAAATTCACTCAAAAAATTTCTGGGAAATCGCGTCATAGTTCGAGTACTGGCGCATCTAGTTCATGTCAGGACCAATAACCGTCAATCGAAGACCTGTTCAGGCGGCTACGAACGCTGGAACGGAGTGCTTTCCGCGGGCCGAACGGTGAGCGGATCGATCCGTCACCGGTATTTCGAGATCGGAGTCCTGATACGGACAGCTCAAGATAGATGACCGAAGGTGGCGACCATGACGATTTGCTGCGGGCATTGGCCCGACGACCGCATCCGTCCAGACGTCGGCCGTACGGGCACGTTTCGAGGGCTGAGTGCGATTGACCGCCAACGACAAGCGCCGCAGAGCGCTATGACACCAACCGCAGTGAAGGGTATTAAAAGTGAGAACTGTAGTGGTCTGTGTTAAGACTCCTCAAGCCGGACAGAAAATCGCGGCCTGCGCCGCTCGCATGGGGCTCGCGCAGTCGGTCCGCAGCGTGGACAATCCGGCCGACCTTTTCAACGAACTAGCCCGTCGCACCGTTGACATGGTGCTCGTGGACGTGTCACTGGCAGCCCCGGATCCAGTGCAATTCACTCGTGTCGTACGTGGACGCTCCCCCCGGACCAGCGTGATCATGGCCGGCGCCGCCGATCCCCGTATGGCCGCGATGGTGGTCGCGGCCGGAGCGCGGGGACTGATTCGTACTCCTTCGAACGACTCCGACGACCTGCTCGTTTCCCTGACTCAGGCGATGATGTTCACGCGTCCGCGCGTACCGAAGATCGAGCCGGCACCACGTCAGCGGGCAGAGCTGGAAGGCATGCGCCTGACCGAGCGCGAACTGCAGGTCCTGCGAGGCATGAGTGAGGGGAAGTCGAACGCGGAGATCGGCCGTGACCTTTACGTATCGGAGGACACGGTGAAAACCCACGCACGTCGGATGTTTCGCAAACTCAAGGCGCGCGATCGGGCGCATGCGGTGGCCGAAGCGTTCCGCTCCGGCCTGGTCTGTTGACGTGACCGACTTTCGTGAACTTTAGTGGGTATCGGCGGCGGCACCGCCTGAGCCGTAACGCAGCCAGGCGTCGGCATACCCACGCGCGTACTCCCAGGACAGGTAGCGGTCGGGGTCGGGGCCAAACGCTGGTTCGTGGACCAGTGGGGCCGCCCCCGACAGCAAATGGCGCAGGTTGGCCGTCATCAGTTCCCAGGAAAAGTAGTGCGTATCGTCGCATTCCGGGCAGTCCATAACGATGCCCAGGTACCCCAACGGCTGGAGGATGCGCGCGAAGGTCTCTAGTTCGTGCAGGTCTTCTTGGACTTCGGCACGTTCACACGGATCGAGTTCAATGGTCGGTTGTGGTTCGTCGAAGTTGGCTTCACCCTCGAAAGGGTCTAGAGGTTCGTCGTGCACTCTTCTAGAGTAGTGGATGACGAAGCATTATCGTCTAGGGAGTTGACAGGCCGATTTACGACAATCCACTCGAGCGGAGGACGCCGCCTACGCCTTCGAGTGGCTGAGCGGTGCTTTTGACGGCGGTTGTCCAGCGCAGACGTGGTATTTTTCCGAGGGGCGGCCCCGCGTTCTGCGCAAAGCCGCGCGAAACGGTCCCGATCCGCGCACCTAACGTCCAAGGAATCCGATATTCGAGGGATGACGGGATGTCATTCCGTTCCCGACGTGCAAAATCACACCGGCGCTGCGGTCGCGTTATTCGGATGCGGGCGGCATGCCGACTAACATTGTTCTATGGCAAACTCAGTCGCTTCTTCACATGACGGGTCCGGTGCTCGAATTCCCATGGGCGCGGTGGAGTCGATTCCACTCGGCCTTACCTATGACGATGTTCTCCTCATCCCCGGAGAGTCGTCCGTCGTTCCCGGCGAAGTCGATACCACGTCCCACTTCACTCGCAATATTAAATTGGCAACCCCCCTGGTTACCGCCCCAATGGATACGGTGACCGAGTACCGCATGGCCATTGCCGCCGCCCGCATCGGCGGGATCGGCATTTTGCACCGTAATATGTCCAAAGACGAACAGGTCCAGCATGTTGATCTGGTCAAACGATCCGAATCGGGCATGGTGGCCGACCCCGTGACCTGTGCTCCGGAAGACTCCCTGGAACACGTCGACGCAAAATGCGGTCGCTTCCGTATTTCCGGCCTCCCGGTTGTGGATGAGAAAGGCCGTTTGGTCGGTATCATCACCAACCGCGACATGCGCTTCGAAGAAGACCATTCCCGTCCGGTTTCCGAGGTGATGACACGCGACAACCTCGTCACCGCTCCCGAAGGCGTCACCGCCGACGAGGCCCTGGAACTGTTGCACAAACACCGGATCGAAAAGCTTCCGATCGTGGACGACGACGGTTACCTACGCGGTCTGATCACGGTCAAGGATTTCGCCAAACGTGAGGAATTCCCCGACGCCACCAAGGACGCCACCGGTCGACTTCGGGTCGGCGCCGCCATCGGAGTCGGCGACGACCAGTACGAACGTGCCGCCGCACTGGTGGGTGCGGGAGTCGACGTTCTGGTCGTCGACTCCTCACACGGGCATTCGCAGGGCGTGCTGGACATGATCGCTCGCGTCTCGAAGGACTTCGGCGATCGAGTGGACGTCGTCGGAGGCAACATCGTGACCGCCGAGGCGGCCGACGCCATGATCGATGCCGGTGCCGACGGGGTCAAGGTCGGTGTTGGCCCCGGCGCCATCTGCACCACCCGGGTCGTGGCCGGTGTGGGGGTCCCCCAGATCTCGGCGATCCTGGATACCGTCCAGGCGGCCAAGGAACGTGGCGTTCCGGTCATCGCCGACGGCGGGGTGCAGTATTCCGGTGACGTCGCCAAGGCGATCGTGGCGGGTGCCGGAACGGTCATGATGGGCCAGATGTTCGCCGGTACCACCGAGTCCCCCGGTGAACTGGTGTTCATGAACGGAAAACAGTTCAAGTCCTACCGGGGAATGGGGTCCTTGGGCGCCATGCAGACACGTGGTCAGGCCAAGTCCTATTCAAAGGACCGTTACTTCCAGGAAAAGATCGAGACCAACGAGAAACTGGTTCCCGAAGGTGTCGAAGGCCAGGTGCCCTTCCGTGGATCGCTGGCCCAGGTGATGTATCAGCTGGTCGGCGGGGTGAAGATCGCCATGGGTTATACCGGGGCGACCACGATTCCCGAAATGCACGAACGCGGACGCCTGGTGCGCATCACCGCCGCGGGTTTGAAGGAATCCCACCCGCACGACATTCAAATGACCGCCGAAGCCCCCAATTACCACACGCGGTAGTCGAGTTCGCGCGAAGCGCCGACACGGCGGGGCGACGGAATACTGCGCTCAGCCGCCCGACGTCCCGTTGTGTCGGCGGGAATCCAGCTCACACCTCTCAGTACGTGTGCGTTCTTGCGCTGCGCTATGGCTCTCATCTAGAGTGGTAGCCGGTCTTTCAGGAGGAGAGTGGAATGCGGGACATGGTAGAAGTCGGCCCAGGCAAGATCGCCGCCCGAGGATGGCGGCTCGACGACGTTGCACTGGTGCCTACTCGGCGGACTCGCGACATCGATGACGTGTCGACCGAATGGCAGCTGGACGCCTACCATTTTGAGATCCCTGCGATGGCTCATCCTTCGGACGCCACCATGTCGCCGGCCACGGCGATCGAAATGGGGCGGCTCGGCGGTCTGGGCGTGGTGAACGCCGAAGGACTGTGGTGCCGTTACGTCGATCCCACGTCGATCCTCAAAGAATTGGCGGAATCCCCCGAGGACGTCGCGGTGGAGCGTTTGCAGGACGCCTACCGGGAACCGGTGAAGCCGGAACTGATCGCCGAGAGGATCGCCGAGGTACGTGCGGCCGGAGTGACCACGGCGGTCCGCGTCAGTCCGCAGCATACCCAGGAATACGCCCCCTTGGCGGTCGAAGCGGGAATCGACCTCCTGGTCATTCAGGGAACCATCGTTTCGGCCGAGCACGTGTCCTCCGGCGGTGACGTTCTCAATTTGAAGACTTATATCTCCGACCTGGACGTTCCCGTGGTCGTCGGAGGCGCCACCAACTACAAGACCGCCATGCACCTGATGCGTACCGGGGCGGCCGGCGTGATCATCGGAGTCGGCTCCGACGAATGGTCCACCACCGATTCCGTACTGGGTATCGACGTGCCGATGGCGACCGCCGTCGTGGAGGCCGCGGCCGCTCGTCGCGACTACCTGGATGAGACCGGAGGTCGCTACGTCCATCTCATCGCCGACGGCGAGATCACCAATTCCGGTTCGATCGCCAAGGCGCTCGCCTGTGGTGCGGACTCGGTGATGCTCGGGTCGGTGATGGCGGAGGCCGCCGAGGCCCCGGCGATGGGGGCGTGGTGGCATTCGGCGGCGTCGCACCCGAAACTGCCGCGTGGTCGGTTCCGCAGCATTGCGGCCGCAGAGATGGAAGTACCCGATATGGAAGCCCTGCTGTACGGGCCGGCTACCTCCTCCGTGGGAAATCAGAATCTTTTCGGTGCCCTTCGCCGTGCGATGGCCAAGACGGGCTATACCTCGGTCAAGGAATTCCAAAGAGCTGACCTGGTCTCCTACTTGTAGGCGGGCGAGGTCGCGATGCGCGGTCGACGGTCGGAATAGAGTTCCGAACCGTCGACGACGTGCGTTTTCACCGCTCTTCCAAGGATGAGGGAACCCCCTGTGTCTCGATCTCCTGTGTCGTATGCCATATTAGAGTTCCGATTATCCTCGGAACCGGCGGTGACCGGCCGTTCATCATGCGGCATGGCACCGAAATATCAGATTTTTCTTCATAATATTCAAAGCGATGTGGGTCTCAATCTTCAGCGAATTGTCAGTTAAAGTACGTAGGCTAGCGATCGTGAGTCAGACGGTCACAGCAGTCAGCCCTCGGCGGAGTGAATCTGATCGCGCGAGGGAACAAAAGTCACGGGCTATGGTGTTGAGCACATCGTGATTTGTCCATTCTGTTCGACGCCGACCATTCCCGCGGCCCGGTATTGCCACCAATGCGGAGCTCCACTGTCCCCCGAAGCCTCCGCTCCCTCCACCGAACGACGCTATGTCACGGTGCTCTTCGCCGATCTGTCGGATTTCACCACCTGGTCCGAAGGACAGGATCCCGAACGGGTTTCCAGCGTGACCGACCGATTGTTGGCCGAATGCGTCAATTCCGTCAACACTTTCGGCGGGCACGTCGACAAGCTCACCGGCGACGGACTCATGGCGGTGTTCGGAGCACCTCTAAGCCACGAAGACGACGCCGAACGTGCCGTCCGAGCGGCGGCCGCCATGCAGAAGCGTGTCCGGAAACTGCTGAAGGTCGAGTCCGGCGGCGGTCTGCCGATCGGACTGCGTATCGGCCTGCGCACCGGGCTGGTGGTATCGGGAATGCAGGCCAGCCTCGAATACACCGTCATCGGGGACACGGTCAACACGGCTGCCCGCATTTGCGACAAGGCCACTACCGGAACCATCTGGGCGGGCGCGACCACGATTCAGGCCACCCGGCACATGGCCGTATGGCGTAAACTCCAACCGGTCCGCCTCAAAGGTAAACGCGCCGAAACCGAGGTGTATCAGCTGCTGGGACTGGAAGACGAGCCGGGAACCCGCGCGTCGCTCGGTGACACCGCACCGTTCATCGGCCGTGAAGCGGAGCTCGGTCGCGTCGCGGGCCGCTTGGACACCGTCCGGGACCGCCGTGAACCACTGGTGGTCATCCACACGGCCGAAGCCGGAATGGGCAAGACCCGATTCGCCCGCGAAATTCGCACCTTGGCCACCGAACGCGGAGTCCGTACCCTCTCCATTCGCTCGGCACCGTACGGCGAGGCACGCCGATTCGGCCCGCTGGCCGACCTGGTGCGCAAGGCCGCGGGTCTGTCGTTCGACATGGACCGCACCAGCGCGCGCAATAAACTGCGTCGGATTACCGCCGACAGTTCCACCCCGGTCAACCTGGAAGTGTTGCTCGGCCTCCTGGGACACCGCCACAGCCCCGACGACTCGGGGCCGGGCGGGTTCATCGGCGACAAATCCGAGGCACAGCTCGTCCCGATCACCGTGGCGAACCTGTTGACCGCCATCGCCGAGACCGGCCCCATGGCGCTGATACTCGACGACCTGCACACCGCCACCGACGAAGGACTCGACGCGCTCGGCACCGCCCTCAGCCGCATCGAGGGTCCGGTACTGACCATGATCTTCGGGCGTCCCGAACTCACCCGGATGCGTCCACCCCGCACACCCGGGCACGGGCGCGACGCCGGTCCGGCAACGCGGGTATCGCCCCTGCTGGCTCACATATCCGAAGCCGAGGTGTATCCGCTTCCGCCCCTGAACGGTTCAGAGGCCGCCCGGCTGCTGACGGCCTTCCTCGACGGCGGGAAACTTCCCAAACGCGACGAGGAGAAACTCCTCGGATTCGCCCAGGGAAACCCGTACTACCTGGCCGAACTCATCACGCTTCTCACCGAGCAGGACCTGTTGGTGGCGGGCGACGACGAGTGGCACCTCGCGGTCGGGTCCCTCACCGGCAAGGTACTGTCCCGTGACCTTGCCCAGGTGCTGGGCGCTCGGATCGACGCACTCGGCTCTGCGGCGCGATCCCTCCTGCGCGCGTCCTCGGTCTTCGGCGACGCCATCGGCCCGGAAGCGACCGAACTGCTGCGCAAAGAGTTGGGTTCCGATTTCGACGGCGCTCTGCAGGAGCTCCTGGATCGACGCATGCTGCGCCGCCGCTCCTACGGCGGGTACCGTTTCGTCACGCCATTGCTGCGCGAGGCCGCCTACACTCCGATCGGGAAAGCCGACGCCGCTCACGCGCACGCCGAGATCGCACGGTGGGCGGCGACCATGGAACTTGACGGCCAAAGCGCCGACGACCTCGTGGTCCACCACGCCAAACAAGCGGCGGAACTGGCCGGTGACTTGGAAATCGAGCGGGCCGACGAAGTATGGGACGTGGTTCCCTTGGCCCTCGAAGCCGTCCACCAGCAGGCTCTACGGGCCATGAACAGCTCCGAGCCCGACCGGGCGATCGGGTTGCTGGACGGGATCGAAAAACTGCACCCCTTGGGGCCCAACGACCGTCTCCTGCGCGCTCGCGCCTTGGCACGTCTGGGTCGGGTGGAGCAGGCCGAAGCGGAAATCGACGCTTTGGCCGAGAACGTCGGGCTGTCGTTGAGCCATCCGCAGTCGCAGCCGCAGGAGACCGACGCGAATCTCACCGCGCAGCTTTTGCTGTTGCGCGGTCGTATTCAACGGTACTTGGGGGAACTGGAAGCGGCCCGATCGACCTGGCAGGCGGCCTTGGACATCGCCAAACGCGAGCAGTTGCCCGGACCGCGTTGCGACGCTGAATGTCGGCTCGGCATGTTGGACTTCCTCGGTGGTCGCCTGTCGGAGGCCGAGGAGCACTTCCATTCGGCCTACGAGGTGGCCGACGAGGCCGATGACGAGCGCCGCGAGGCGTGGGCTCTGCAACATCGTGCGTGGGCGGACACGGCCCGAGGGGACTTCTCCCGGGCCGAGGACGCCCTGCGCCGCGCCGCCAAGATCTTCGCCCGCAACCACGATCAGGTGGGACGAGCCTGGGTACGCGGTGCCAATGCGTTCACTCTGCTGCTGGCCGGCCGTTACGGCGACGCCAAACGCTTGGCCGAGACCTTCCTTCCGATCGGGGAAAGAGCCGGGGACCTCTTCGCAGTCGGATTGCTGCGGGCGATACACGCCGCCGCACTCGTCGAATTGGGTGAAGGAGAAGGAGCCGACCAAGAGGCGCGGGAGGCCTTCGCCGATTTCCACCGCATCAACGACGACTGGGGCAAAGGCTTCGCCACTTTGGTGCGTGCCTTGATCGCCGATCGATTCGGCGCTCGCGACGAAGCATTGGAACTGTCGCAGCAGGCTGAGACGTTCGGGGCCTTGACCGGACAGGCCTTGCTGGTGGGACTGTCCCACATCATTCGCGGACGCACGCTGCTGGAGGCGGGTGACATCAGCGGCGCACAGTCCATCGCACGCGACACGCTGCAACGCATCTCACCGACCGAAGTCCGCGACAACGCTCGGGCGGCGGCCAGTGCCCTATTGGCCGATACCTTTGCCGCCCAAGGAGACGTTCCAGCGGCACTGGCGGAGTTGGAGCCGTTGGTGCAGCAGTGGGAGGAACCGTCGTTGGGTTGGCCCCGCAATCGCATCGTCGCACGATACGCCCAACTACTGGATGATCTGGGAGATTTTGAGGAAGGGCGTTACTGGGCGGAAAAGACGTTGGAGGCGGCCGGGGAGGACGACCAGGCCAACCGCTGGGCCACCGAACGTCTGAACGCCGACCGTCGGTGACCTTCGCCTGGATTGCCGCTCGACCCGACGCGGAAATACCGGATTCGGAGTCCGCCACGTCATACCGTGTGAGGATGGACGTTTATGTGGTACGCGGGGCAGGCGAGTCCCTTGAACCGTCGCTTTGACTCGCCCGCCCACGCGCTCCACGGGGGATGGGATTACTATGCGCTACTTATCCTTCGCGACACGCATTAGCCACCTCATACATTTGGTCAAAATGAGTAGTCTGTTCGGTTAGTCGGACAACGGGGGTGATGATGCCTCGGGTTTGGTGACGTAGTTTTATAGAATGGGGAACGGCATCTGAGCTCCCGCCTAGGTAAGAGACAGCGTGTTCGCTCCCGGGAGTCTCCGCGTCGGAACGTGCTCGAGGCCCGTGACCCAATCAGCTTCGAGTCCCCTATAAGGAGTTGTGGTGAATGATCGTGATATCCGTACCCTGCCCGTTCGGCGCGGCCCGTGCAGAATCCGCGCGGCGTCGGCGGGGTGACGACCGGGATTATTTCGCAGTCCGCGGGGGCACACTGTCGGACAATGTGACGACTGGAGGCCAAAGCTAGTGGATACCATGTCGGCCATGGGCGCCCAGTTTGAATCTCATCCTCCTCACCGTCGTGCCGCGAGTGCCGAGGAGACACCCGAATACCTCCTGCAAGGGCATGAAGAGCTGGGGAACTTCCAGCCCTTGGCCACCGGAGCCTATTCACGGGTCTGGGCGGCCGAGTCAGCGCATCTGCGGCGCCGAGTGGCGGTCAAGATCGAGCGGCGGCAGTTGACCGACGCTCGGCAACGGGACCGTTTTCACCACACCATGGCTCAGGCACGAGTCGTATCCCAGCACCCCTGCATCATTCCGATCTATTCGGCCGGTGTCGCCAACGGCGGTCACCCGTACGTCATCATGGAACTCTGTCCCACCAACGCCGCACAGGCCTTGCGGACCGTCGGGCCGTTGGATCCCTCGGCGGTATTGAAGCTGGGAATCAGAGTCGCGGACGCGTTGGTGGAGATTCACTCCCAGGGCCTGGTCCACGGTGATGTGAAGCCGGCCAATATCTTGGTCAATGAGAATCGGGAAGCGCTGCTGACCGACCTCGGATTCGCGACCGACAATCCAGACGGATCGACCGGACCCGTCTCGGTCACCGCCACCCCCGCCTTCGCCGCGCGTGAAGTTTTTGAACACGGCCAAATCACTTCCGCGGCCGATGTGTACTCCTTGGCCGCGTCGCTCTACACCCTGCTGAACGGAACGCCACCGCGCTTTCCGGAACAAGGCGTATCGGACATCAACGAAGTACAAGCGCTCTTTTCTCAACCGATCCCCAATATCCCGGGCGTCTCCCCACTCCTCACCGAGATGTTGAAAACGGGTCTGATCGACAATCCGGCGGGGCGACCCACCGCCGAATACTTCAGAGACTCGCTCTCCTCCATTCCAGAGGAGTCCACCGGCGTGCTGCCGGTGGTGGAGACGAGTCAGCAATTCCTATCGCCCCCTCTGCAGGGAACCTTCTCCGCGTTCGCCTCCGCTCCCGCCCCGATCGACAACCAACCGGACGCCGAACTCGCACCGCAGGACGGCCATGGAGCGAATGTCGACCAGACGCACCTGATCCCCACACTCCATAATGGGCATCAATCGGCAGCGGACGTTGAAGAAGAAGCCGATACCGAACGGCTTCCCTTGCCTCGTAAGCAATACGGTGAACCGTCGCCTCAGGCGGCGGCTCCGTGGGGCGACGTTCCCGGCAACATGGCCGTCCCGCCCGAAACACCGAACTCGGGGCTACAGCAGGAGACACCCGGCCCCGACGTCGTCGACGTACAGCTCAATGAGCTGGATCGCCGCGCCGTCAACGAACACGACGACCGTCTGCCCGCTCCGTTGGCGGAAAAATCCGTGAGCCCGACCGATACCGGAGGCATCACCCGACGGGAACGGCGACTGCGTGAGCGGGGCGGTTCCACCTCCGACATGGGACGACTGATCGGTTTGGTCACCGTCGGAGTCCTGGTTCTCGCGGGGTTGGGAGTCGGAGGTTATTTCCTGTTCCGCAGCGAACCGACTCGTGACCTGGAAAAGGAAAGCCAGGCCGAGGACTACGTCGCCGAATGCACCTTGACGGCCGACGGAGCCTCTTGTGTGGAAGAACCCGTCTGTTTCGACGGCGACCCCGGGGACGGATTCTCCCCGGTCTCCTGCGACGCCTCACATCAATGGGAGGCCTACGCCCAGGGACCGTTGCCCGAAGGCGTGACCGATATGGCGGAGGCACAGTCCAACGACCTCATCCAGGGACTCTGTATTGACGGGCAGAGGGAAGACGGGCCGCTGCAGGAATTGGTCGGTGCCGAACGCATCGACTGGACGACCGCCGTCCATCTGCCGGACAACGGCACCTTCCAGTGCATCGCCGGCAATGCGGAAGGGGAGAACGTGACCGGCAGCCAGTTCTCCCGAGCGAACTCCGATTAAGCCGCGTGGACGTGGCGCATCGGGCTTTACCAGACGTGAACGTTCTTGGCTTCGGCCACGGTACGAGCGCCCGCTTGCGCCATCGCATCGGTCAGCTGCGTCCCCAACAGTTCGAGGACGCGGTTGACCCCCGCTTCACCGGCCGCTGCCAAGCCCCATAGGATCGGACGTCCGATGAGCACCGAATCGGCACCGCGCGCCAGAGCCAATAGGACGTCACGCCCCGAGCGAATTCCACTGTCCAAGACGATCTCGAAATCAGGACCGACCGCCTCCCGAATCACCGGAAGGACCTCCAGACTGGATACGGCCTGATCGAGTTGGCGACCGCCGTGATTGGACACCACGATCGCCGAGGCCCCGTGATCGACCGCCGCACGCGCGTCGTCGGGATGCAAAATCCCCTTGACGATCAAGGGAAGGGAACAGTTTTCCCGAATCCAGGCGAGGTCGTCCCACTTCAGGGAGGAATCGAAACTCAAGTCGATCGACTCCTTGAGGTTGCCCGATTCCTCCTCGTCCATCAGATTCGCCGCATGGACGTCGTCGGGCAGGCTGAAGTCGTGCCTCGTGTCCCGAACTCTTTGTCCCAGAACGGGAGCGTCCACGGTCAGAACCACGGCACGACACCCGAACGTTTCGGCACTGTTGAGCATCTGGGCCATAAGATCACGATCACGCAGCCAGTACAACTGAAACACGTACTCGCCCGGCGTCTCTACCACCGTCTCCATGGCGATACTGCTCATGGTGGCCAAATGGAAGGGGACGCCCTGTTCGCGGGCGGCACGCGCCGTCGCCAGTTCGCCGTCGGGATGGGCGAGTTTCTGATAGGCCATCGGTGCGACCGCAAACGGCATCGACGAAGGGGCACCCAGTACCGTGGTGGCGGAATCGATGGTGGACACTTCGCGCAGCATGCGCGGAAGGAAACGGCGTTCCTCGAAAACGTCCCGATTAGCGCGCATGGTGACCTCATCGCCGGCTCCACCACTGATGTAGTCCCATGCCGGTCGAGGCATCGCGTGCCGCGAGGCCGCCTCCACATCGGCTATCGTGTGAAATTGCGACGTCTGCATTGTTCTCTCCCTGGTCGTGCGAAACATTCGGCTTTTAACCACGTTAATACGATCGCGCCTGCCGAGAACCCGGCGGTGCGTGCCGTCAACACGAGACCAGGTACCGTCCCTAGCCGAGAACCAACTGCCACGCGTTGTCACCGTGCCGCAGTTCAACGGAGGTGAAATCCGAAATGGAGGCCACCGTCTCGCTGCCCTGTGCCGGCCGCACGTCGTCACCGACCCCGACACATCGGATCCCCGCGGCGACGGACGCCTTGACCCCGGTGGCAGTGTCTTCAAAAATCAGACATTCCTCGGGCGTGAACCCCAAACGATCCGCGGCGGTCAGGTAGCCACTCGGGTGGGGCTTACCGTGCTGGACGACGTCGGCGGTCAAAAACACCTCGGGCCGTGGCAATCCGGCGGCCCGCAAGCGGGCGCTCGCGACCTCGTAGGTCCCCGACGTCACGATGGCCCAGCGGTCGTGCGGAAGTGAGTCGAGCAGTCGACGCGCGCCCACTACGGCGTGGACGGCCGTCGTATCCGCCGCCTCCAACTCCGCGATGCGTGCGGCTTCGCGTTCGATGTCCTGGTCCGGGGCGACCTCGGCCACCAGGTCGGCATCCTGTCGCCCTTCCGCGCGTGCCAGCACGTACTCCTCGTCAAGACCGTGTTCGGCCGCCCACCGCCGTACGGAACGTTCGATGGCCGGTTGTGAGTTCACCAAGGTGCCGTCCAGGTCGAACAGGACGGCTTGAAAGTCGAGGAGGACCACTAGCCGTTATCGTCCCCGCCGTGTGCCAAGCGGTACTGCAGGCGGGAGTTTTTCTCCGTCACCATGCGTTCCAGGTCGACCTGATACGAGGCCATACGGTTGCGTAGAGTTTCGTCGGTGGCACCCAGGATACGAACCGCCAGAAGACCGGCGTTCTGCGCGTTCCCGATCGATACGGTCGCAACCGGCACGCCGGAAGGCATCTGCACGATCGACAGAAGTGAATCCATTCCGTCGAGGTGTTTGAGTGGTACGGGAACTCCGATGACCGGCAAGGGGGTTGCCGCCGCGACCATTCCGGGCAGGTGCGCCGCGCCTCCGGCACCGGCGATGATGGCTTGGACGCCTCGCGAGGCGGCGCTTTCGGCGTAGGTGAGCATAGAATGGGGAGTGCGGTGCGCCGATACGACCCGCACCTCATAAGGAATGTTGAAGCGTTGCAGCTCTGTGGTGGCGGCTTCCATCGTGGGCCAATCGGAATCGGAACCCATGATGATGCCGACGCGCGCCTTCTCCATTTTCGTTTCTCCTGACCGCTCAGCATTGGTTGGTAGGTAGGTGACCGCTCAGCCCCTCCACAGCACGTTGCCCAGCGTCCTTCGCAGCCCCCGACGTGCTGAAGCACGCCTGGATCCTGCGAACGCCACTGTTCAACGCACTGTGCAGCGCCTGAGCTCTTTTCCAGCTCTTCGGCAACCTCGCGACTTCGGCGCTCGTTGCATTGTTGTGTCAGTTTGGCCGTTCGGTGTGGCGCTGATGTTGTTTCGACGAAGACCGGTTTATGCGCCACCTGTACCGTCGTTTGTTCAGTCTAGTGGCCTTCGCGAATCCATTGCGCCGCGCGCAGGGCACGTTTGCGGGTGGTATCGAGATCGCTGCCGGATACGGTGACGTGGCCGATCTTCCGGCCGGGGCGAATGGACTTCCCGTACAGGTGCAGGCGTGCCCCGGGATCGTCGTGCATGAGCTGCTGAACCCGTTCGTCGAGGCGGGGGCCGCCTTCCGGTCCGCCCAGGATATTGGCCATGACGACGACGGGTGCGGTCATGTTCGTTTCGCCCAGAGGGTAGTCGAGTACCGCCCGAAGGTGTTGTTCGAACTGCGAGGTGGTCGCTCCCTCGATCGTCCAGTGACCGGAATTGTGGGGGCGCATGGCCAGTTCGTTGACCAGGAGGCCGTCCTTCGTGTGGAAGAGCTCCACCGCCATCGTTCCAGTCACCCCGAGGTCTTCGGCGACGGTGGCGGCGATCTCGCGGGCTTGACGCTCTTCGGTCTCGTTGATTCGGGCCGGCGCTATGGTCGCCACGCAGATCCCGTCGCGTTGTACGGTTTCCACCAAGGGGTAGAACCGAATGTCTCCGCTGGGCGTACGGGCGATTTGAATGGCGACCTCTCCCAAGAGGGCGACTCTTTCCTCCGCGATGAGGCGAACTCCGCCGGCCAAGACCTCCTCGGCCTCGGTGGAGTCCTTGACCATCCAGACGCCCTTGCCGTCGTAGCCCCCCGCGGCGGCCTTGAGAACGCAGGGGTAGCCGAAGGCGTTGACGTCGCTGATGGAGTCCACCGGCGACCAGCGTGGCATGGGTAGGCCGAGCTTTCCCAGGCGTTGGCGCATCGCCTGTTTGTCCTGTGCGTACAACAGGGCTTCCGGTCTGGGCTCCATTGCTACGTTGGACTCTTGGAGCGCGTTGAGTACGTCCTGCGGTACATGTTCGTGGTCGAAGGTGACCACTGTCTTGTCGCGCGCGAACCTTTTCAGGTCGTCCGCGTTCGTCCAATCCCCGATTTCGGTGTACGGGGTGACCACGGCGGCCGACTCCTTTGGATCGGTGGCGAGCACATGGAGGCTCTGGCCCAGTGCGATGGCGGCCTGGTGCGTCATGCGGGCGAGCTGTCCCGCGCCGATCATTCCGACGGTTGGAAGCTGAGTGTTCTGATCCACGCACTCATTCTATCCCTGGTCAGACGTCCTACCATTGAACTTCGCCACTCAAGGTGACGTGCGTCGTCGGTGGCTTTTGAGTCGGTCGAGCAGACTTTGGGAGCTGATTTCTTCGGCCGTAATGGCGTATCCATAGTGGTCACGCCAGGCCCCCGCAATGTAGAGGAAGCGTTCGTGGAGTCCTTCACGACGCAGTCCGAGCTTTTCCACCACCCGATTGGAGGGGATGTTCTCGGGGCGAATGTTGACTTCGATGCGGTGCAGGAGCCCCACGGTGAGGGCATGGTCGATCGAGAGTGCCAATGCCGTGGTGGTGATGCCCAGTCCGGCGTGGCCACTGTCGATCCAGTAGCCGGCGAAGGCGTTTCCGGAGGCCCGCCGGATGATGTTGCCGATGGTGAGTCCGCCGACGAGTTCATTACGATAGCAGACCGCCCACGGCCAACTGGTGCCTTGCCGGGCGCTTTTCTTGTACGACTTGTAGACGAAACGGTACGAGGCGGGGGAGTGCGCGTCGTACCAGTTGAGCCTGGGGCTGGGCTCCCATGGGGCAAGCCATTGTTCATTGTCTCGGCGAAGTCGGGACCAACGTGGCCCGTCGCCGCGACGAAACGGACGAAGGGTGACGTCGCCGTCGGTCAGTACGGCGGGCCAACCAGGATTCTTCATGTTCATGTCATTACCGGTGTTCGACTTGGCGGGTGTGGTCAATCAGGGCAAGCTCCCGCAGACCGGCATCGGGCCCTGACACGGTCAAGGGCGTCTATGTCACCGATGTCTGTCAAGAAGCATGACGTCCACGGTCGATCCGGCCGGGACGGTCGAGGCGTTTTCGCCGACGGCCATCAGTCCGGTCGCTTCGGCGAATCCACTTAGTGTATACGATTGCATCCCAAGCGGAGTGACGGTGTATCCTCCACCTCGGCGTTCGGTGACCTTGACAGGGCGGAACTCTCGTCGGCCGAGCGGGGAGGTGATGGCCTCGGTCAGGTTGGCCCGGACGCTGGGACGAAATACCGGTTCGGCACCGGCCAGGCGCAGGATGATGGGACGGGCGAGGATTTCAAACCCCAGACTTGCCGATACCGGGTTGCCGGGAAGGCAGAGGATGGGGATCTCTTCCGGTCCGATGGTTCCGAATCCCAGGCTTTCGCATTGGTAGATCGACAGTCCGGGAAAATCCACGGTGCGGTCGCGCGACAGTGTCCGACGGACCATGTCGCCCGGTCCCGTTGACGTACCCCCGGTGGTGATCACGAAGTCGGCCCGCAGGACCTGGTCGTCGAGGACGTTGCGGAGCGCTTCGGGTTCGTCGTCGCAGATTCCGACTCGGTAGGCGTGCGCACCCGCTTCGGAGGCGCCCGCCGTCACCAGGTGCGAGTTGACGTCGATGACTTGGCCGGGCTGGCTGGGACGACCGGTGTCGACCAATTCGTCTCCCGTGGCGATGACGACCACGCGTGGTGTGGGGCGAACGGTGACGTCGGCCAGACCGGACGCGGCCAAGAGGGCGATGAGTTGTGGAGTCATGCGACGGCCGGACTGCGCCAGAATCGACCCGTCGCCGCGTTCGGTGCCGGTGTATTGGACTCCGTGACCACGTTTGGGAGTCCGGCGGACTTCGACGGTGGCCATGCCTTCGTCCGTCCACGACAGTGGTACCACCACGTTCGCGCCGATGGGAAGGGGAGCACCGGCAGCGACGGCAAAGCAGGTGTTGGGGACCAGACGGACCGGTCGCCACGAGGCGGCGGAGAGGTCACCGAGCACTTTGAGACCCACCGAGTGGTCCTCGGTGGCGCCCAGAATATCATCGGCGTTGGCGGCGTACCCGTCGATTGCGGCGTAATCGAACGCCGGTAGTGGTGCGGGGGCCGATACGTCGGTGGCGAGTACGGACCCGGTGGCCTGGATGAGGTCGATATCGGTAGCGGGAAGCGGACGGACCTTGGAGAGGCTGTGGGCGAGGAATTCCGCGAATGTAGTGCTTCCTTCTGTCTCAGTCATTCCTCATCCCCTTTTTTCAACTAATCTACCCGACGTCCACATAACCAAGCCAAACGGAGAACCCTTGAGGTTTCTCTTATCAGAGAACCGTTCGCACATTCGTGTCAGCCGGAGTTCAAGGAGCACGAATACGGCGGTTCATCACCGTATGCGGTCCGCCGAATTGATCGTCGGACCGAAATACGTGTTTTGTCTTTTACTGTCCCAAACCGCGAGCCGTCTCGTCCTTGAAATGCCCGAAGCGTTTGGATTAAGTTGAATTCCTCCGATTTTGGAATATGCGTCTAATCCTAACTCCGTGACTCGGAAATGTTTAAGAACCGCGCCTTCCAGCCGTTCTTACGGGCGGTGTCGATCATCGTGCGGTCACAGCGGTGGCGGCACGATGATGCGGACGTCGGATTCAGTCGTCCAGTTCCGCGCTGAAGTCGCGCAACCAGGTGCGGAACGACCGCAGGTCGTCGCGTTGAGCGGCGAGTTCCACCAGGGTCTTCAAATAACCGACCGGCTCCCCGGTATCGTAACGACGGCCCTTGAATACCACTCCGTGAACCGGTGTTCCATTCTCTCGCATGGCATCCATTGCTTCGGTCAGTCCGATTTCACCGCCTCGCCCGGGCTCTGTTCGATCGATTTCGGGGAAAATTGTTCCCGGCAATATATACCGACCGACCACAATGAGATTGGAAGGTGCATTTTCGCGGGCCGGCTTTTCCACCAAACCGGTCACTTCCACAACATCGTCGTTATCGGTGGAATTGACCGACGCGACTCCGTACCGGCTTACTTCGTCCCAAGGGACTTCCAAGAGCGCCAATACAATTCCGCCGGTTTGCGATTGCAGATCAATCATTTGCGGGAGAAGTTCGTCGTCGATGTCGCAGAATTCGTCTCCCAATAGGACGGCGAAGGGTTCGTCACCGACGAAGTGTGCCCCACGGCCAACGGCGTGCCCCAAACCGAGCGCTCCGCCCTGACGAATCGCCGTGATATCGGCCAGCTGCTCAGGCTGCTTGACCGCTTGCAGGCGCTTGTCGTCTCCCTTACGCCGTAGAGCGTCCTCCAAGTCGGGCCGTGCGTCGAAGTAGTCGGTGAGTGCGTCCTTGCCACGGGCGGTCACGAGAAGGACGTCAGAAAGACCGGCGGCCGCGGCCTCTTCGACGATATGGTGCAGGACCGGCTTGTCGATCACCGGAAAGAGCTCTTTGGGAACGGACTTGGTCGAGGGGAGAAAACGGGTCGCATTCCCGGCGGCGGGAACAATGGCTTTGGTGGCGCGTTTGTTTTCCGACATACTGCGAGATTAGCGCCCACGGCGGGGAGACCCGTAGTGTGGGTGTGCGGGCGGGTGACCACCGAAATGACGGTTCTCAAGCGACGGTTACCAGCGCGCGATGCGCCAGGTATTGCGGCCCGACTCCTTGGCGGAATACAGCGCCTGATCAGCGGCCGAAATCAGCTCCGGCGCGGTTTCCCCGTTCAATTCCGTCACCGCCACGCCGATGGAAATCGAAATGTCCAATTCCATCGGTCCATCATGGATGTTAAGCCGGAAGGGACGCGAATTCACCGCCGCGGTCAGACGCTCGGCCACTGACACCGCCCCGAACTCATCGGTTTCCGGGAGCAGAACCATGAACTCCTCACCTCCCTGCCGGAAAGCCAGGTCAACCTCGCGAATCTGCCCATTGATACGCCGCGCCAACTCGATCAACACCTGATCCCCGGCCGGGTGACCATAGGTGTCGTTCACCGCCTTGAACAGGTCGATGTCAATCGCCAACAATGCCGAGCAATGCCCATAACGCCGTGCCCGTTCCATTTCACGCTGCACCGCCGACTGCATGAAGCGCAGATTCCACAGTCCCGTCAGCGGGTCGGTCAAACTCAATCGCTGCGCCTGCCGATGCAACAGCACATTCTCCACCGCCACGGCAACCTGCCCGGCAAAGGTCTCCAAGGTCTCAAAGTCACGATCGTCAAACGTCGGTGCGCCGACTCGGTTGTACAGCACCAACACTCCCATGACCGCACCCTGCTCGCCCTCGAGACCGTCCCATCCCGAATCGTCCGCCAGAGGCACCCCCTGACTTCGGCCTCGGAACGGTACCGCAATCAACGACTCCGCGTTCGGTTCAGTCTGACTGCGCTGCAAACCATGGAATCGACCGTTGACCATCCGGCCCGACATGGGGACGCCCTCGGCGGCGATCCGACCGATGACACCCTCGCCGAAACGCACCGTCGCCGGTTCGTCCAGACCCAAATCGCCCTCCCCGGCCCGTTGTTTCAAACGATTCGAATCATCCACGTCGACCAACATCACCACGCCGCCGCCCGCACCGGTGGCCACAATGGCGGTATCCAGAATGACCTCCATAATCCGGTCCAAATCCAAGGTGGCCGACAAGGTCTGCCCCAAGCGACGCAACTGCCCGCGCATTTGATCCCGCGACGAGGTCAACGCCTGCACATAACGCTGCGTCTGCGCCGCCATCTGGTTGAACGAACCCGCCAACTGCCCCATCTCGTCACGGCCGTGCACCGGCACGCGAATACTCAGATTCCCCTCGGCCAAACGCTCCGCGGCCGTCGACAGCTCCCCCAAGGGACGCGTCGTCGAGCGAGCCAGCCAAGCGGCCAAGCCGATCGCCAAACCGATCGACGCCACCAACATTCCGCCCAGAACCCAATACATCGGACCCACATTCACATGCGGAATGCCGACACGAAGCGGGATGAAGGAGTCCGCCGTTCGCCACTTGTCCGGATTCGACAACCCCGCCTCCAAGCGCGGCTCACGTGCGTCGTCCAGTTCCACCGCCGCATGGGAATGATCCGCCAAACCGTTCAGAAAATCCGCGTTGACGATGCGATAGGACGCCAATGTCACGTTCCCGTCGGGAGTGGAAATGGTTTGCGACACCAAAATCGCCGAAACCCGCTGCTCACTCGAAGCATCCGGAGCGACGCAGTCGACCCCCTGCCCCTGCGGAAGCGCGGCTCCGATCACCGAGGACGGCTCACCGTCGACCGAAACGGTCACTCCGTCAGAGACCCCACGCTCTACGATGAGCTCGGCCATGGACGTCACCGTGTCGGTATGGCCGTCGCGATAGGTCATGGCCAGCGCGGTATTGGCCGTATGGATGCGCTCGCAGTACATGCTGATGCGCCCTTCCACGGTATCGGCGGCGGCATCGAGCTGCTCATCGGTGCGAACGTCGGACATGTAGGAGACGATGAGGGCCACGAATACGGCGCCCACGAGCACCGGCCCGAGGACCACGACGAGGAATGCCGAGGTAAGGCGACCGCGTAGTGACACCACGCCTCCTAATTTGCTTGCCGTTTCCGGGGGACTGAGCCGACCACCTTGCTTATTGGTTTCCTGTGCTGAAAACACGCCACTATTAGCAGGTTACACACTGCAAGCATGTAAATACCGGATGCGGAACACAGTTGAGTGCTTTCGTACCTCACGACTGGCCGAAAGACGGAGGGGATAATCGTTCAAATGGAGGATAAAACAAGTGTGCGCCGATGGTTTCTCGCGCAGCGGAAGGCCGTGTCGAAGCCGACGCGTGAGCGATGCGATACCCAAATCCATAGACATCTTACAGAGTATATGGGAGAAATCACTAAAGGTGTATATGTGGCGGCGTACGAACCTTTTGGAACCGAACCCGGGCAAACCTTGACCCCTCTTCTGCCCGAACGCCTGAATGAACGTCATGCGATCATTGTGCCCCGACTGTGTGACGACGGGGACCTCGATTGGCAGGATTACCGCCCTTCGAATGAGCCTCCGGGACCGCTGTTGGGCCGTGAGGCGATCCGTCGAGCGGCTGTCGTGGTCGTTCCGGCCGTGGCCGTGGACGCCGACGGGGTCCGCTTGGGGCGTGGTGGAGGTTCGTATGATCGCGCCTTGGCCCGCGTCACGCTCGACGTGCCGGTAATGGCGTTGGTTTACGACCATGAATTCGTTCCCCGCCTGCCGCGCGACGCTCACGATCGGCTCGTCAGCCACGTCGTGACCCCCTCCCGGGGAGTGGTGCGCCTCGACGCGGCGGGTTGATTGTGAACCCGCCGATGGTGGTCCAGTCGGCATTGCTTCGGTGAAGGCCACTCTGACCTGGAATGGATGATCGCCCGAGGGCGTTGAATGCTAATGTCGTCCAGGTGTGACAACCGTGTCCGAATCCGGTTCGGAACAGTGTTCCCGGTGCGTGTGTCCCCGCCGGGCCAATGATGCGATGGAGGATTGAAGTGCCAGTTTACGAATATCGTTGCGGTGACTGCGGCTACGAATTCGACCAGCGGCAGTCGTTCAGTGAGGCCCGCCTCACCGACTGCCCTTCGTGTGGGCAGGAGAAGAGTTTGAAGAAACTCTTCGGCAGTGTAGGGGTTTCCTTCAAGGGAAGCGGTTTTTACCGCAACGATTCCCGCTCGACGAATTCGAGCAAGATCGGTTCCGATTCCTCTCAGAAGGACGGCAAGAAGAAGGAGGATTCCGGCGGCGAATCCAAGTCGTCCGATGCGGCCAAGAGTGAGACGAAGAGCAGCTCGTCCTCAAAGTCCTCAGACAAGGCGGCATAGAGCACCTCTCGCGGTGAACGGTGTAGCAGACCGCATGCGCAAGTTCCGCCGGCGCTCGCCGTGTGGCAGCCCGGTCGGGCGGTGGGTCAGTCCTCTGTCTGATAGAGGTCGGCCATACTGTATATCGAGTTCCCGTTGAGTATCCAGGGAAGTTTGTCGGTTCTCTGCAGTTCATCCATCAAGCCTTCACTGGACCTGCTGGATTTGGCCAGGCTGTCGAAGTAGTTGAATGCGGCGTCGACGATACCGTACAAATAGTCGATGTCGGTGGAGAAAATCCCGATGTCCTGCTTCAAACGGTTCTGCACCTCTGCGTTCGACAGCCATTGGACGTCATCGCCGTAGGCTTCGACTTCGTATTCGATCATCCTTTTCACGCCGTCGTCGCCGACGGGGCGCCCCTTCTGCGGGTCCCGGAATTGGCGAATATGGTGGCCTTCATGGCGGAGTACGAGCACTGCGAAGAACCGCATGTAACTCATCGCGTAGTCGGGCCCGATATCGGGTTTCCTGCTGAAGTAAGCCTCTACCGCTTTCCCATAATTGAAGTAGACGTCGTTGGGGCCGTCAGTCCAGCCGGAGTAAATCGGTTCGAACTCCTCGCTGTTTTTGTGTTTCCGCATTGGTGTTATCAGGACGTTTTCGGGCAGGATGTCCATGTCCAATGCCTTCGCGTCCTGGAGGAACATGAGGCGCAGAGGAAACTCCATAGCGTCGCCGACCAAGTAGGCGACCGACCGCTTCTGCGCCGACGACGTCGATCCGCCGCCTCCACCACCTTGGCCGAGCGCCGCAGCCGTGTGGCCGATGAGGTGCGGTGAGGCTCCGGCGGCTCCATCGCTGTAAGCCAGGTCGCGCGAGAATCCTCCGCCGTTCGCCGTGGGATCTCCCCCCGAGCGGTCGGGTTGGCGGGCGGCGAAAATCGTCTCCTCGATTCCCGACGAGTCTGAACCCGAAACGCCGCGCTCATCGAGGTCGCGCCCGTGGTTGATCTTCGCGCCCTGCACCGAGGGGCTATCGGTCGAGATGTCCCCTGAACCTCCGCTTCCGGAACCGCTCCCGGCTCCCTTGCTCATTTTGAAGAGGTCTGCGGCGGCCTGGCCCATCTGAGTGGCCTGTCGGGTCGAAGCCTGGAAGTTCTCCGAGGCGATCCGTCCTGCTTCGGTGGCGGCCGCCAGAGTTCCCTTGCTCATTCCGGCCGCGAGATCCTGGGATCCGGCGAGGCCGCTCATGTCACGGAACATGTTGCCGTTCGCGATGGCGTTGAGTGCCGCTGAGACACCGGATGGATCCGGCAGTGGGGTGGCGTTCTGCAGATTGACCACCGGCTGCCCCAACTGCCCTGGTGTCAGGTCCTCGTCTCGAGCCCGAGACCCGGTGGTGACTCCCGAAATATCGGGCGGTTCGAGTGGGATCGGGGAATCCTGCCAATTCCAGAATCGGGTGATGTCAAGCTTCTCGGCGGAATTGGAACGACCCAGCACGGCTTCGGCGAAAACGCCCCCGGTGGGAATCGGTACCAGCCTGGCGTCCTCGGCTCCGAAGTCCACTCCACGGGCATCAAGGAGTTGTGACCAGGTGTAACAATCGTCCAGGCCCGAAGGGGACGACGGCTCGGCTGGAGCTCGGAGTACGAGATAGTTACCGGTCACGGCGACCGGATTGGGTTCGATTTGGTCGGTCAGCGGCTCGTCCTGCCAGGAAAGCCCCGAGAGGAGCTGGACGAGTGAGGCCGAATCGAGTCCCGCGAACACCGCTTGGGTGTAATAGGAGCGATTGTCCTGGAGATGGTCCATCAACTCCGTCTCACGGTCCGAGTCATCGCCGAACAGATAGGCCGCCCGTTGCATGTGCGTACCATGGCGCAAGTTCAATGGGATGGAGGCCGTCCGCTCACGGCCACCGGTTTCGTAGTGGAGCAACATCGTGCCCGTCCGGGGACTCCCGCCCTCGCGTGTCACGTGGACGGCGTCGACTTCGCGCAGGAGAATCTCCGATGTGAAGTCGATTCGGTCGGTACCGGAGGTCACCACAAAGGTGGAGTCGTCGGCGGGGATTCCGGCCCGGTCGATGCGCACTCTGGTGATACCCGTGTTTTCGAAGGCGATCGAGCGTAGCCGGGCGTCACCTGGGACGGCGGCACCAAGAGGCCCGGGTCGGGTGGTAACCGGAAACGGCATCTGTGACGCCGTCTCGATGGCCTCTGCTTCTGAGGTGAGGCGTTCGGCGGCATCGGTATCCACAATGACCTCGGTGTCGTCGTCGAGATCGGTGCCGGCCTCCGCCATGATCTCGTCGGCGACCAGAACAGGTCGCCGCACCCGGACCGCCTCATGGATGTCGACGACTCCGGTGTTGTCGATGAGAAGCGAGGCCACTCTGTTATTGAGGGCCGCATCGAGCAGCTGCGACCTGAATCGGGCGACGACGTCCAAGCCGCCGGGCATGCGGAAGTCCAGAGTAGTGAAGGGGATGAACAGGACTCTGGTGAACCGGTTCAGCCGAACGGCGACGCGGTAGATCTGGACTACCTCGTAGTACTGCACAGTGAGGGCGTGCATGTGGTTGTAGTTGGCGACGACCCGCGTGCTTACCTGCTCATGTTCCGCCTGGGATACTTCCCGCACTGCTGAGGCGCGCCGATTGCGTACCGCCGTGGAATGCTGTTCGGTGCGGTCGTTGACGCGCTGGCTCATCTCCGCCATAACCGAGCGGGAACCCACCGACCAGGATGTTGAGGTCGCGCGAGAGGAACTTTCCGATTGCTGGGAGGACTTTGAGCCACCTCCGCCGAAACCCAGCACTCCCGCCACACCTTGGTAGATACCAGCGCCTCCACCGCCGACGCTGGCGGAATATCCCTTAGCACTACTGCTGGATGCGGCCCAACCTGAGGTGATCGATCCTCCCGACTGCATTTCCTCGGCCACCGCGTTCTGTACTTCGCTGACGGCACGTGCGTGGGTGAGTGAACTGTCCAAGCGTTCGGATTCGCTGACGGACTCCGAGACTTCCGCCCGGGTACGTCTCGACCAGTCCACGACCGCCACTCGAGTGGCTTCGCCGGGAGCCAGCGCCAAAGAATGGATCATATGTCCGAGAGTGATGCCCTGAGCGAACCAGGACTGGGTATACGTCGCGAGCGCACCCACCGCCGGAGTCCCGAACCCAACGGACCCGGCGGCGAGCTCACCGAGGTCGACCGGACCGGACAACGGAGTCAGGTTTTCTTCGTTGTGACTGTGTCCGAGCATGAGAAGGGAATCGTAGTAGACCCGTTCGGTGGGGTATTCGCCGAAACGGGGACGGAGTTCTTCGGCCGTCTCTTCCTCCACGTCGCCGAGGTCGGTGCCCAGTGCTTCGGCGACCATCTCACGGGCCGTGTGTCGGGGCGGCCAGTAGGCGAGGTCCCTGATCGTTTCCACGTGGAGTGTCGCTTGGATGGTGGTGCCTATGGCAGGGTCTATTCCACGGAGGTGATTGAGGGGGAGATTAGGGATTTCTTCGATCGGGACGGTGATGTCCGGGTCGAGGATTTCGGACGAAACGAGGTTCACCGCTTCGGATGGGGCTTCGGCGGCGGCCTCCGCCTGAGCGAAGAGTGTTGAGGTTCCGAGGTCGAAGATCGTGGAGATGGCGACGGATTGAAGTGAGGCTGCCGCGTCGGGTCCGACTCCCAGCAGGTCGTCGACGGGGCGGCGAAGAATTTCTGTCAGGGTGAGGTCGGAGGCGGCGCTGACGAGGTAATCGCTGTACCTTGACATGTCGACCTCCGTTTTTCGGCGTTCAGTTCGATTTTACGTTTAAATTGTGTTTTGGATTACAATATTGAATTCCTGTTCGCGTCGAGTGACGCGTGCGAGGTTCACGACGTACGCCCGGATAACCGATCTCTGGAGAAGTCATGGTCGTTTCCTGCGCAATGAGAGGACCTGTCATCGGATGTCTATGCCGGTAGGGTTTTCCACAGTATTCTTCCCCGCCGAGTAGGCGTCTCGCGCGATCACCAATCGTTACCTAAGTGTGTTCGGTGCGCTCTAGACACGACCCACCCGGTTTTCTAAGCTTTACAACAGGGAAACCAAGCGTTGCGGTCAGGTAATGCCACGGTGGACCTCTTATCGGTACAGCCCTCGGTAGGTCGGTTCCTTGGTACGGCCCCCGTCTGCGCGATTTGCACGACGACGTCGCGTGCCCAACACCCATGCGAATTATTGCCCGAAAACTGTGGGGACAAAGATGTTTGAACTGTCAGTACCGATCTTGGCGACGTTCGTCGTCTACTTGGTCGGAATGATTGCCATTGGTGCCTGGCTGTATCGCCGCACCTCAAGCCTGAGCGACTTCGCCATCGGTGGGCGTCGCCTCAACGCGCCGACCGCCGCCCTGTCGGCCCAGGCGTCCGACATGTCGGCATGGCTGTTGATGGGTCTGCCCGGTGCCGTGTACGCCTCGGGCATCGGCTCCATCTGGATGGCGGGCGGTTTGGCGCTCGGCTCCTATCTCAACTGGCTGATCGTGGCCGGACGACTGCGGACCTTTACCGAGCGGGCCGGTAACGCCGTGAGCCTCTCGGCCTATTTTGAAAGCCGTTTCCAAGACCGCACGACCTTGCTGCGCCTGGTGTCGGCCGCCGTGATCCTGGTGTTCTTCACCGTTTACGTGGCCAGTGGGCTCGTTGCCGGAGGAAAGCTGTTCAACAGCATTTTCGGAGTCGAACCCAAGGTCGCCATCGCCGTGTCGGTCGTGGTCATCATCGTCTACACCTTCCTGGGCGGTTTCCTGGCCGTATCACTCACCGACGCCCTGCAGGGTACGTTGATGTTCTTCGCTCTCCTGGTAGTCCCACTCATCGTCGTGTGGCAAACCGGCGGTTTCGGTGACTTCTTCTCGGACCTGCAGCTGATCAACCCCGACATCCTCAACGCTCGCAAGGAAGTGGAGATGTCCAGCGGCGATTGGATCTCCTCCTCCGGCACCCTCGGTTTCATCGGAATCGTCAGCCTGGCCGCCTGGGGCTTCGGTTACTTCGGGCAGCCCCACATTCTGGCGCGTTTCATGGGCATCAAGTCCGCCGCACACGTTCCCACCGCCCGCCGGATCGGTACCACGTGGATCGTTCTCAGCCTCGCCTTCGCCGTGATGGTCGGGCTCGCCGGTATCGTCTACTTCGATGAACAGCTCGCCGATTCGGAAATGGTGTTCGTCGCGCTGACGACCGACATCTTCAACTCCTGGGCACCCTGGATCTCCGGCATCATTCTCGCCGCCGTACTGGCCGCGGTGATGTCGACGGCCGACAGCCAACTGCTGGTGTCGTCCACTGCGGTAACCGAGGACTTCTACCGCCGCTACTTCAAACGCGACGCCGGCGATTCGCACTTGCTGTGGGTCGGTCGTGCGGCCGTCATCGGAGTCGCTCTGGTGGCGTACATCCTGACGTTGTGGAACAACGATTCGGTTCTCGAAATCGTCTCCTACGCCTGGGCCGGATTCGGTGCGGCCTTCGGTCCGGTCATCGTCGCCAGCCTGTACTGGCGCAACATGACCTGGGTGGGCGCGTTCGCCGGAATGATCGGCGGTGCGGCCACCGTGATCGTCTGGGAGAGTCTCGGAAGTCCATACGACCTGTATTCGATCGTTCCGGGTCTGGTCGTCGCCGTCCTCGCGATCTTGGGTGGCAGCTTCCTCGGACAGAAGCCCGAGGTCGACCTGACACCCGAAACCAAGGAAACGGTCGCCGCCGAATAGGCCTACCGGTGGGGAGGCGGTCTTGACCGTCTCCCCACCGCCTTAAAAGTCCTCGTCGAGGTCAACATGCCCTTCGACGGCCGTTTGGTACGCGGTCGCGCGGCGTTCGAAGAAGTTCGTCAGCTCCTGGACATCCTGCAGGGCCATAAAACCGAAGGGGTTGTCTGAACCGAACCTCTTGTCCATGCCCAGCCGTTCGAGACGCTGATCGGCCACATACTCCAGGTAGGCCTTCATGTCCGGCACGGTCATTCCGGGCATTCCCTCACCGATCAGATCCTCGGCGAACCGCAGTTCCGCTTCCACGGCCTCTTCCATCATTTCGGTGACCTGCCGCCGCATCGCCTCGTCGAACAGTTCCGGTTCCTCCTCGCGCACGACGTCGACGACGCTGAAGGCGAACCTCATGTGACAGGATTCGTCGCGAAACACCCAGTTCGTACCCGTGGCCAAACCGTCCAGCAGGCCGTGTGACCGCAGCCAGTAGACGTAGGCGAAAGCCCCGTAGAAGAACAGGCCCTCGATACAGGCGGCAAAGCAGATGAGATTGAGCAGGAAGGCGCGCCGGTCGTCCACCGAATTCAACTCGCGGAGTTCGAAAACCGAATCGCTCCACTTAAAACAGAAGTCGGCCTTGTACTTGATGGAGGGAATATTGTCCACAGCCGCGAACGCTTCGGCACGATCGTCGGGGTCCGGCAGGTAAGTGTCCAATAGAGTCAGATAAAACTGCACGTGGACGGCCTCTTCAAAGAGCTGCCGAGACAAGTAAAGGCGACCTTCGGGCGAATTGACGTGCTGATAAAGGTTGAGGACCAGGTTATTGGCCACGATGGTGTCGCCGGTGGCGAAGAAGGCGACCAAGCGGTGGATCAAGTGTCGTTCCTGATCACTGAAGCTCGCCAGATCGGTGAGGTCCGAAGCCAAATCGACCTCTTCAACAGTCCAGGTATTACGAATCGCCGCCCGGTATTGTTCGTAGAAATCCGGGTACTTCATCGGGCGCAAAGTAAGGTTCATTCCAGGGTCCAACAGCATGAGTACTCCTTTAACGCAGGTGACATCGAGAATCGAGAGACGAATGTGAAACGGGGTGGATTCGAGTTGTCGAACCCACCCCGGTCTGAAGCGGCGGCCAGCGCGCTTCAGGTACGGAGCCGGGAGTCCTCCGTCTTATTACTGACAGGCTTCGCAGCTCTCGGGATTTTCCAGGGAACAGGCCTCATCACTGGTTTCCGACCGAGCCGACACGGTCGTTTGCTGTATACGGGTCGCCGGTCGCGACCGAAGGTAGTAGGTGGTTTTGAGCCCCTTTTTCCAGGCATAGCGGTACATCGACGACAGTTTGCCGATCGTGGGAGTCGACAGGAAAAGATTCAGCGACTGCGCCTGGTCGATGAAAGGCGTTCGTGCTGCGGCCAGATCGATGAGCGCTCGCTGTGGCAGCTCCCAGGCAGTGCGGTAACGCCGTCGTATATCCGCTGGAATCTCGTCGATGTCCTGCACGGAACCTTCGGCGACGATGATGGACCGGCGTATCGGCTCGGTCCATAGGTCCAGGGCCTTCAATTCCTCTACCAGGTGTCGATTGACCTGAAGGAACTCTCCCGACAGCGTTTCGCGTTTGAAGACATTGGAAACCACCGGTTCAATGCATTCCGCGCAACCGGCGATCGAAGCGATCGTGGCGGTCGGCGCCACGGCGATCGACAGCGAATTGCGCAGGCCATGGGCGGCGATGGCGCGCCGCAGGGCCTCCCAACGTTCGGGGAGCGTCACCTCGGCATCGTAGTGGTCCGGATGCAGAACCCCGTCGGCCGCTCGGGTGTCGGAAAACGACGGATGTGCGCCGAATTCCGCGGCCAACTCGGCGGAGCGTTCCCAGGCCACCAACGCGATACGTTCGGCGATCCGAGTGGAGAGCCGTTGTGCCTCTTCGGAGTCGAAATCAAGTTTGAGGCGGAAGAAGACGTCGGCCAGCCCCATGCATCCCAGGCCCACCGGGCGCCAACGTTGATTGGCTCCCTTGGCCTCGTCGGTGGGGTAGTACGACAGGTCGATGGTCCGGTCCAGAAAGGTCATGGCGGTCCGCACGGTGCGTTCCAGGCGGGTGAAGTCAAAGCCGTCGGCGGTGCAGTGCTCGGCCAGGTTGATCGACCCGAGGTTGCAGACGGCGGTTTCGGCGTCGGAGGTCACCTCGAGGATCTCGGTGCACAGGTTCGACAGGTGAATGACGTTGCCCGGTCGTGCCGTCTGGTTCGAGGTCCGATTGGCGGTGTCGGAGAAGGTCATCCACCCGTTTCCCGTCTGCGCCAGGGTTCGCATCATGCGCCCGTACAGCTCCCGAGCCGGGACGGTTTTGACGGCTTGACCGGCATTCTCCGCATCGCGGTAAGCGGCGTCGAATTCCTCGCCCCACAGGTCGTTGAGCTCGCCGACGTCTTTGGGGTCGAACAGTGACCATGCCTCGTCGGCCTCCACTCGCCGCATGAACTCGTCGGGTACCCAATTGGCCAAGTTCAGGTTGTGGGTGCGGCGATCATCGGAGCCGGTATTGTCACGCAGTTCCAGAAACTCCTCCACGTCCGCATGCCAGGTCGCCAGGTAAACGCACGCGGCTCCCTTGCGGCGTCCGCCTTGATTTACCGCCGCCACAGAGGAATCCAGCGTTCGCAACCATGGAACGATCCCATTGGAGTGCCCGTTCGTGCCTCGAATCAGCGAACCGCGCGAGCGTACCCGTGACCACGAGATCCCTATGCCTCCCGCGTACTTGGACAGTCGCGCCACCTGAGCGTATCTTTCGTAGATCGATTCGAGTGAGTCCACTGGCGAGTCCAATAGGAAACACGACGACAACTGCGTCCGTTGGGTTCCGGAATTGAACAGGGTAGGAGACGACGGCAGATAGGCCAGAGAGCTCATGAGGGAGTACAATTCCCCGGCCTCCTCCGGAGTTCGGGACAGGCCGCACGCGACTCGCATGAAGAAAAACTGCGGACGCTCCAAGACCGCGCGACTATCCGGATGGCGGAGTAGATACCGGTCGTAAACCGTCCGCAAACCGAAAAATTCAAAGCGGTCGTCAGCGTCGTCGTCGATGAGGCCGTCCAGCCGTGAGCCGTGCCGGGCGACGAACCCGGCCAAGTCCGCATTCACCAAACCCAGGTCATAGGCGGTCTTAACGGCGGACGTAAACGAACTCACGCCTTCGGACGCCGTCTCCAGCGCGATCTCGGTCCCCAACAGGCGGGCGGCCAACTTGGAGAAACTCGGTTCCCTGGCGACGAGGTCGGCAGCGATGGCGACCGCTCTCCGACGCAGGTCACCCTCGGTGGCGGCGGGCCACATGCCGGTGGCGAGGGCATCGGTGACCAGGTCGACGTCAAGAGCGTCGGGGAGCCCCTCGGCATGCAAGCGGACGTGAGCGATGACCGATTCGAGTAGGCGATCGTGGTCGGGATTCCTGGACTGATGGTGCTCGGGCGCGGCAGCGGGTTGAGTGGGCGCTGTGGGCGAACTGGTGGATGCGCTGAACATCGAGGTCTCCTCAAGGTATGAAAGTCCCGGTGTGACTTCTCCTGAATGGAGTAAGACAGCTGAGGGTCGGCAAAATCCCGACCGGAAGCGATCATACATGTTGTGTATCAATCATGATTGGGACCCAAGATATTGTGTTTGTCCCATATTTGCGCGCTCGAAGGAACGGTAAAACCGCTGTAGACGATGCCTCCAGCGGCTTCTGTTACCGAGACGGACGGCCAAGACTAGAGCCATGGTGCGACGCAATTTCACTCCGAATCGGGGGTCCGTCGAATCGATCGGGGAGTGTGGGATTGGATACAGGGGTCCTGTCCTCGGTGCTGAGTGGTGGCTGCTAAGATTGCGGACGTTCGACATTACGAGCACGCCCCCGTAGCTCAGGGGATAGAGCACCGGTCTCCGGAACCGGGTGCGCAGGTTCGAATCCTGCCGGGGGCGCGATAAGGACCTCCGCAGCAAGCCGCTGCGGAGGTTTTTTCGTTGGTAGGCGCACCTCACCTCAATCCGCTAGGGCGGCGACCGTCCCTCCAGCGGCACGTCTACCGCTCACAACCGAATGTGCATCAGCGCGGGGAAGAGCCTCGCAATAACACGGCACCCATCGCGCCATGGCCATGACGACATGTGGTCCTCCTCGGACAAGCGCGTCTCGCGCCTCGACCGCTCCCATCAGCGCTCCTAAGCGATCCCCCTAGTGGAAAGGAACATCGGTGCCTGACAAGAACACCGGTACGACCTGGTTCACGAACAAAAACGCCCGATGCCTGTGGTACGCCGGAGCATGCATCTCGGCAGCAATGTGGATGCTGCAGATCACCGTCGCGCTACACGTCGTGGCGACGGCCGGGACCTCGGCGCTCGCAACCTTGCTACTGGTCGGCACTTTGCCGACTCTCTTTCTGATGCCGTTCGCGGGTTTGGCCGCCGACAGGTTCAAGGTTCACCGCCTGGCTCGGACGGGAGTTGCGGTTCAGCTCTGCGCGGTAGTGGGTATGGCGCTGGCGGTGAATCTCGACAGTCTGGTCGCCTTGGCCGTGACGTTCGCTGTGCAGGGCATGGCCCTGTCGTTCTGGGCGCCTTCCCGCCAGCAGTGGCTCTACACTCTCATTGAGCCCGAAATGCGGCAGAAGGCCAATGCCGCCATTGGAACACTGAACGGCGCCATGGTCATCGTAGGAGCAATCGGAGCGGGTGTCGTCTCCCTGTGGTCGTCGACGGTGTCGATATTCGCGGTGACGGGACTGCTCGGCATGGCTCTTATGCAATTGCTGCGAGTAGACGTCATTCCACCTGCTGCCGACACGAGCTCACAAGACGGACCTATAGCGGTACGACGGCATGTCAGTGACTTCATTGCGGGGCTTCGAGACGGTCTGGGAGCAACTCAACGCTTTCCCCTGGCGCGTTCCGTGATTTGGATCGGCATGGCCTGGGGCCTTATTGGCGGAGGCTATACCGTATTGGTGAACGGCCACATCATTGAGAACTTCAACGGGGACTCGCTCACCGTTGCTGCCGTGTTCACTGGCGACGGATTGGCGGTCATTATCGCTACCCTGTTGGCCGGAAGGCTTCCCCGCCAACGTCATCTTCCCGTATGGGCGCTCTGCTATGTACTGCAAGGGCTCCTGTGGGCTGCCTTCTTCCTGGCTCCCAACCTGTATCTTGCCGTTGCGTTCCTAGTGCTCATGCGGTTTGTCGGAGGCTTCATCATCGCTTTGGACACCACTATCCTTCTGGAGACGGTGCCACCGGAATATCGGGGGCGTGTGACTTCGCTTCATATCACCACATACAACGCCATGGCCCGGGTCTCCTTGGCGGCCTTGGGTGCCGCGCTGGCGATCGTCAGTTTGGTATGGGTGGGAATCATAGCCGGAGTGATGGCCGCCCTGTGCGGTGTCATCTGGTGGTACACCTCGGGTAGAAGAGCCGGGGAGGCTTATTTGAAGGCCGCCAAGGCGCCAGAGGTATCACTTCGTTCCGAAAGTTCGTGACGAGCTAATCCCCTACGTCGTTGGAATCGCAATGGTTTTGGTATTGGGGCGCAGTTTTTATCGTTGTCCGTGCCGTCAGGGTCTGGAATGCGGCACGCACACCCGATTGACGGAAGGAGCCAGGTTATGACTCCTGCGTCGTCCTTTCCAATCTCCCGATCAGATGGCGTATGTATAGCAATGGAATCGCGCCTATGACTCCGAACGAGATGTCGAACAGCATCCAACCCCACGGAATCTCACGAAGCGGTCCGGCGATGAGAGCCAAAGGAATGATGCCGACACAAGCGATCAAACCCCAATCGATGACCCATTTGTTGCGAACCGGATCCTGGAACGGACCATAGAACGCCACCGCAATCACTATGTGCGCAAACGCCAACCAGTCGGTGCCATAGTGGAGGAACGGGTACCGCTCACTCACGTCCCGCAGAGCAGCGGCGACGCGGTCAATCCAACTTTCCAAGGCGGGAATCATATCCGCCACCGGTGCGAGCCACGAATCCAATGCCGCGCTCACCCACACAAGCTCACTGGTCAACGGAAAGGCCGTGATACCGCTCAAGAGCAGGCACACGATGAAGATTCCGATCCAGAAACGAATCCGTTTCAATGTCGATGATGCGGTAACCAAGGTAGGACCAACTTTCCCGGCGGCAGTATGACGATTTCGGATACCTTCAACATACGCCCACACTCGACATGCGCCCCAAGCTCTCACCTCCGTTCGTCATCCACGTAATTCATGCACGCGCCCGGTCTCGAAGACGGTCATGTCCTGGGACGATGATTCCTCGTCGCGAGGGGTCGGGGGTGAACTACCCGGGAGAGGCCAATGTTCGACGCTGCGAACACAGGAAAAGAATTGAGACGACGACCGAAGCGGCCATTGCGATCAATACGGCTTCCGGGCCGTAAGCGTCTGCCAGCAGCGGGATGGCGAGCGGTCCGACAATGCGGGGAATCCCGGTCATCACGTCCAGAATGCCCTCGGCTCTGCCCAGGACGTCCGCCGGAAGGTATTTGGTAGTCATGGTGCTCAGCAGTACGGCTATGATGGAACCGGCAAATGCCGCAAGCAGGTAGAAGATGACAAACCACTCCAGGGACGGAGTGAGGCGACCGAGCAGTGTCATACCTATTATCGTCCCGCAGAGAACGATGACGAATATGGGTCGTAGTCACGAAAGGGCCGCAACGATAAAGCTTCCCAACAACGCGGCGACCTGAACTCCGGTTTGAATGTAACTCGTATGACTGTCCGAGAGAAGCCAGACGTCCCGTAGGAACCAGACCATAAACGTTCCCATCCCGGCTCCAGTGCCCAAAAGCAGTGGAAGCAGGCAGATATTGAGGAGGAGAACTCGTTTTTCGTTTCGGACGACTTGCCATCCATCATGGAGATCTGCCCAGAAACGAATACGGCGGCGCGAGGACGGTTGATCATTGTCACGAACCCTCGTGCCGCTCAACCACACAACGATCGGTGCCAGACACGAGACTGCGTGGATCGTCAGAAGGCCGTCGTACCCGATGGGAACGACCAGCAGGGCCACGACCAGAGGGCCGATCATGGTAGAGGCGATAAACAGACTGCTCAACGCAGCTCGAGCCCGTCCTGGAAATTCAGGGAACAAACGGGGTACGCCGGCGATCCATCCGGTCCTATAGAACTCGTTCGCCGCCTGCCCGATGAGGGCACACGCCAATATCCAAAGGACGAGGGGAGCGGGCTCAATAATGACGATTACCAGCAGGCCGATGGCGCCGGCCATAGCGCCCAGTGCCCCAAACAGACTGACTGTGGACGCGTTCCGATTATCAACAATGACCCCGACGAACGGTCCTAGCAAGGAAAACAATGGGAGCAACAACGCGAATACGGACATGACCGCCAAAGACTCGGTGAGGTCGTACGCCAAGAGCGGCATGGTGACCGAATACGTGGCGTTGCCGATGTTCTTGAGGAGGTTGCCGATCCCGAAGATTTGAAATCGCCGGTCGGTCCACGGCGAATGCGTTTCGGTTTGTTCATCGGTCGACATGCGACACCTCGCTCTTTAGGAGGTGAAGCGCATCCGATCCAGTTGCGGGGGAGGAAAGCCGGGGAACTACAAAGTGATACGAGGGCATGTCCTCAAGTATCAGAGTTCAAGCTTACTTGAACTCAAGTCGTAGTGAGGCACATCATGACTTCTATGCGTTGGTCGCCGGTACGGAATCGTGTCGAACGGTTGAGGATCGACCGACATGGTCAACCTCAACCGCAATCGCCTCTAGCGATTACGCCACCGAAACAGTGACGTCGATGTTTCCTCGGGTCGCATTGCTGTAGGGGCATACCTCGTGCGCTTTGGCGGCGAGATCCTCCAGAGCTGCTTTGTCAACCTGGGAAGCCGACACCTCCAGGGCTACGGTTAGGCCGAATCCCTGTCCCTGCTTCCCGATACCTACAGTCGCGTTGACCGCCGACTCCCCGAGGTCGGTCTTGGTCGTGCGCGCTACGAGTTGCAGGGCGCTGTGAAAGCAGGCCGCAAAGCCGGAAGCAAAGAGCTGTTCGGGGTTCGTTGCGCCGCCGCTGCCACCCATCTCCTTCGGGACGGCTAGGTCCAATTCCAATCCCTGATCGGTGGTGACACGGCCGTCCCGTCCTCCTCCGGTTGCGGTGGAGGTGGTTTCGTATACAACGTTCATGAGGTTTCCTTTTCTGTGCGGTTGATTTCCTCAGTGATCTGATTGAGGACGTTCTTCAAGTCGGTGAGCTCTCGGGTCGAGAGACCGGAGGCCCCCGCGACTTGACTGGGGATGCAACGCATTTCCTCGCGCAGGTCGCTTCCTTTCGAGGTGAGATGTACGGCCACCCTCCGCTCGTCCGCTGCGGCCCGGCGCTTTTCGATCAAGTCGATCGCTTCCAGCCGTTTGAGGAGCGGTGACAACGTGCCCGAATCGAGCCGCAAGGCGGAGCCGAGGTCGGTGACGGTGCGCCCGTCGGTTTCCCACAACGCCAGCAGGACCAAGTACTGGGGGTAGGTCAAGCCGTGCTTGTCCAGCAATGGGCGGTAGGTCGAGGTCACGGCCCGAGACGCCGAGTACAGCGCGAAACAGACCTGGTCGCGAAGGAGTAGGTTGTCATCCATGCTTAATATGGTTGCACACAATTTAATTGTGCACAACCTAAATAACGGTACTGTGATCACAGCGATATTTTGATCCCCGACGTCAACCGGTCGCCGACCGCCGAATGTCCGGAGTAATGCACGTCGTACGGAACAGTCATTTGACGGATGCCGATCAAGTCATGATGGACATAGCCTCGTAAGCACTTCATTCGCCGATGGAATTAGGAGACCGGAATGAGTGCAACGCACACGTGGATCAACGCTCACACTCACCCCTTGGGAGACCTCAGCCCGATCATGGCCGCGGCACGGGAGTCCGAGATAGTCGGAGTAGGGGAAACGACCCGCGAATCCGCCGAGATCGATGCGTACCGGACGCGCCTGGTGCGGGAACTTGTAGAGCACGCGGGTTACCGGGTCGTCGTCATACCCGACAGTGCGAATGTGGCCGACAAGATGGACGAGTACGTGAGCGGAAAACGCCTGGATCTGCGGGACATCGTCCTATCGGGCTGGTTGCCCAACCGAACGCGAGAGACGGAGAATCTGATCCGTTGGATTCGCACGTTCAATGAGTCGAACCCCGACGTTCCCGTGCGTATTGTCGGCAACGCACCGCGGCAGGTGGAACCTCGCGACTACGACGACCTTCTCCACCTGGTGGCCGACATCGACACAGAGACGGCATCGGAAGTGGATCGGCTGTACGCCACGATTCGGACCGCGCATGAGATCAACGAACACATTCAGATTCACGAGGGAATACACCCGGGCCGACCGTTCTCCGAAATCGCTCAGGAAGCCCTGGATACCATCCAGCAGTTGGACAACGCTCCGGGGCTGCGGGAGGCCGTCGCCAAAGCCACCGACATCCTGGACTATCACGGTCAATCCGTTGCCGGTGGAATCGACCTGGTCGACATGGGTCGGCGGATCGCCGATCGAGTCGTGGGCGCTCTGGAGGAATTCGGGGAGAAGGTGGTCTATTTCGACGGATTCGCGATGACCGGATCGGTACCCGACCTAGAGGCGGCGGTCCAACCGGGTACGAAATTTCCCACCGCCGGTCAGGTACTACGTGATCGCTTGGGAGAGCGGTACCTGTCGGTACTTTTCGCCTTTGGCGGGGGAGCGATCCGTGACGGTATGGAGGTACCGCCGGCGCGCTTGGGTAGTCTGGAACGAGATCTGCTGGACAGCGGTGTCGATGAGGTACTACTCGACGTCCGAGACGGCGCAGGCGGCACCTGGCCGGACCAGGAAACCAAAGTACGAATCATCGCCGGGATCTACGATCCGGATGAAGACGAACGGCATTACTCCGACCTCCATTCGGTACGCGAGGCGGTGGACTTTATCGGCTTCGTGAAGGGGGTCAGTGATACCGAGTCGCTAAACCCACGGTGAAAATGTTTGCAACGCGCCGGAATTACGGTTCGGCTCAGGTGTGAGCCAACCGAATTCAGGCGAATGTAGTTGACAGGGTGGTTGCTGTTGCCGTGCCGGAGTGAGACCGGGAGAACTGTGCACTTCTACGGTCACCGTGCTAGCCCGGTCCGTGGCGAACGGCCCTTTTCGTGCGGTTATGGGGACGGACGGATTGAGGGATTTCTTGAAAGGCACGATAGTTGATGAGCGGTTTGACAGAATGTCCAGTTAAGAAACCTATGTGAATCATTTTTATCGTCTACGGATGAATGTCCGAATTGCGTACCTAGTACACACGTAAATAAATACCGAGTTTGTTAATAATTGCAGGAAACGAGCGTTGGCAGTTTGTTATCCGGCCATTAAATTATGCCGGTAGGGGACACGAGGACGGGCAAGTCCGTTCATTTCGGCCCGTACCGGCTTTCGTATGGATTGATAAGCACTGTGCTTTATGCATGGACCGTAGCGCGGCATTATGTCTTGCTTCTGCCACCGCCATTCCATACTTGAAAACCAATTGAAACTTATTGCAACATCTTGCTCTCTGGCAGAGCGAGCGTATGCGGCGATGAACCGTTCGCATGCTCAGGCCCAGGGAATCGGATATGTCCTCCGTGGTTTTCCCATTGGCAAGCTTCCACAGTAGGACTTCCTCGTCATGTGATACGCAATAGCGTCTGATGCGAAGGCATTTTCTGTGGTCAGGGCAAATGCAGATCTTCATCGGGCAGCCTCGTTCAACGGATCGACGATTTTGCGTCAAAAGATACTACATAAATTTCTATTTATGGGATTTGCCCCCTTGGCGCCATGTATTCCAAAAGAAATTGGCGTAACCCTGCCATGATCTATTGACCCTAATCCAATGGTGTCATTAGCATTCGAACGCACAATGCAAACGTACCGATAGGTAGCCTGTTGGTGCGGATAGCCCGATGACAAAGGAAGGAAAGTTGTGAACTCTACTTTCGCTTCGAGTCTGCGTCGCCCATCGCGGATTCTACTCATGATGGCGCTCGCTACAGCGCTCGTTTTCAGTTTCGTACCTGCTTCGGCTCAAGCCGAAACCGAATATCTCTTCGACTCCGATTCCTGGAGCTATAGCTACTATGGCGGATATACTTCGTTTTCTGGCCGGCACGTGACTGATCGTGGTTTTTGGACGATCACACGTAAAGCCACCGACGTTAGGCTGTACTCCAAGGCTTACGGATCGAGTCGCACTCGCCTGGACTCACGAGTTTCATTTGGAAAAACAACCGGAAGCTTTAGCACTGGAGGCCACGCTAGCTTTAGCGTCGTGAGTACAGGTTGTAAATACCAAGGAATGGTGCGGTCGTCCTATTATGCTGCGACCTCCTTTGGCGGCACGGTCTGCAAGGTTACCTCGGCTACCAGTGCGTGGTTTAGGTACGCGTCGACAACGGCTACACACCGTTTCAATGGTATGGACGTGGTTCATACCGCAGTTGCCTATTAAGCGTTCTGGATAACGGATTGTGTACCGGGTGATTCCTATTGACCAGGGATCACCCTTTGGTTGGGAAGAGGTTCGTCATTGAGCCGTTCAATGTTGGCGATGTTCGTCGGTTTTCTGCTGTTGGTCGCGGGGTGTACTGAAGGATCGCAAAACGTGGAACCGTCTGTGTCCCCGAGTGCCCTCGAAGAAGTGGATCTTCCGGCGGGGAATACCTTGCTGTTGAACCGCAGTAATCAGGAATTCCAGGTGATCTACGGTGCGATCGCCACGGTGGTAGCTGGAAAGCATACCGAGGGCGTTCTGGCGGAAATCGAGTTTGAGCGTTATAGGGATCGATTTGATTCGAAAATCAGTCTAGAGGCGTTCATTGAGTTGGGGCCGTTTGGGATTACGAGTGCCGAAGCATTGGTACTGGCACACCGACACCATGAATCGGTGCTGACGGAACCGCAGGTCGACGTTATAAAGTCGTACGTCGACCACCTTATCGACGATGACTCCGTCGAAATGGACCTCGTCGACCATGCTGCACTAAAGACCATTGGTGTGACATTGGATTACCGGATCAACGATTTTGACGATCGTATTGCCAAGGCCGACTTTCCGTCTTCACTGTCCTGCAATGTGGAGTCCTGGTCCGAACAGGATTCCGCGTGGAAGATTGACCGAGGCATCGTGCTTGGAATCCCCTTTGAATGTTCGCACGACGAACTGCGGGAACGGACACAAACTGCATTGGCGCAAGTTAATGAAATGACACACGATGAAAGCGATGCCAAGCGGGCGTGTAGTTTGACGACCATCGTGTCACGATTGTCGGCCCGAGAGATAGAGGTCGACAGAAGCAACCTCGAACGTGCCGTGGAGCAATCACTCGGGGTGAGCGATCTCTATCGCAAACCCGTTGAGGCGCTTTATTGTTCCTACGGAATTGTCCGCGACTATGAGACGACCTCGCTTGAAGTTCCTGTGCCAGAGGCGATGAAAGCCATTGCCTCCCACACCTTGGTATATGGACTCCCCAGGACCGAAGTGCGATGACGGAGGGTCTGCACAAATGAAAAAACGAATCCTGTATCCGCTTGGGGCGCTACTGGTTCCAATGATTCTGTCAAGCTGCACGTCTTCGGAGGCGGATGATGACAATTGGTATTCCATTGACGATCTGACGGAACTACGGGTGGAGCAGTGGAATCAGGAAGAGGAACTCATCGCCCAATGTATGAATGAAGAAGGCTTTGACTACACACCGCTTCCGGCCCCTGCACCGGATGGGGCCATGCCAGGCGGCATGGCCAGCGCCTCCGACGGTCCCTTGGAGATTGATTTTACGGTCGACCGTGCACGTCGTGATGGATTTGGAATCGTCGAGAGTCTGGTGGAATCCGCTGGGGAAGACGAACCTGCCTCGGACCCCAACAAGGAGCACGTGGATTCGCTGAGCGATACGGAATACTTGGCTTGGGAGGAGGCCATGGACGGCGATGACGGATGCAAGGAACAGGCCAGTCGCACAATGTCGGAAGAGACCGGCTCGAAAACCGAAAAGGCCTTTTCCACGATCGAAACGTTCACCGACTACGTTTTCAACGACCCTCGCTTTGCTGATATCAATTCTGATTGGTCAGCATGTATGGCCGATGACGGCTGGGAAACTACAAATATAGACGAATTTGTCTATGGGCTTAGCGATCAGCTGCGGGAAGAGCTGAGCGCGGTGGAGGGTGACGCCGAGGCGACGACCACCGTCATCGATGAGTTTACGGAGTACGAACGTGAGGCTGCGGTGGCCACCGCGAAATGCTGGGAAGGCGTGTCCGACACCTACGACGAGCTCATTGCGGACGCGAAGGCAGCAGCCCAGGGTGACTAGCTACGGACTGAAGGATTCGGATCATGGCAGGGACACGAACTAAATCGCTGGCGATTATCACCGGAGCGTCCGTCATCGCTTCCGGAATGGGTTGGGCGGGTGCCACCTTGATCGCCGATCCGGGCGACGCGAAGCGCGACGATTTCGAACGTTCCACGGTGACGGCACCCGTCGAATCGGTCGTCCTCGAATCCGCGGTGACGACTCGGGGAGACGTCGTTCAAGCGCAGGCGGTGGAGCTGAATCTGAGCCCTTCCTCCGAATCGACGATGGAAGGGACACCGGTCATTACCGGTCCTCCCCCCGAAGTCGGTGACACCCTTGAAGAGGGCGACATTGTCGCGGAGGTGTCCGGTCGTCCTATTCTTCTCATCGAAGGAGCGGTGCCGACCTACCGAAGCCTCGAGCCGGGAATGGACGGTGACGATGTGGCGCAACTGGAGGCCGCCTTGGAAGCACTGGGACATTCCCCTGGAACAATAGACGGCCATTACGATACGGGTACCGAATCGGCCGTAGCCGAGCTATATGAACATCTAGGGTACGCACCGGTTTCCTCCGCCGACGATCGGCGCGGCGAGCTTGATGCCGCCGAAGAAAAGGTTTCCTCCGCCGAGGACGAATTGGCAAGCGCTAAGGGGCTCTTGGAGGAAGCACAGGAGCCGCCGTCGGATCTGGAAGTCAAACAGGCTGAGGTCGAGGTGTCTCGTGCGGAGCGGGCCTTGGAGGACGCGCAGGAAAGCGGCGATGCGGATGCGGTGGATCAGGCGCGTAACGACCTGGAAATCGCCGAACTCGCTTTGGAAGAGCTGACCGGCGAACCCGACACTCAGGAACTCCAGGATCAGGTCGACGATGCCCGTGAAACTCTCCAGGACTCTCAGTCCGAACTTTCCGAATTGCGGTCGGAGACCGGAATCGTCGTTCCGCGAGGTGAAATCGTCAGCATTGCCAATCTTCCAAGAGTCGTGGCGGAGGTGTCCGCGCGGATTGGAGGGACACCCGAACCGGGAGCTGTTGTATTGGAGGGCACTTCGGCACTGGTGGAGAGCCACGTGACGGCTGGCGAAGCGGACCTCCTCAGCGAAGGCGATGAAGCTGAACTGCTGGATTCGACCAATGGGGCACAGCTACAAGGTCGGGTCTCGGCGATTGAACCACTTGCCGACGCTCCCGACTCGATGGAGGTAACCGTTGAACCTTCCACCGCCTTCGGTGATGATACGAGTGCCAATGTGCGAGTGCGGATCCCAGTGGGAAGCACGGATGGGGAGGTGCTGGCGGTTCCGATTTCCGCCGTGTACACCAGTGGGGACGGTGACACCAAAGTGCGGGTCATTGCCGGATCGGGTGATGGCGCGCGTGATGTCACGGTTGAGCTCGGCCTGTCCAGCGAAGGGATGGTCGAGGTGAGCGCCGGTGATGGTTCGTTGACTGTTGATGATCGGGTCGCGGTGTCACAGGCATGACGTTGACATGGGTTTCTCTTCTCGAGGAAGCGGTGAAGTCGGTGACGGCGCGTCCGAGTCGGACCATCTTGACCGCTTTGGGTGCCGTACTTGGCGTTGGCACCCTCATCGCGGTGTCTGGGATTTCCTCCACCGCCGGGGCACAGATCCTTTCCCGCCTCGATGGTCTGTCCGTCAATCAGGTGACGGCCACCGCAGCGGACGGGATTTCCAGCTCGAAGGAGGCGATGGATTGGGAAGCGGAGGAAAACCTCACTGTGCTCAACGGAGTGAAGGCTGCTGGGGCGCGTACTGAAATCGGCACTAACTTTGACATTTCCGCTATTGAGATCACCGATCCCGTTGCGGCGACTGAGGCTCCTCCGACCTTGGTGGCCGGTTCCCCAGGACTGGCCGCGGCGGTCGATGCCGTTATGGGGCAGGGTAGGTGGTTCGATGTAGGGCACAGCGAGCGCGCCGACCGCGTGGCGGTGTTGGGATCTTCCACCGCGGGTGCGTTGAATATCGCTGATATCTCGATTCAATCGGTGGTGTTTATTGAGGGGACACCGTATTCCGTGGTGGGTATCGTATCGTCGGCGCCCGCGCAACCGGACTTGCTGGAATCGGTGATCATTCCCGGGAAAACCGCCGCCGCGAATTTCGGTGCCAAGCACCCGAGCCGAATCCAGATCGCTACGGATTCGGGTGCTTCGGAGGTGGTCGCCGAACAGACGCCTCTCGCGCTGAGCCCGAATGATCCTGCCTTGATCCAAGCGGAATACACTCCTCCGCCTCAGGGGGTTCGTCAGGCGGTCGATTCCGATACTCAGTTGTTGTTCTTGGTATTGGGTGGAGTGTCTCTGCTGGCTGGAGCGGTCGGGATTATGAATACCACTTTGGTGTCGGTTTTGGAGCGGAGAGGAGAGATCGGTCTGCGGCGTGCGGTTGGCGCGGCCCGTCGGCATATTGCCGTTCAGTTTCTTATGGAATCGGGCATGGTTGGTCTGCTGGGCGGCTTGTTCGGGATGGCGGGTGGTGTTCTGACGATCGTTACGGTATCGGCGTTGAACGAGTGGACGCCGGTTGCTCCTTGGTGGTTGCCGTTGAGCGGTGTGGTGCTGGGAATCGGGACCGGTCTGTTGGCGGGAATCATGCCTGCTTGGCGTGCGGCTCGTACTGAGCCTGCGGTTGCTTTGCGGGACGCGTGAAGCCGTTGAAAGCGGTGAGTGGATCGAGGAATATAGAATTAACCGAAGCTTTATTCTCCCCGGCCCGGCCGATCATTGCCCGTCCGATCGGCCGGGCCCTTTTTATCCGGATACGAACATGCGTTTGACGTCGTCATAGGTGACGTCGTTGATCGAGTCGTGCTGCCACTTGGGGTCATTGTCGCGATCGATGAGCAGAGCACGAACGCCTTCGACGAAGTCGGGGTTTCCTACGGAGTTACGCGCCAACATTGTGTCCTGGTCGAGCACTTCCGCCAATGTGAGGTTGGCGGCTCGCCGAATTGCTTCGAGAGCGACGGCCACCGACAACGGCGAGCGCGCCTCGAGGAGGTCGGCGGTGTCACGAGCTTCTTCACGTGTGTCGTGGCGAAGGGCGTCGATGATGGCGACCGGATCGTCGCCGGTGAAACACGCGTCGATCCAGTCGCGTTTGTCGGCAAGCGAGGAACCGAGAGTCAGCGGTGTGAGGTTGAGGTTGTCGGGATCCGTACCGGCCGCCAATTGGTCGCGGATGTCGTCGATATCGGTGTGGGAGACGACGACATCGGCGAGCCCGCAGTAGACGGCGTCGGACCCGTCTATGGTGTTTCCGGTGAGCGCCAGGTAGGTGCCGAGTTCGCCGGGAGTCCGTGCCAGACGGTACATCGCCCCGACGTCGGGGGAGAAGCCGATTTTGGTCTCCGGCATGGCGATGCGGGAACGGTCGGTGGCGATGCGGAACGAACCGTGGGTGGACACTCCGATGCCTCCTCCCATGGTGATCCCGTCCATGAAGGCGACGTACGGTTTGGGGAATTCGGAAATCGCGAGGTTGAGGCGGTATTCGTCCGCCCAGAATCGTGCGGCGTGTTCGGGGTCGTTGAGGATGGTGTCGCGCATGGCTCTGATGTCACCTCCGGCGCAGAGACCACGATCTCCGGCTCCTTCAATGGCGACCGTGTTTATCGTGGGGTCGTCGGCCCAGACGTCGAGCTGTTGCCGGATGGAATTGATGATGGGGTGGGTCAGTGCGTTCAATGCTTGTGGGCGGTTGAGGCGTATACGCCCGACCGCTCCCATCCGGGCGTATAGAACTTCATCGGTTCCCAGGGGTCCCGGTGCGAATGGCTCCATTGGTGTCTCGCTTCCCATGCCGGTCGGAATCGTCAATGGTACCGAGTGGATCAGGCGGTGCGGTGTGGTTGTCGAGAGCCGGACTCGGATGTGAGCAAATTGATGCACGATACTGGATCAATAGTGCATTGCGGAACAGGGTGGACGTCATCGCCCGGTTCCCCTCAGATCTCGCCGATGTGGAGTTGAAGCGCTGTGCTCAGTGCTTATGCAGGATATCGCCCCGGTCGTATATCCAACCGAGGTTACCGCGGCGAACTAAACGTCTTCGCAGTTCAGCCGCTGAGTAATTGGAGCCGACGAGGGGGCTCGGACCCCTAACCTACTGTTTACAAGATCTATCAAAGTCTTAAACTGCGCTTATTTGAATTAGTTTGAATGCTGTTGACCTGGCGGTATGTTGCAGTAGCCTAACCAAGTTAACTAGGGCGTGGTTGAGAAGTTATGGTTGAAAATCGAGGATTATCGCTACCTGCACGGTGGCCATGTAGCGGACCATGAGTTTGTCGTACCGCGTCGCGACCGCCCGGAACCGTTTCAATCTGTTGAATAGGCGTTCTACGTTATTGTGTTCCTTATACACACCGATATCCAGCGCTGGTGGCCGACCACCAGCGCTTCCCTTCTTCTGTCGCGCTGCAATCTGATTGCGTTTCTCCGGAATCACCCCTGTGATTCCGCGTTTCCGCAGATACTTCCTGTTTCCCGCCTGTGGAGGCTTTATCGGCACTGACCGATCCTGGCCTGGACACCGGCCGACCGCGGTGGCCAGTCGCAATGGCAACCTTCTTCAGCAAGGGCACAAAAACAGCGAATCGTGTGCTTGACCGGGAGAGATAGTCAACGACAGGACATTTTGGTTCGTGTCGGTCACCGCGTGGATCTTGGTGGTCAGGCCACCACGAGATCGACCGATACCGTGGTCGCCTGGTTCGCCCTCCACTGCTACATGGTGGGCGCCTGCCGCATGGTGATGCGCCCGAATCGAGGTGCCATCAACATTCCAATCACTGCTGAGGCGACCATTCTGATAGAAAAACATCTGCATGGCTTTGACGATGACGGCCCACCATCCTGTCCTCTCCCAGGTACGAAACAGTCAATAGATGGTCTGCCATGGGCCATAGATCGCTGGTATGTAGTGCCAGGGACCGCCACTTTTCACTCGGTAAGCGATACCGTTCAACAGTGCTCGGCGATCACGCGTGACCGGATCACCGCTACCCGTAGGCGTTAGCAGGTGCTACTGCAGGAACACCCATTGATGGTCCGTCAGTTCCCACAACTTTGATACAGTTGACAACGAAGGTCTCATTGAGGTCGTTTTGCTTGCGACACAACAAAACTATCAGGAGACCTTCCTTTGTATCCAAACCAAGCACCGCTTATTTCTTAACATCGATTTTATAGATAACTTCTCAAACACGCCCTAGTCTTCAAGGCATGAGTCATTTTCCCTTTTGCTATGTTGCTAATGTGCATACAGAAACTGCCCCTAAAATGACTCCGCCCGCTGAGTACCGTTCAACGAAACGAGTCGCATTCGTTCTTAAACTGCTAGCGGTCGTCGTTGCAATCGGGTCGATCACCAAGTTCTTTGACGAAGGTCCCCTCACTGCTGAGCCAGTCATTGGTTTGCAAGGTTTGGTCGGGTCCTTCTTTCTATATGCGTTCGGCCAGGTTCTAGATGTCTTGGCAACCAATCTTTTTCAGACGTGGTTGCTGACTACCTCAGAGGATTAGAGCGTTGCGTTGGTTTTGAGTTCGATCATTCGTGGCCTCGTTTGGTTTCGGGTGGCAATTCGCCGCCCTGGAGTACCTCCCAGGTGCGCACGTCCTCCTGTCCAAGTGTCCACAGCGCAACGCTGGTGATCCCCAGTCATGCTTAGCGCGAGCCGCCCAATGAGTGATGGTTTGCGCACCGACCAATAAACGATTTCGCCGGCGTCCATGTCGACGGCGGTGATGCGGCCGATCCATACGTCGTGGTTTGTAGGGACGACGCAGAGGCGGACGCCTGTGTCGTCGGTGAGCGGTGCTGGTCTCCAGTGTTCAAAATCCCAGTCGAGCGAGATCACGGTGTCGTTGGTGCGGGTGTCTTCCTCGTCGACGTCGGTGTCAGGTTGGAACCGGTTAGCGGTGTCCCATGTGATGCCGGTGCGGGCGATGCGGCCGAGGAGTTGCGTTTGCCCGTCGAGGTCGATATCGACGGCTTCGCGGGATTGGTACCACCAGCCGTCGCCGAGGTATAGGTGATCGATCCACATCTCCTCGTCGGTGTCGTTGCCGCACGCTCCAGTACCTGCAACGGGGTCGAGGGTGGCCTCGAGGACGAGCGGTACCCACGATTCAGCATCCGAGTAATAGACCCGAGCGGTCGAGTCCCTCACGCGCAGCGTGACCACGGCACGCCCCGATCCGGCTGGCGCGCCGACTTCGATGGCACCGACGGTCGTGGAGTCGAGGACGGTTGAGCCGCGCAGGAGCCGCAGCGTCCCGTCCGAAAACAGTTCGGCCGTAATGCCGCAGATGTTCAACCGGACCGCACCCGCGACGGGAAATTGAACTCGCGCTTGGAGATACAGCGACTGCGACTCGAAGTCATTATCGAAGTCGAGCCCACCGCTGCCCCGGTATTGGGTGTATCCGTCGAGGTCCCAGTGTCTCCACGCGCCGGACTGCGTGAACAGCGTGTCCACCTGCGACTGTGAGGTCGCGACGTCGTCGATGATCGTCGCTGCGATCGGGTCACGCTGGAGTAGTTCAACACTGAGCGTGTAGCCGTTACGGGGGCCGACAAGTGTCCCGTCGGTACGTGGTACCCGGCGCGGTTCAATGTCATACATTGCGTACTCGTCGGTGACGGAGTTGTCGACCATATCCCAGAGCGTTGCGGGCGAAGGCAAGCCGTACCTGACAATGGAGGCGCGCTTTTGGAACGCGTCGGTGTCGAAGCCGACAACGTCGCCCTAGTCGTAGCACCCGAGGAATCCCCAGGCGAACCAACTGTCATGATCGCGGTACGCCAACCAACCGATCTTGTCGAACCCGACCCGTCCGGGTTGTCAAACGTCCCGTCGTACGCCAGATAGCCGTTGAAAAATCCCTCGACGGCGTAGTACGAGCCCGTGTTGCCTCACCATCCCGCCGGGGTCTTCCGGATAATGATGGATAACCCAAAACCCGCCGTACAGCGGGAGACCCATGCAAACCTGTTGCGGGTCAAGTTGAGTCACTGCGTAGTTGTAAACGTCCTCCAACCACCAGCCGAGACTAATCGGCCCAGGCGTCGAACCGCGCCAAGCGAAATCGTTCGACATGGTCTCGACATGGTCGAGCATCTGCCCGAGTTCGTCGTACCGACACCAGTCCTCTCCACCCACCGACCCGGTAATGGTGAGCGGCGGGAGTGCGGCGGAGCATTGCAGCCCGCCCCGTGCGCGAGATCAGCGACCGCTTGGAAAATCGCCTCGTTCCCGGCCGCGTTCTCCTCGCCCCCGCCTTGCTCCAGGTCGATGTCGATTCCGTGCATCCATGGGTTGTCGTCGAGGACGGTTCCGAGGTCGGCGACGAGCTGATCACGTGCTGCCTGCGATTCGCGCAAGCCTGTGAACATCGCGGCGAAGCTCTTTACCTCATCATGCACCCGCGCCTGAATGGAAGGACCAGGCGATACCAGAATGTCTCGACAGACGTACTGACGGACACAGCTGAGCGATTGAACCGTACTGTATTCAGCGAAGATACGTAATTCTGCTACAGCTCCTGCTACAGTACGGCATCGACTGGAATATACAGCTGGCTCTAGTTGATGTTGAAGATGCGTCTCCGCAGTTCAGCCGCTGAATAATTGGAGCCGACAAGGGGACTCGAACCCCTAACCTACTGTTTACAAGACAGTTGCGCTGCCAATTGCGCCATGTCGGCATGTGCCGCCCATCTTACCCGAATTGATAGTGCGAAGCACGGCGGGGAACGGGTAACTGTACTCGATGTAACACATTTGGCTTGTTCGATCTCGAGGGTTAAGGAATGAAGATCGCATACTCTTTGAGCTGGGATTCGAACTTCGGGTTGACATTGACGGCGAAGACTAGTTCCCCGAAATCGGCGATCGATCCGTGGCGCTCGCGGTAGTCGACGATGTCGTGGGAGACCTGTTTATTGATGCCGGGCAAAGTCATCAGAGCTTCAGCGGGGGCGTGATTGAGGTCGACGAGTCCGCCGTCTTCAACCGCGCGGTCGTTGAGGTCCGGCCGACCGATCCCGAGTTTCTTGGCCAGCATGGGATCGTCCGCCACAGTCTCCCTCGCCGCGTTCCTTTCCTGCTTCGCTTGAGCCACATGGTCGATGGGTGTCGGCGTCGCGCTCAAGCGCGAAAAGAGCTTGGTGGGGTCGAAGTCGGCGAGAGGGTTGCTGCGGCGGTGGTTCCCGCGCGGCCAGACGTCGTCTCGTATTGCGAACAGATGGACGGTGCCGACGCCCCACAACACGAGCGGCACGAGGATTCCGGCGATCCCCAAGGTGCAGACGGTGGCCACCAAGGAACCCATGTAGACCGCGAGCGCGGTTTTGTTTTGCTGCGTGGGTTTGCGATGAGCAACCTGGATGAAGATAAACGGTGTGGCGAGGCCGAAGGTCCAGAACGCCAGCCAGGGCATGCGAGAGGGTTCATCGCCTGGGTCGGGCGCGGGGGTGCTTGAGGCCATTCTGTTCCTTCCGCTTGTGTGAGTCCTAGGTTACTCGGTATTGCTTGCTATTCTGCCACTGTGATTCCGCGAGATTTGAAAGTATTTCAAGCAGCTGCGATAGCCGAAGCCGTGTCGTGGGCGGGGCTTTTGGCCGGTATGTTCGTCAAGTATCTCGGCTCGGGCAACGAGATCGGAGTGCAGATCTTCGGGCCAGTTCACGGGGTGCTGTTCATGGTGTACGTGGCCTCGGTCCTGGTGGTCTGCCGTAACCATTTCCCCTCGGTGAAGGAGTTGGCCATCGGCCTGGCCTGTTCCATTCCGCCCTTCTTCACCTTGTACTTCGACCGTCGAGTGATGCGTCGTTGGAAGTCGGAGCCTCAGGAGGCAAAGGTCTCCTAGGCCTCCACTGGAGTCTCGGGGTGTGACGATGACCGGCCATGGCGTCGCTGCGAAAATTCCTTCAATGGTGCGTGCGCCGTCGGCGTGTGGGTCGTCGCTCGACCGATATGATCGTCGGGACGATCGAGCGATGGGGAGGTTCGCATGCCACGTCCGTTTGTGATTCTGTCGGCGGCCATGTCTTTGGACGGTTATCTGGACGATGCTTCTGACCGTCGTCTCCTCCTGTCCGACGCCGCCGACTTTGATCGGGTGGACCGCCTCCGGGCAACCGTCGACGCGATATTGGTGGGGGCGGAGACGATTCGTCAGGATGATCCGCGCTTGATGGTGCGATCTCCGGAACGGCAACAATTGCGGCAGTTGTCGGGTAAAAGTCCGAATCCCGTTAAGGTCACCGTGACCAGAAACGGCTTGGATCCCCATGCCCGTTTTTTCGCCTTGGGCGAGAGCGACAAAATCGTCTTCACCGAGGCCGACTCCTTTCAGCGGGTGGATTCGAGATTGGGGGAGGTCGCGACGGTCGTGAATTCCGGAAAGCGGGTCGACGCCGAAGCGATATGCGCGTACTTGGACGATCATGGTGTATCGCGCCTCTTGGTAGAAGGTGGCAGCGGAATCCACACCGAATTCCTCACGGCCGGTCTGGTCGATGAGATGCATGTGGCGGTGGCCCCCTTCTTTGTGGGTGATTCTCGGGCACCGCGTTTGGTGCGAGACGGTCGGTTCGCTTTCGGGCCGGATCGGCCCCTGGAAATAGTGGAGTCTCGGCAGGTGGGGTCGGTGGCGTTGATTCGTATGGTCGCTCCCCAGTGAAGGCGGAACAGCCGGGTGAGGTAGGATCCGAGCTAACTTTGTGAAGTTGTCTCACGACTTCACGGGGTGGTCCTGCCCAACCGGGCGGATCGGAATAAGCGAATATCTTGGGTCAATGCCACGTTGCCTCGTCGGATAATAGACGTGTGCGAGTGGGCGGCATTCCGTCGAAGAGCGTCGTCGTTGACCCAGTTGACCTTTTACAACGGATCGTCTGGCACGTACCTGCCAGTGAAAGGAAGAATCACCCATGGCTACAGTCAGCTATAAGGGCGCCAGTCGCCTGTATCCCGGCAGCGATGTGCCGGCCGTCGACCAGCTCGATTTGGAGATCGAAGCGGGAGAGTTCCTGGTCCTGGTGGGACCCTCCGGTTGCGGAAAATCAACCTCGCTACGCATGCTTGCCGGTCTGGAAGAAGTCACCTCCGGGTCGATCTGGATCGACGATACGGACGTCACGCACATGGAGCCCAAAGAGCGAGATATCGCCATGGTGTTTCAAAACTACGCGCTCTATCCCCATATGAGCGTCTTCGACAACATGGGTTTCGCGCTCAAACTGAAGCGAACGCCCAAGAACGTCATCCGCGAGCGGGTCACCGAAGCGGCTAAGCTGCTTGATCTCACCGAATATCTTGACCGTAAACCTAAGGCCTTGTCGGGCGGACAGCGCCAGCGTGTGGCGATGGGACGCGCGATCGTGCGTGAACCGCAGGTCTTCCTCATGGACGAGCCGCTGTCGAACCTCGACGCCAAACTCCGGGTCCAGACTCGGTCGCAAATCGCCTCCCTGCAGCAGCGTCTGGGGATTACCACCGTCTACGTCACGCACGACCAGGTTGAGGCGATGACCATGGGCCACCGGATCGCGGTGTTGAAGGACGGCCTTCTACAACAGTGCGAGACACCCCGAGTGCTGTATGAGAAGCCGGAGAACCTGTTCGTGGCCGGCTTTATCGGCTCGCCCGCCATGAACCTGGTGACCGTTCCGTTCGACGAGGACGGGGCGCGTTTCGGCGGTACCTCTCTGCCCATGACCCCGGAGATGCGTCGGCGCGTGGAACAGGACAGCGATAAGTCCGTGACCGTCGGGATTCGTCCCGAACACTGCCACCTGTCCGAACAGCCGGGTGACGGTTTCGAGATGGAGGTCGAGCTGGTCGAGGAGCTCGGTAGTGAGGCCTTCGTCTACGGCAAACCCACCTCCTCGGAGGGGTCGGCCGGAGCGGCGCTGGAAAGCGAACGATTCACCGTGCGGTGCGATCCGCATCGCGTGCCTCGTCTGGGGCAGACGATCCACATCGTTCCCGAAGCCGGTCGCGAACACCTGTTCTCAGCCACCGACGGGCACCGGTTGAATTAAGCCCGGCCGCGCGTTGGCCCCAAATTTCCGCATGCCCTACTCTTGAGGTATGGCACCGGTCATAGCATCGCGTTCCCCGGTACCCGGTGCCGATGAATTCACCATTGGCACCGAGTACTGGCGGACCCTGGACGATGGACGCATTGAATGCCAGGTCTGTCCACGTGCGTGTCGCTTGCGGGAGGGGCAGCGTGGGCTATGTTTCGTGCGTGCCCGGCAGAACGACCAGATCGTGCTGACCACGTACGGGCGTTCCAGTGGGTTTTGCGTCGACCCGGTCGAAAAGAAACCCCTGAACCACTTCATTCCCGGTACCCCCGTGCTGTCCTTTGGGACGGCGGGCTGCAATCTGGGCTGTCGATTCTGTCAAAACTGGGATATTTCCAAATCCCGCGAAATCGATACGTTGACCTCCTCGGCTCACCCGACCGAACTCGCCTCCGCCGCCGTGGAAGCGGACTGCGCGTCGATCGCCTTCACTTACAACGACCCCACGATCTTCGTTGAGTACGCCGCCGACACCGCTCAGGCGTGCCGGAACGCCGGACTGCGTACCATCGTGGTGTCGGCCGGCTACATAGAGCCCGCGGCACGACGGGAGTTGTACGCACACGTCGATGCCGCCAACATTGATCTCAAGGCGTTCAATGAGCGCTTCTATCGCAAGATCACCCTGTCGTCGTTGAACACCGTTCTGAACACTTTGACGTATTTGATTCACGAAACCGATGTGTGGACGGAAATTACGACGCTGCTGATCCCCGGGCACAATGACGACCCCGAGGAGATTCGTCGCGAAAGCCGGTGGATTTACCGCGAGCTCGGGCCGGACGTGCCTCTTCACTTCAGCGCTTTTCACCCCGACTTCAAGATGCGCGACGTGCCGCCCACCCCACCGGAGACCCTGCGTCGTTCACGGGAGATCGCCCGTGAAGAGGGGCTGCGGTTCGTCTATACCGGCAACGTGCGCGATGTGGAGGGCCAGACGACCTATTGCCCCGGCTGCGGCACCGCGGTCGTCGTCCGCGACCGATACCGCATTTTGCAGTACCGTTTGGATGAGGCGGGTTGCTGCCGCGACTGTGGCCGTGCTCTGCCGGGACGGTTTGATCCCCCTGAGGGACATAGTCTTCCAGGTCGATGGGGGCCCAAGCGTCAACCGATATACCTGGGACGATCGTCTCAGCGATAACAGTGGAGCCTAACTCGAAAGTGTCAGAAATATGACCAATACAAGTGCGGTCCGTCCCCCTGCCGTATCCGGAATGTTCTACAAATCCGATCCGAACGGGCTGCGAGACGAGGTCGACGCCTTGTTGCGGTCGGTCTCGGTAAGTGAGGAGAGGACGTCATTGGCGGAGGCCTATATCGTTCCCCATGCCGGCCTGCGTTTTTCTGGAGGAGTGGCGGCGGAGGTGTACGCCCGCATGGCCCGTCACGTTTCGGAGTTCTCCAACGTGATCCTCCTCGGCCCGAGCCATCGCTATCCTCTCCACGGGTATGCCGCCAGCCCCGCACCGGCCTGGTCGACCCCACTGGGGGACGTGAGGCTGCGCGCCACCGATGCCGCGCCAACGATGGCTCAACCGCACCTCAAGGAGCATTCGCTGGAGGTGCAGTTGCCCTTTCTCCAGTCGATCCTGCCGGAGGGGTTCACGATCACTCCCGTGGCGGTCGGAATGAGCGACCCCGGCGATACCGCGACCCTGATCGACCGTCTGGTAGCCGAGCGAGCCGAGGAGGGAACGGTCGTTCTGTGCTCCACCGACCTGTCGCACTACCACGACCGCGACACCGCCGCCGAGCTCGACGGGCAGACGGCCGAGGCGATCGTCGCGCTCCAACCGAGACGTATCTCCATGGAACGTGCCTGTGGCATCTTCGCCCTTCGCGGTCTACTCGAATGGGCCGCACAACGCGGCTTGACGGCGCGACGGCTGCGTCTCGGGTCGTCGGCCGATACCTTCGGCACGCCCGATCGGGTGGTGGGGTACTCGAGTTTCGCCTTCCACTCCGACCGATGACTACCCGGTCAACGGTATCGATGGACGGTGGTATCGACCGATTTGTTGTGGTGTGATACGACACCGGCGTATGGATTAGCAACAATCCAGCTCGGCACCTTATCCTAATAAGGTGACCGAGCAAAATGAAACTCCAGATTTCGACCAAGACCTTCCCGAGCAGATGCAGATTCGGCGCGGTAAGCGCAGCGAACTGCTCGAGGCGGGGAAGAAACCCTACACGCTCGGCTACCCCCGTACTCACACCCTGGCGCAGCTGCGGGAACAGTACGGTCGGCTGGAAGCCGGGGAACATTCCGGGGATGTCGCCGCTACGACAGGTCGCGTGATTTTCCTGCGCACGGCAGGGAAACTGTGCTTCGCCCGTCTCCGTGAAGGCGATGGAACCGAATTCCAAGTCATGCTGTCGCAAGGCAAGGTGGGTGCGGACGCGCTGGCCGAATGGAAGCACATCGTCGACATCGGCGACCATATCGGTGTCACCGGCGAAGTGGTGACGTCGAAGCGTGGGGAGCTGTCCATCATGGCCGACTCCTACGAGATCACCGCCAAGAGCCTGCGGCCGCTGCCGGTGGAACACAAGCCCCTGGCCGAGGAGACTCGGGTTCGCCAGCGCTACCTCGACTTGATCGTGCGTCCCGACGCGCGCCAGAACGCCCGGCAACGTGCCGAGGTCATGCGGTCCTTGCGCGACCAGCTCCACGACAACGACTTCATTGAAGTCGAGACCCCGATGCTGCAGGTACAGCCAGGTGGGGCCACCGCGCGCCCCTTCGTCACCCATATGAATGCCTACGATATGGATCTGTACATGCGTATCGCTCCAGAGCTGTATTTGAAGCGTTGCGTAGTGGGTGGCATTGAACGGGTCTTTGAAATCAACCGCAATTTCCGCAATGAAGGCGCGGACTCCTCGCATTCGCCCGAATTCGCCATGCTGGAGGCATATCAGGCATATGGAGACTATCACTCGGTAGCGGAATTGACCCGCTCCCTCATCCTGGGATCGGCGAAATCGGTATTCGGTTCCACCCAGGTCACTTTGTCCGATGGTACGGAATACGACTTCGGCGGAGAATGGAAGAAGATCACTCTCTACGGAGCCATTTCCGAGGCCCTAGGTGAGGAAATTACGGTCAACACTTCCTACGAGCGACTTCGTGAGATTGCCGAGAAGGTTGAACTGTCGGTTGATCCAGTCTGGAATCACGGCAAGCTGTCCGAAGAGATATTTGAACACCTGGTTGCCGACAAGCTGCACGAGCCGACATTCGTGTTCGATTTCCCTGAAGACACCTCGCCGCTGACCGCAGGACACCGTACGGAACCGGGATTGACCGAAAAATGGGACCTCTATGTACGAGGATTTGAATTGGCGACCGGATACTCGGAATTGGTGGATCCGGTCATTCAGCGCGAACGCTTCGAGGAACAGGCGCGACTGGCCGCCCAAGGCGATGACGAAGCCATGAACGTCGATGAAGACTTCCTGCGGGCGATGGAATACGGAATGCCGCCTTCGGGGGGTATGGGTATGGGGATCGATCGCCTACTCATGGCCCTGACCGGGAACGGTATTCGGGAAACGATCCTATTCCCGCTGGTCAAGCCGGAGTAAAACGCCGCCTCGTTCGTGGGAGCGAGGCCGCACCCCGTCCCCGTCACGTGCTCGTTTCGCCCGGCTACGACGGTATGACAGCGAACCGCCGACGGCCCCGGGCCTCGCGCTGCGATGGGCACCGTCGGCATGGAAGCGTCAATCCGCACAACACGGGATCTATACGACACAAGCGTCGAGCGTCGTCATCGACCTGGATCGGTGCCGTTTGTAGAGGGAGGCCGTGCCGTCCTCACGGTCGTAAATGGTACTTGAATAGCGATTACCGTGCGAAATCGATGCGGTGAACATATAGGGCGAGAACGTTAATGACCCTCAGGGCCACTCTTCCAATAGCGAAGGGTGGCCTTTCGTATTTCGGTGATCGATACCGTCCAAATAGTAATGATGAGGGTTTTCCCTTGAGTATCAGAATAGCCAATGGACCCCACGTATTAGAGCCGTAAAGGCGACATATATCATCCAAAGCAAACAATAAAAATGACCTCGTGTAAACACACAAGGGCTGCGGCGATTTTATCGAACTATTCGATAAATGAATCGCGCTTTCGGTTTCGACCGATCGTCGCGATACCGGACGCCGAGGAAACCTGTCCAGAACGATACCCGTAACTAGACACGAATTCAGGTTCGTGCTCGGCAAAGACGGCGGTTCATCCCGCTGACGGGGAACGGGCAGAACTCGAAATTCGCCCAGTTCTTGGAAGGGAAAGAGCATGGTTAAACAGCATAAAGTCATCCTCATTGACGACCTGGATAACAGCGAAGGCGATGAAACCGTTCGTTTCGGCATCGATGGGGACGCCTACGAAATCGATCTTTCCGCTGCTAATGCCAGTGAACTGCGTAATGCCCTGGCCAAGTATCAGGCCGCAGGCACCCGCCTAGGGCGTTATTCGGTGGACCCGGGGCGTGGCTCGCGTCGGCGATCACGTCGCCAGGCCCCTACCGTCGACCGGGAACAGAACAAGGCCATTCGGGAATGGGCGGAGCAAAAGGGATATCAAATCGCACCTCGCGGTCGTATCCCAGGCGATGTCGTCGCCGCCTTCCACGCCGATAAGGCCTCAACCTAAACCCCGACCGACCACCACAATGTAGTTCGGCAGATCATCCAGGTTCGCGCCAGATTCACCCGGTCGGTGTGAGGACCGCACCTCCACGCCGACCGGGCGAACGTCGAACCGTCCACCAGTAGTGCATCACCCCAGGACAACGCACCTTCCAGAGCCGGAAGGTCGGCGTTCACGACCACCAGCGGTTGAACCGAAGCAGCCCCCGCTTCCCCCGCCGTTGACATCCACCCATGGTCCCAGCTTCTTACCAGCATTTCAGTGCTTCAGCCTCTGTTCGCTTGCTGCGAACGACACAGCAGGAGACGCTGGAATTTCAGCCTCTCAGGCCGTGTTATCAGTACGTGGCACCAGCCAGAATCGCTGGAGAGAGATAAGGTATAGCCATAGGGTTAATAGCGCGAGGAGCAACGAATATATGTTTGAACGTTTTACCGATCGGGCACGACGGGTCGTCGTCCTGGCCCAAGAAGAAGCCAGGATGCTCAACCACAACTACATTGGCACTGAGCACATTCTTCTGGGGTTGATCCATGAAGGTGAGGGCGTCGCCGCCAAGGCCCTCGAGAGCCTTGGTATCTCGCTAGAAGGCGTCCGTCAGCAGGTGGAAGAGATCATTGGTCAAGGGCAGCAGGCCCCTTCCGGCCACATTCCCTTTACTCCACGCGCTCGTAAAGTTTTGGAATACTCGCTACGCGAGGCGCTCCAGCTGGGGCACAACTACATTGGCACTGAGCACATCCTTCTTGGTTTGATTCGGGAAGGTGAGGGCGTCGCCGCCCAGGTGTTGATCAAGTTGGGTGCCGACCTCAACCGGGTGCGCCAGCAGGTGCTGCAGCTGCTGAGCGGCTACCAGGGCGGCAAGGAAACCGCCGGAGCAACCGCGGGAGGAGCCACCGCCACCGAGGGGCAGCAGAGCGGCTCGCTCGTATTGGACCAGTTCGGTCGCAATCTGACTCAGGCGGCCAAGGAAGGCAAGCTCGATCCCGTCATCGGGCGGCAGAAAGAGATCGAACGGGTCATGCAGGTCCTGTCCCGCCGTTCGAAGAACAACCCGGTGCTGATCGGTGAACCCGGTGTCGGTAAAACCGCCGCCGTCGAAGGTCTGGCGCAGGCGATCAACAAGGGCGAAGTCCCCGAAACACTCAACGACAAGCAGCTGTACACGCTGGACCTCGGTGCGTTGGTGGCCGGGTCGCGTTACCGCGGTGACTTTGAGGAGCGCCTCAAGAAGGTTCTCAAGGAAATCAAGACGCGCGGTGACATCATCCTGTTCATCGACGAGATCCACACTCTCGTCGGCGCGGGAGCGGCCGAAGGCGCCATAGACGCCGCCAGCATCCTGAAGCCGATGTTGGCTCGGGGAGAGCTACAGACCATCGGGGCGACCACGCTCGACGAGTACCGCAAGTACCTCGAAAAGGACGCCGCCCTGGAACGTCGCTTCCAGCCCATCCAGGTAGCCGAACCGAGCCTGTCGCACACCATCGACATTCTCAAAGGACTACGCGACCGCTACGAGGCCCACCACCGCGTGTCGATTACCGACGGCGCCCTGGTACAGGCGGCCACGCTGGCCGATCGCTACATCTCCGACCGTTACCTGCCGGACAAGGCCATCGACCTGATCGACGAGGCGGGGGCGCGGATGCGTATCCGCCGCATGACCGCTCCGCCGGACCTCCGCGAGATCGACGAGGAGATCGCCGAAACCCGCCGGGAGAAGGAAGCGGCCATCGACGGGCAGGACTTCGAAGCTGCCGCGCGTCTACGTGACTCGGAGAAGCAGCTGCAGGACAAGCGGTCCGAGCGTGAACGCGAATGGAAGGCCGGTGACCTGGACCAGGTCAGCGAAGTCGACGAGGAAATGATTTCGGAAGTCCTGGCCAACTGGACGGGTATCCCGGTCTACAAGCTGACCGAAGAAGAGACCACCCGTCTGCTGCGCATGGAAGACGAGCTGCACAAGCGCATCGTCGGACAGACCGATGCGGTCAAGGCCGTCAGTCAGGCCATCCGTCGTACGCGTGCCGGCCTGAAGGACCCGAAGCGTCCGTCCGGTTCGTTCATCTTCGCCGGTCCGTCCGGTGTCGGTAAGACCGAACTGGCCAAGGCGCTGGCCGAGTTCCTCTTCGGCTCCGAAGAATCGCTCATTCAATTGGACATGAGCGAATTCCACGACCGCTACACCGTCTCGCGTCTGGTCGGTGCCCCTCCCGGGTACGTCGGCTACGACGAAGGCGGCCAGCTGACCGAGAAGGTACGGCGCAAGCCGTTCTCAGTGGTTCTGTTCGACGAGATCGAAAAGGCCCACCCGGACGTGTTCAACACCTTGCTCCAGATTCTGGAGGACGGTCGACTCACCGACGGTCAGGGTCGCATCGTGGACTTCAAGAACACCGTTCTGATTCTGACGACCAACCTGGGTTCCCGCGACGTCGGCAAGGCCGTCTCGCTCGGTTTCCAGGCAGGCGACGAAGACGAGAACGACTACGAACGCATGAAGAACACGGTTTCGGACGAGCTGAAGAACCACTTCCGGCCCGAGTTCCTCAACCGTATCGACGACACCATCGTGTTCCCGAAGCTCGCGGAGGACGAAATCGTCGAGATCGTGGACCTCATGACCCTGCGCATCGAAGAGCAGCTGCGCAACCGGGACATGGCGCTCGAACTGACCGACAACGCCAAGAAGTACCTCGGTCACAAGGGCTACGACCCGGTGCTCGGTGCTCGGCCGTTGCGTCGCACGATCCAGCGCGAGATCGAGGACGTTCTGTCCGAAAAGATCCTGTTCGGAGAGCTTGGTGCCGGTCAAATCGTGGTCGTGGACGTCGACGGCGACCCGTACGATGTCGAGAACACCCACATCACGTTCCGAGGCGACGAAAAGCCCGACACCGATGAAGTGGTGGACGACGTCGTCGAGGCGCTCAGCCATTCTACGGCACCGAAGAACCCCAGTTCCGGTGGAACCATGCCACCTCCGAAGAGCCCCGGCTCGGGGCCGCGAGGCGGCATGTCCGGACAGGGTGGTGCGTGACCGCTCAGCCACTGCACAGCACGTTGCCTAGCGGCGTTCTCAGAACCCCGCGTGCGTGAGCACGCGTGGAACCTGAGAACCCCACTATTCAACGCACTGTGCAGTGGCTGAGCTCCTCTCCAGCTCTACCGCTTCTCCACTTCGTTCGAAGCTCGCCAGTTGGCTCGCCCCTGGGGAAAGTGCCGTGGTTGAGCTCTTAAGGAGACATAGCCGGCTCTACCGCCGCTGCACACGCGCCTACGGCGCGTTGTTGGCGGCTCGCCGGTTGGCTCGTCCCTGGGGACGGCGTGACGGCAGCGCTCATTTGGCGGTGGAGCCAGCTCTACCGCTTCTGCGCTTCGCTGGAAGGTTGTCGATTGGAAGGTGGCAGAGCGCGGGATTTGCATTGGACATCCGGGTCGCTCGGATTGTGGTTTCCTGGTGAGGAGCTTGGTTAAAGTAGTTCGGCTCAGGTTGAGTTGATTTGAATCTGATAAGAGGCGGCGGAGACGAACCGGTTTCGTTTCCGCCGTTTTTGTTTGTCCTGTTGAGGAGCTGTGACGGCAGGCTTAAGTTAGCTTTGCAGTCCCTTTGGACGTGGCGGTCTCTGAAATACTCACGGATATGGACGTATTGCAGCTTATTCTTCGCTATATCCACTTGCTTGGGTTTGCCGCCCTGGTGGGCGGTTGGCTCGCGGCGGTGTTCGCCAAGAAATTCACGATCAATTTCGCCATGTTGCTCGGAGTGGCCGTGCAGCTGGTGACCGGAATTTTCCTTACCGGACTGGCGGGATCGGATGCCGATCATATGAAAATCGGAATCAAGGCCGTTCTCGCCGTGCTTCTGGCCGTTATGGTCATTATTCCGTGGTGGAAGAAACGCGATCCGGTCAATTCCGGTCATTTCTACGCCATCGGCGGTCTCGCGCTCGTGACGGTCGGAGTAGCGGTTTTCATGTAGACCTCATTCCGTGTCGGAATGAACCTAGCGAACGAATTGAGGGGCGCGGCTGCAAAGCCGCGCCCCTCAATCTATCTCCATTAGACTCGAACGATTCGAACTGCTTTAGCCGAAGCTAAGGCTCCATTCGTTCAGCGTTCCAGTGTCCCAGGAGTAGTGGTCGATGATCTCCAGGGTCCAGGTTCCGTCGCCCGGAATGTCGTTGAAGGAGACCGGGTAGGTTTCCACTACGTCGTCACCGCTGTCCCAACCGTTCATCTTGAGGTTGGTGGTGTCGCCGTTCGGAGCGATCAGGTTGATCTCCAGGTCACCACGGTAGGTGTGGGAGATGTCAACGCTGACCGAACCGGTGGAGACGGTTCCACCGTCACAGTCCAGCTCAATGGTGCTGGTAACGGTCGAGTTGTCCGGGATGGGAGTGGAGGTGGTGTTGACACCGGAGCATTCGCCCGGGTCCGGCGGGGGCTCGTCGCCTCCACCGTCACCGTCGAGCAGCGTGTGCAGCAGACGGTTCGGGGAACCCTCGGGGTTGCTGATCTTATTGGTGCTCGCGTTGTCGACGACCCAGTTTTCGACCTCGGTGGTCGAAGCGCTGGGGTTCTCGGACAGGTAAATGGCCACAGCGCCGGCCACGTGCGGGCTGGCCATGGAGGTACCGCTAATGGTGTTGGTCGCACTGTCAGAGGTGTGCCACGCGGAGGTGATGTTGACTCCGGGAGCGAAGACCTCAATGCAGGAACCCCATGCGGAGAAGCTGGCCTTACCGTCACTGCTGTCGCTGGCGGCGACGGTCAGGACGTCGTTGGCACCGGCGGGCGTGTTGTTGCAGGCGTCGTTGTCGCCGTTACCGGCGGCCACGGCGAAGGTCACGCCGCTGGCGACGGCGTTGTCGACCGAGTCGTTCAGCGCGCTGGAGTTGTCGGCGCCAAGGCTCATGTTGGCCACGGCCGGCTTGTTGGCGTTGTTGGCAACCCACTCGATGCCGTCCACGACACCGTCGAAGGAGCCACTACCGTTGCAGTCCAGGACGCGGACGGGTACGACGGTCGCTTCCTTGGCGACACCGTATTCGGATCCCGCGACGGTACCGGCCACGTGCGTGCCGTGTCCGTTGCAGTCGTCGGTTCCGCCACCGACAGCGTCGTAACCTGGCGCGGTGCGTCCGGAGAACTCTTGGTGACTGGTGTTGATACCGGTGTCGATGATGTAGGCGTGCACGCCGTTTCCATCGTTATCCCAGTTGTAGGTATCGTCCATGGGAAGGTCGCGCTGGTCTACGCGGTCCAGTCCCCACGTGGGATTGCTTTGGCTACCGGAGGCGTTGATGGAGATCTCGCGGTTTTGCTCCACATAGTCAACCCCAGGCTGAGAAGCGAAGGCTTCGGCCTGCTTCTCCGACATTTCCCCGAAGAAGCCGTTGAGTACGCTGTAGGTCTTGATGTCCTCGACGCCTTGTGACTTGGCTTCCGCCTCAAAGTTCATGGTCGAGAAGCGGTCTTCGTAGACGACGAAGTACTCGTTGTCGATTGCGGCCGAGTGTGCGGTTCCGCGTAGGTCCGGCTCGGCGTCCTCCGCCTGTACGCTGGTTGCGCCGGCGGCTACGCCTGCGGCCGCAATGGTGGCGGCAAAGAGGCCGGCACCCGCTCTTCGCAGGAGTCTTCTCTGTGACATTAGGGATGGCCCTCTCATTCGTTTGTCCAGTTGCGTTATTGCGGAGGGTTGACCTACGCAATAGTGCGATCGTGGCCGAAGCCACTCAAGGAAAGAGCCTAATGCAGAATTTTATAGATGTAAATAGTGAGTTTAGTAGTGGTTTGGATATTACCGAGAGTAGGTCATCGAAGTTACCGCGCGGTTTTGGGCACCTGAGGTGTTATGGACATTGGTTGTCAACTATTTGACAGTTAATTGTCGCGCCACAATTGTTGGCGTGCAAGGAACATCACGGAACCGTCAAAAAATGCCGATACCACCCTCAGGTGATACCGGCCGGAGACCATTGCTCGTCACTCCGCGAGTTCAAGCCACCGTTCTTCGAGGGAATTACGTTCCGATTCCAAGTCCGCAAGCTGAGACTGTAGCTCGCCCAACTTATCGCCGTCGGTGGCGTACGTGGCCATGTCCTCGTGCAGGGAAGCGATCTTGGATTCGATCTTGTCGAGCTTCCGCTCCAACTTCGACATCTCCTTCTGCGTGGCCCGATCGATGGTCGCTTGAGACGGGGCCTTCGCGCCGTTTCCAGCGGACTTCTGCGGCGTTGCACTCTCTTGGTTACGACGCATGTCCAGGTATTCCTCGATCCCGCGCGGGAGCATTCTCAAGTCCCGATCCCCGGGTACGGCCCAGATTTCGTCGCTGACCCGCTCGGTGAAATACCGGTCGTGGCTGACCACGATCAACGTGCCCGGCCAGTCGTCCAGTAGGTCTTCCAGCTGAGTCAAGGTATCGATGTCGAGATCGTTGGTCGGTTCGTCGAGAAAGAGGACGTTCGGTTCGGCCATGAGCAATCGCGCCAACTGCAGGCGACGTTTCTGGCCCCCCGAAAGGTCGCGAACATGGGTCCATTGCCGTCCGCCGACGAACCCGAGTCGCTCCGCCAGCTGGGAGGCCGACATTTCCTTCTTCCCCAGCTGAATGCGTTTAGCCACCTGTTCGATGGCCTCCAGAACCCGCCAACCGGGGTTCAAATCCTCCAGATGTTGGCTCAACCAGGCAAGCTTGACCGTTCGGCCCACACGAATGCGCCCCTGCTCAGGCTGCTTTTCCTCCGTCGCCTCGGCGAGTGTGCGCAACAGGGTGGTCTTTCCGGCCCCATTGACGCCCACGAGGCCGATCCGTTTCCCGGGCGGCAGAATCCAGGTAAGGTGCTCAAACAGCGTCAAGTCGCCGACCGTGATGGTGGCGTCCTGGATCTCAAACGCCGTCTTTCCCAGGCGAGCGGTGGCGAAGGACATCAATTCCGCGTCGTCGCGAGGCGGCGGTTCATTGGCGATGAGTTCATTGGCGGCGTCGACACGGAACTTCGACTTCGAGGTACGTGCCTTAGGGCCGCGACGCAGCCAGGCCAGTTCCTTGCGCATCAAATTCTGGCGCTTTTCCTCAGCGACCGCTTCCTGCCGTTGACGTTCGGCGCGAGAGAGGACGTACTCGGAGTAACCGCCCTCGTAGTCATAGATCTGGCCGCGTTGGATGTCCCAGACTCGGGTGACGGCCTGGTCCAAAAACCAACGGTCGTGGGTGACGGTGACGATCGCGGCCTTGAGCTTGGTCAAGTACTGACCGAGCCAGTCGATCGCCTCCAAATCCAGGTGGTTGGTGGGCTCGTCCAGCAGTAGAACGTCCGCACCCGACGTCAAGACGCGAGCCAGGTCCACGCGACGACGTTCCCCACCCGAGAGAGTCTTCACCATGCTGTGCAGCCCCTCGGTGAGCATGGGGGCGTCGATACCGCTGAAGAGTCCGGTCAGAACCTCGCGGACACCGGCGTCGGAAGCCCACTCGTGCTCGTCACTGTCGCCGAACAACGCCTGCTTGACCGTGTGCCCATCGTTCAATTCATCACTCTGCCCCAAAGTGACGACATTCGTGCCACGAGTGCGGACGACACGGCCCGAATCGACCTCGGTACCGCCGTTGAGAATGTTGAGCAAGGTGGATTTTCCGTCACCGTTGCGACCGACCACGCCGATGCGCTGACCAGCATTGACGCCGAGTGAAACGGAGTCGAGGATCGTCAAATCGGGATAGGCCTTGCTGACTGCTTCGAGGTTAATGAGGTTAGCTGTGGACACGTCTGCCAAGGCTACCAGCAGCTGAGAGCCGTCCCCTGCGGTAGGAAACGGACACAGCCGCCAGAAGCGTACATAAGCGCTTCGTTCGGCGGCGGATCGATCAACCCTGGTATTCCATCTCCCAAGCGAAGTCGGGGATGTGGGAACGGAATCCCTCCAAAGCCCCGATTCCCGCGTCGAGTTCGTGAGCGCGAAGAATGCGGTCGAAGGTAACCAGACACCACCCGTTGTGCAGAACGAACCGAGTCCCCAGGTCGAATTCGCTGCCCACGATCCACTCCACAAAGCGGGGATGAACGATATCGCTGGCAAATCGTCGGCTGTGTCCGAAGACGAAGTAGTTCTTGTTGAAACGGTGGTTTTCCACTTTAATGTCGTACGACAGAAAGTCGACGCTGGTTCGCGAACGTCGCGTGAGGTACAAAAACGGCGTGACCGTGGGCAGCCGTACGGCGAATACCGAACGATAATTGGCCTCAGCCGGTTTCTCCTCATAGACGTAACGCTCGTCCATGGTTCGCGTCGCGTCGTTATACCGATGCTGGAAGATCGTGTACTGACCGAAATTCCCCGAGAAGTTCATGACATGCTCAGCGGCCGTAGTGGGGTTATTGGCGAAAACGAATCCGAGTCCGAAATCCTGCGAACTGTCGTTGGACCGTTGCGGGGTGGAGCCCGGCTGCGGAGAACCCGCTGGAGTCGCCCGCTCCACCGACCCGAAGGTGGTCAGCGTCAGTGCCCTGTCGTCGCGGGGAGCGTACTGCCACCCCCGTCGTTGTGCCTCGCCGGGCAGATACCGCCCCTCGGTTTCAAGTCCCTTCTTACCTTGTTTGAGGCGATGGCCGTGCATGGCTCCGCGAACCACCATAAAGCCCAAACCGAGTGCGACGAGCGCAATGATGGGGCCCATGATGAAAAGTGCGGTGTAGTCGTCCTGTGCGGTGTTCACGATGAGGTACTCCATTAACTCAGGGGTCGCATGACAGTATGCCGGTATGATGTGGCCGAGTAAAGGCCACCATACGCTCCTGTCATGGTGGCCTCACCTCATGCGCACGGTCCCAATCTCGCGGTCCGGCCCGCAACGAAATCGTATTACTGCGAATTCAGGTTGTCCCGCGCTCGCGTTACGGCTTCAGAGGACAGTCCGCTCGCGGTGGCCGTGGACAGGTCGAGGTTGTCGAACATACGCTGGGCGATGTCGGCCTGTCGCAAAGCGTGCGTTGCGAAAGCCTCCTCCACGACCGCAATGATCTTGGGAGTCAGATTCCCCTTCAGCCGCATGATCTCGTCGGCGATCGACAACGTGGCGAGATCGCCGTTGGCGTCGAGGGTGACGGTGATGGTGCCGTCGTCGGACTGCACCTCGGTCACCTCGGCGCCGAGCTCTTCCTGCACCTCGAGGTATGTCGTCAATGTCTGCTCGGCGTTTTGACGGATCTCCTCCATGTGCTGCATGGCGCTGTCGAAATCAGCGGGGAAGGAACTTCGTTCCGGCATAATTCGGTGTCCTTTCTCAGACGGCGACGGATGTCATCCAGGCCGACCTCCTCGGCGCTGGCGCCGTAATCGGGTGCGGGGCCGCCCATCACTTGGGCCTGGACCTCCGACAACTGTTGTTTCGCTTCGACTCGGGCGGCTTTGTACGTGGCAACAATGCGCTCGCCAAGCTCGTCGCCTTTCATTTCGAAGGCGCGGTGGTTGAGTTCGAGGTCGTTAATAGTGCCGCTGACTCCGACTCGAACGGTGACGGCGTGGTCCTCCGATACCGATTCACCTTCGATGCGGGCAGCGGCCGACTGCATTTCTTCGATCTTGGTACTGATGTTTGATGGATCCATGTGATACCTGTCTAATAAGGGAGGCGTTACGCCTCCGACGAGAGGAACCCGGTGGCCTCTCCGATGAGACCGCCAATGTCCTTGATCATGTCGAACAGTTCCGATCCGAGTTCAAAGATGGTGATGGCCGCTTGAATCAACGTGATGGCATCGATGACCTTGATGGCAATCTGCGCCGCTCGGCTGGCGGCGACCGCAGGTGTGGCGATCCCGGCGCTACCGACCAATGTGGGTACGTCCTTTGAAATGAAATGCCAGATCTGCCCGGAGATGAATTCCTTCAGCTTGGCGAACAGATACTTTGCCAGGAGGGCATAGGCGGCCAGTCCAATGCCGACGGCGTACCCCCACATTCCGGTCACACTGACGGCGTTGCCGACTTCTTCGATTCGGGTACGTGCCTTATCGGAGGCTTCACCCTCCCAACCGTCCAGAGCGGCCTCGCCGACTTCTTTAATGTAGTCACCGGTTTGTCCGGCACCGTCCACCACGGCCATCCACATGTCCGCCGATCCTTGCATCGCCTGCTCGTTACCGGTGACCAACTGGAGGAGATCCTCCAGCGGTGGCAGGAGCGCCAAGATGACGTCGACGAATTGACCGACAAGTTCCGTTGGGCTGATAACCGGCTCATTAGAAGCGTCACTGGCCAAATCCTCGGCCTCACCCATAATCTTCTTGCCGATGGCCATGAGCGATTGGCACATGGTCTGGATGTTGCCCCAATCGGTGAGGCTCTTGGGGGTAGTGGCAGTGGTTCGGTTGATGGAACTGCCGAGGTCCGCACCCATGGTGCTGCCCAGAGTGCCCGCTACTTTGTCCTGGAACTTCTGCGCTCCCTTTTGGCCGTCGATGAAGCTGGACACTCCGTCGACGTCACCGCCGAGAACCGACTTCGGTTTCGTTGGTGCGTTGTCTTGCCAATCTGGCTTGTCGACTTCGGACATGTTGTCTCCCTGAATATTCCGCTATTGCGTACCATGATTATTATGAATTACGCTCTCAAACCTGGTCGCACAGCGGTGCGACCACTGAGGGACGGGGCAGGCAAGTCTCTTGGCGCACAAGAGGTTTGCTTTCAATGACAGCGAGTAGGTGAAGTTGATCCGGGT